>JACCWP010000298.1 GCA_013697585.1 Nocardioidaceae bacterium
CTCGTGCACCACAACGAGCGACGTGACGGCCCTGGTCAGGCAGACGTAGAGCCTGCGCAGACCAGTCACCTCGTCGGCCTCACCGTCGACGATGGCTGCCGGCTCGACAAGTACGACATGGTCGAACTCGAGGCCTTTGACGAGACGTGCGGGCACGAGGTCCACCCGGGTCTCGATGTCGACCGAGTCCACTCGATCTGGCTGACCAAGCACGCTGTGGGCCACCCCTCTGCGAGTCAAGGCGGCCGCCGCCTCGAGTGCCAGCGGGTCGGGCACGATGAGCCCGATCGAACCCAGCAGGCCGAGAGCCTGCACGACGTGAGAGACGGCCGCATCGAGTGGGACCGCGGTCTCCTCGATCCGAAGCTCACCCCTGGAACGTCTCACTGAGGTCGGCTTGCGCAGATGAGGCGCGATGGTCGGCAACAACCGGGCGGCGTAGTCGATCACCTCGCCGGGGACACGGAAGCCGACGGTGAGCTCCTCGACGTGCGCTCGCGGCTTGCCCAGATGGCTCAGCGCCTCGGCCCAGCTCTGCACTCCCCACGGCGTGGTGGCCTGGGCGACATCGCCCAGGACGGTCGCGCTCCCGGTCGAGCACTGCCGGCCGACACAGCGGAGCATCATCGGCGACAGGTCCTGCGCCTCGTCGAGCACGACGTGGCCGAGGCTCGGCACCCGCTCGACCAGGTCGGCCACCTCGTCGACCAGGACGGCGTCGGCAAGGGTCCATCGGGCCGCGCCCGGCGAGCGTGGCCGCGTTGGCCAGGCCAGCAGTCGCCGCTCGTCGTCGTCGAGCACGCCGTCGGCGGCCTCCGCTAGCAGGTCGGGTCGGCTGAGCAGCCAGAACACCAGCCGGACCGGGTCGACCCGAGGCCACACCTGGTCGCACCAGGCCCGCATCGGGCGCGAGCGCGCCACGGCGTCTTGCACTCGGTCGTCGGGGGACTCGCCTGCCTCCTCCATCCGCACCAGCACCGCGTGCGCCATCCGCTGCGGCAGCAGCGCTCGCCCCGCCCCGTAGCGCACCCCACGCCCGCGCAGCTCAGCGACGATCGGCTCGGAGACGTGGGCCGGGACCCGCCAGCGCCGGGCTCCGCGTGGCACGACCAGCGGCTCGTCGGGCACACGCAGCTGCGCCCACACCGCACGTCGCACCATCTCGGCCAACCGCGAGTCCCCCTTGAGGCGGCCAGCAGCAGGGCCATCGACGGCACGGATGTGTACGCGCCCGCACAGCTGCTCGACCGTTGTCTGCCGGGCGTCGATCTCACCGAGCGCCGGCAGCACGTCACCGATGTAACGCAGGAACGAGCTGTTCGGGCCCACCACCAGCACGCCCTGTCGGCTCAGCTGGTCGCGGTGCGCATAGAGCAGGTACGCCGCGCGGTGCAGCCCGACCGCCGTCTTGCCCGTGCCCGGTGCGCCCTGGACGCACACCGTGCTGGCGAGGCTGGCCCGCACGATCTCGTCCTGGTCGGGCTGGATGGTCGCCACGATGTCGCGCATCGGCCCGAGCCGCGGCCGCTCGATCTCGTCGACCAGGATCGCGCTGCTGCCGGGGGCGGCGTCGGTGCGGTGCAGCGGCTCATCCTCGTAGGCGGTCAACCTGCCATGCTGGAATCCGAACCGGCGTCGCAGCCGCACTCCCATCGGTGCGCGCGGGTTGGCCCGGTAGAACGCGCGACACACCCGGGCTCGCCAGTCGAGCACGAGCGGGTCGCCGTGCTCGTCGGTGACGTGCCGGCGACCGACATAGAGCCGCTCGGCCGGCTGCTCGGCGTCGCCGGTCGTGTCGAGCCTGCCAAAGAACAGCGGCACCTCCGGGTCGTCCTCCAGCGCGCGCATCCGATGCCACAGTGCGGCCCGAAGGTGCTCGGTCGACACCGGATCGCCCGCGTGCGCGGTCAGCCCTGCCACCCGGGCGCGCATCCGGCTGAGCGCGACACGGGAGGTCGCGAGGTGGCGGCGTTCGCGATCGAGCTCGGGCTGCGACGGCGCGTCTGGGCGCGCGGACATGGGCGACACCTCTCGGCGCTGGTGGGGGGACGGAGACCGTACACCCGGCCGACGCACGCGCGCAGCCCTCCAGCCACCCTGCGCTCACCCGTCAGTCGGCCCGATGTGAAGATTGATCCATGATCCGGACGGGGGGCGGGCGTGCGCTCGGCGACCTGTTCGCGCTCGACCCCGGTCGTACGCACCTCAACCTCGGTGCGTTCGGAGCGGTGCCGCGCCCGGTGCTCGCTGCCCGCCGGCGGTGGATCGAGCGGGCGGAGGCCGACCCGCACCGCTTTCACCGGGTGGAGCTGCCCGCCGCAGTCGCCCGGGCGCGGCTCGCGGCCGCTCGCTGGCTCGAGGTCGATCCGGGCTCGCTCGCTCTGGTCACCAACGTCACCGAGGGAATCTCGACCGTACTTGCCTCGCTGCGGCTCGGCCGCGGCGACGACATCGTCGTGAGCGACCACGGCTACGGCGCGGTTCGGCTGGCGCTCGCGTCGTGGTCGGTGCATCACGGCGTGGCCGTGCGCGAGGTGGCGATCCCGCTTGCCGCCGGCGACGCCGAGATCGTCGGCGCCTTTGCCAGCGCCGTCGGTCCCCGAACCAGGTTGGTGATCGTCGACCAGATCACGTCGCCGACAGCTCGGGAGTTCCCGGCCCGCGAGGTTGCCGCGGCGGTGCGCGCCACCGGGCATCGGGCGCTGGTGCTCGTCGACGGCGCGCACGCTCCCGGCACGCTGCCGACCGACGTGGCCGGCCTGGGCGCCGACGTCTGGGTCGGCAACTTCCACAAGTGGCTGTTCGCGCCGCGAGGCACCGCCGGCCTGTGGCTGGCACCGCCGTTGCGCGAGCTCGTCCGGCCGCTCGTGCTGGGCTGGGCATCCGAGGTGACATATCCCGCGTGCTTCGACAGCCGAGGCACCCAGGACCTCAGCGGCTGGCTGGCACTGCCCGACGCACTGGCGCTCTGGGGCGAGCTGGGCGGCTGGGACATGGTGGCCCACGGTGCCCAGGTGGTCGGCGCCGGCAACGAGACCCTGGTCACGGCCCTGCGCGACGCCGGACATGAGGTTGACCTCTCCGTGCTGTCAGATCGGCCCGCGCCGACCATGCGGTTGCTCCCGCTCCCCGCCGGGGTGGCGAGCGACCAGCAGGCCGCCGACGCCCTGTGCGACGCCTTGAGCCTGCGCGGTCTCGAGGTCGCCGTCGTCGCTTGGGGCGGCCGCGGCTGGCTTCGTCCCGGCGCGCACGCGGTCACCGAGCCCGCCGACTTCGACCACCTGGCCACCGAGCTTCCGGGCGTGCTGCGCGAGCTGCGGTCCAGCGCCCTGGCCCGCTGACCCTCCGGCCGCCGTTTTCGCTGGCTCACCAGCGAAAAGTGCGCTTCCCCAGCGTTGTTTCGCCGGCACAGTGCACCTGACGCCAGGGAAGTGGCCCGTGTGTGCGACCCTGCGCGGCGACGACGCCCACGCAGCGACGGTGGACCGCGCGCTCAACGGTCGGCGGCGGGGAGGTCGTCGGAGTCGACGATCCGGTAGGCGTACCCCTGCTCGGCGAGGAACCGCTGCCGATGCTGGGCGAAGTCGGCGTCGACCGTGTCACGGGTGACAACCGCATAGAACCGGGCCCCGCGACCGTCGCGCTTGGGTCGTAGCAGCCGGCCCAGCCGTTGCGCCTCTTCCTGACGCGACCCGAACGCACCTGACACCTGTACGGCGATGCTCGCCTCGGGAAGGTCCACCGAGAAGTTCGCGACCTTGCTCACCACCAGCAGGTCGACCTCGCCGGTCCGGAACGCCTCGAACAGTCGTTGTCGCTCGCGGACGGTGGTCTGCCCCGTGACGACGGGGGCGCCGAGCCGCTCACCGAGCTCGTCCAGCTGGTCGAGGTACTGGCCGATCACCAGGGTCGGCTCACCTCGATGCCGCTCGACGATGTCTTGCACCACGGAGGTCTTGGTGGCCGTCGCGGCCGCGAGTCGATAGCGGTCCTGGGGCTCCGCGGTGGCGTAGGCGAGCCGCTCCCCCTCTGACAGCGTGACCCGCACCTCGACGCAGTCGGCGGGCGCGATCCAGCCCTGCTGCTCGATGTCGCGCCACGGCGCGTCGTAGCGCTTGGGCCCGATCAGGCTGAACACGTCGCCCTCGCGGCCGTCCTCACGCACGAGCGTCGCGGTCAGACCGAGTCGGCGGCGCGCCTGCAGGTCTGCGGTCATCCTGAACACCGGCGCGGGCAGCAGATGCACCTCGTCATAGACGACCAGACCCCAGTCGCGGGCATCAAAGAGCTCCAGGTGCGTGTACGCGCCCTTTCGGCGGGTGGTCACGACCTGGTAGGTCGCGATCGTGACGGGACGCACCTGCTTCTTGGCTCCGGTGTACTCGCCGATCTCGGCATCGGTGAGCGACGTGCGTCGCAGCAGCTCGTCGCGCCACTGCCGGGCAGCGACGGTGCTGGTGACGAGGATCAGTGTGGTCGCTGACGCCCGCGCCATCGCAGCTGCACCGACCAGGGTCTTGCCGGCGCCGCACGGCAGCACGACGACGCCGGACCCGCCGTGCCAGAACGACTCGACCGCCTCGTGCTGGTACGGCCGCAGCGTCCAGCCGTGCTCGACCAGTGCGATGTCGTGGCGCTCGCCGTCGACGTAGCCAGCGGTGTCCGCGGCCGGCCAGCCCAGCTTGAGCAGCGCCTGCTTGAGCGGACCGCGCTGGGAGGGGTGCACCGCTACCGTCTCGTCGTCGATGCGGGTGCCGAGCATCGGCGCGACTCGCTTGGACCGCAGCACCTCCTCGAGCACCGGTCGGTCGGTCGTGACGAGGATCAGTCGGTGGGTGGGGTGCTTGTCGAGGCGCAGCCGCCCGTAGCGGGCCATCGTGTCGGCCAGGTCAACCAGCAGCGCGTGTGGGACGGGATAACGCGAGAAGCTCAGCAGCACGTCGACGACCTGCTCGGCGTCGTGGCCGGCCGCGCGGGCGTTCCACAGCCCGAGGGCAGTGAGCCGGTAGGTGTGCACGTGCTCGGGCGAGCGCTCGAGCTCCGCGAAGGGGGCGATCTGCTTGCGGCACTCGGCTGCGTCGACGTGGTCGACCTCCAGCAGCAACGTCTTGTCGGACTGGACGATCAGCGGTCCGTCGTTCACGCCGACACTCCTTGCGCGGACGCCTCGGCCTTGCGCCGGGCGCGGTAGGCGGCGACATTGGCCCGCGACGAGCAGCGCTCGGAGCAGTACCGGCGCGACCGGTTGGGCGAGGTGTCGACGAACACGTCGTCGCACCCTGCAGCCTGGCAGACCCCGGGCCGGGTGGCGCCGACGTCGCAGACGACCACTGCCAAGCCCAGCAGTGCTTCGGCGATCAGCAGGTCGGCGACCGACGAGGCCTTGTCGCTGACGTGCAGGTGCCATGACTCGGCGTCGTGCCCCGCGATGTAGGGCGTGACGGGGTGCTTGGCGAGCAGGGCGTTGAGCCGGTCGACCACGACCTGCTCCTGCCCGGCCGAGGCTGCCTCGAACACCGGGCGCAGATCACGCTGAAAACGTCGCAGGACCCGGCCGTCGCGGTCAGCCAGCCGAGGTACGAGCCAGTCACGGTCGGCGAGCAGGTCGGCCAGATCGTCGGCTCCGCCCATGGCGTGGTTGACCAGCTGCGCGCCGCGCTCGGCGTAACGGACGAAGTCCACGTGAAGATCTTACGGGGACCCGCTATGCTGTAATAGTCACACTAGCCTTATGTGCCTTACGTCACAGTTGCCAGCCATCACCAGCCTAGGAGCCACCGTGCACACCCCCGTCGACCTCGTCGCCCGCGAGGTCGGAGCCTCCCACCGCGCCGCGACGCGCGCCGCCCACCTCACCGCCGCCCGACAAGCCCGCCGTCAGCAGCGGCTCGACCGCCGGATGACGCGGGCATCAAGCCGGCTGGCCGGTGACGACCCGATCCGCTGAGCGCGATCGGGTCGGCCGGCCTCCTCAGCTGACCGGTGTGCGGTCGGTGTGCGTCGACAGTGCCGCGACTTCGTCGTGGCCGGCATCGTCGCGCTTGTGCCACAACGAGCTCGGCCACCACATCACCCGGCCGAGATCGAAGTTCAGCGCCGTGACCAGCACCGAGCGCACGATCATCGTGTCCAGCAGCACACCGAGTGCCACGGCAAAGCCCATCTCCGTAAGGAACGTCAGGGGCAGGGTCGCGAGCACGGCGAAGGTTGCTGCCAGCACGAACCCGGCCGAGGTGATCACCCCGCCGGTGGCGGCCAACCCGATCTGCGCTCCCCGGCGAGTGCCGTGGTCGAGCGCTTCCTCGCGCACCCGCGTCATCAGGAAGATGTTGTAGTCGATCCCCAGCGCCACCAGGAACACGAACACGAACAGCGGGAACGAGCTGTCAGCCCCGCCGAACCCGAAGACGTGCTCGAAGAACAGCGCGCTGATGCCCAGCGCCGAGCCGAAGGACAGCACCACGGTGAGCAGCAGGACAACCGCGGCCACGATCGCGCGCAGCAGCAGGCCCAGGATCAGCAGTACCACCAGCAGGATCAGCGGGATCACCACCAGGTTGTCGCGTTGCGAGGCCTCCTGGATGTCGAGTTGGATCGCGGTGTTGCCGCCGACGATCACGTCGCCGCCGACGGTGTCGAGCGACGAACGGAGCCGCTCGATGGTGTCGTACGCAGGCTGGCTGATCGCCGAGTCGGTGAGCGCCACGGTGACCAGCGCCGTGTCGTCCACCACGCGCGCCTCGCCGGCCGGTGTGACGCCCTCGGTCGAGCCAGCAGTCTCGGCGATGGCGCCGGCGTCGGCCGCCGGCCCGATGATCTGCACCAGGTTGCCGGCGTCGCCCTCGAAATGGGCTGCCTGGACCGCCTCTCCCTGCACCGACTCGGGGCTGTCGCCGCGGAAGCCTTCGGCGGTGGTGAGGCCGGTGGCGTCCAGTGACGGAAGGCCGAGCCAGGCGGCGCCGAGCAGGACTGTCGTGACAACCCAGACCAGCCGAGGACGGGGCGAGATGACTCTGCCGACCCGCGACCACACGCCAGTCGTCGTGGGCTCGGGGCTGCCGTGGGCTGGCCGGAACGGCCAGAACACCCAGCGTCCGCAGATCACCAGCAGCGCCGGCAGCAGCGTGGTCATGGCCAGCAGCGCCACCGCAACCCCGATGGCGGCGACCGGCCCGAGTCCCTGGGTCGAGTTCATGCTGGCAGCGAGCAGGCAGAGCATGCCGAGCACCACGGTGCTGCCGCTCGCGATCATGGCCGGGCCGGCGCGGTGCAGCGCCTCGGTCATCGCCTCGTGCCGGTCGGCGTGAAGTCGCAGCTCCTCGCGGTAGCGGGCGACAAGCAGCAGTGCGTAGTCGGTGCCCGCGCCGATGACCAGCACGGTGAGGATGCTCGAGCTCTGGTCGTTGACGGTCAGACCGGCGTGGGTTGCCAGCAGGTAGATCACACCCTGGGCTGCGAACAGGGCGAGCACCGCACTCAGGATCGGCAGGAACCACAGGACAGGGCTGCGATAGGTAAGCAGCAGGATGAGGATGACCACTCCGAGGGTCGCGAAGAGCAGGGTGCTGTCGATGCCGGCGAACGCCTCGGCGCTGTCTGCGGCGTTGCCGATCGGGCCGGTGATGTACATCTCGAGGCCGTCCGCCGCGCTCGCATCAGAGATCGCGTGGATGTCGTCGGCGATGTCGGGTGCCCTTTCCCAACCTTCGGATCCGAGGTCGAAGGTGACGACGGTCTGCAGCGCCTCGCCGTCGTCGGAGGGGAACGGCCCCTGCACCTCACCTGTCACACCCTCGAGCCCGGCAAACTCCTCCGCGTCGCTGGCCGCCGCCTGCGTGTCGGAAGCGGAGATGCCGCCCGACCGTTCGTAGACGACTAGCGCGGTGAGAGCGTCGGGCGGTTGGAAGGTCCCGAGCGCCTCCAGCGCCTCGGTCGACTCGGCGTCGCCGGGGAGCCAGGAGGATGCCTCGTTGTTCGAGGCATCGGAAATCCTGCTGCCGAAGATCACGCCGAAGGCGAGGATGCCGACCCAGACGACGAGAACCACCCACTTGAGCCGGTGGTGGCTGAGGGCGCGGGCGACAGAGCGGGTCATGCGTTGGCTCCTCACGACGATGGCCGGTGGTCTCCAGCCAGGTGGCACGCTATCGACGGGCACCGACACCCGTCATCGCATTTGACCCTGACCGATCCCTGAACTCATCGGTCGGCGGTCGTGCGAGCTGCCGTGTCGCGCACGACGGCGACCAGGTCGCCGCCGCTGCGGGCGTACGCGTCGCGCTGCTGGTCGGCGCCGGTGCCATGGTCGAGCACGTCGCGCGCGGTTCGCCACACCGTGTCAAGGTCGCCGTAGTGGCGTAGTGCCGGCTCGACATGGGCGACCAACCGCTCCACCAGCTCGGCCGCCGGTGCCGTGCCGGCCGACAGCGTGTCGACGAGGTCGCCGCTGACCCCCGTCCGGGCGGCCCGCCAGGCGGCGCCGCGCAGCACCTCGACCCGTACGGGGGCAGGGGCGACGCCGTCGGCCAGCTCGCGGGCCGCGGTCTCGACCAGGCCGCGACCCAGCCCTGCCACCAGGACGGCGTGGTCGACGGCGGTGCACACGTCTGCCACCCGCAGCTCAACGGTCGGGTAGTCGCGGGAGACGCGGGCGTCGAGATAGATCATCCCGTCGTCCATGGCCGCGCCGCAGGAGACCATCTGGGCGATCGCGCGGTCATAGCCGGCCACGTCGCCGAACAGTTCGGTCGGACCGGCGCTCGGCATCCGGCTCCACACCCGATGCCGATAGCTGGCGTAGCCGCTGTCGACGCCCTGCCAGTATGGCGAGTTGCAGGTCAGCGCGGAAATGGTCGCGAGCCACGGTCGGATCCGGTCGAGCACGCCCACGGCTTCGGCACGCGACGTCACCGAGACGTGCACGTGGCAGCCGTTGACCAGCAGCTCGCGGGTGGTGAGCCCGTACTCGCTGTTGATCCGCTCGTAGCGCAGGTTGCGGGTCGGGGTCGCCTCGACCGGCACGGGGCTGGTCCCCAGAGCGGCGAGGGCGAGCCCATGGTCCGTCGCTGCGTCGCAGAGCCGGCGGCGGAGGCGGGTGAGATCTGCGCCGATCGCGGCGAGGTCGGTGCTGGGCTCGGAGTTGAGCTCGACCTGCTCGCGCTTCAGCTCCTTCTCGACCCCACCCTGCCCACTCGCCTGCGGCCCGGCGCGACCGGCTGACTCGACGACGGGCTGTCCAAGAGGTTGAGGGGTGCCGTCGGTGAGGTCGACGACCAGCAGCTCTTCCTCGACTCCGACTGTGCGTGGTTCCACCCCCGCATCGTGTCAGCCGCGACGGCTGCGTACCGACCCGTCTCGGGGCACTCCTACCGCGAAACCCGCACTGCCAGGGCGCCGCAACCCCCGGGCAGTGCCACTTTCGCAGGTGACCTTGCGAAAACCGCCCGGCGTCAGCCGGCGGAGGCGACCCGGCTGATCCGGTGGAGGGCAAAGCTGCGGGTGCGGGCGCTGCGGTGGTCGTAGGCCGTGAGGCGGCCGCCGTCGACGCCGACGGGGTCGACGACGCGTTCGGAGACGGTGCCGGTCTCGTCGAGATAGGCAAGCCACAGGCTGCCGCCGTCCTCGACCGCCGCCCGCAGCTGCTCCACCAGCAGCGTGGGTGCCACCGGTCCACCGGCCGGCGCAGGCCGCGCCACCCGGGCGCGCTCCCCGGCGCGGACGGCCGCGACGACTGCAGCAACCTCCGACGGGCCGAGCGCCGACGCCGTCACCATCGCCACCACGGTGGTCGCTCGACGTACCGGCGCCGGGGTCTCGGCGCTGCGGCCCCCGGCATCCTCCAGCACCGGTTCCCGGCCGGCAGCCCGCAGCCGGGCCAGCACCACGTCGCCGGACACGTCTGACAGCGCGACCGTTGGCGCCAGTCGGCGCAGGCGCAACGGTGCGAGGGAGCGCTCGGCGAGCAGCGTGTCCAGGTCGGCGGGGTCGTCGCTGCGTACGTAGACATCGGCGCTGCCCACCCGCAGCCGGCCATGGCGGCGGGCGGTGTCGTCGATCAGGTAGGTCAGCGGCTGCGGCACCGGTGTGCGCGAGTGGGTCGCGAGAAACGCATGCAGCTGTGATGCCGGCCAGCCTGCGTCGAGCGCCCGACGCAGCGACGCGGACGTGAAGCGATAGACGGTCGCCCCGCCGCGTGACTCGACGTCGGCCAGCATCGCAATGCCGTGTGCGACCTCTCGGTCGAGCGGTCCCGGTGCCACCGCTGTCAGGTCGGCCTGCAGCAGCAGGTGGTCGACCGGCTCGGGCAGCAGCGGGTCGAGGGCAGCCACCGGGTCCTCGCCACACACCAGCAGCCGACCATGGCTCGTCATCGCACCCAGCGCGGTCACGCCGAGCCACGCCGCCTCGATGACCGTCTGTCGCACGGTCCGGTCGCGCAGCAGCGTCCGGCGAGGCCGAGCCCAGGCGACTCTCGCGACCAGGTCGTCGGTCGATTCGGGGGCGCAGCCGGGCGGGAGTGCGGCAAGTCCTTCCAGTGCGGCCGCCCGGACCGTGGCTACCGCGCCGCGTTCGAGATCGGGAGCCAGCGCGGCGACCGGCCGGTCGTGCTCGTCGCGGTCGCCGACGAGGGCGGTCGCCCGAGGCATCCGCAGCCAGGCCCCGGCCAGGGCTCGCCAGCGGTGTGCGGTCGGCCGCTCCCGCCAGTTGTCGAACGCCTGCGTGGGCAGCCATGCCCCCTCGCCGTCAGAGTCGTCGCCCCTGGCGAGCAGCCCGGCGGCGCTGGCCAGCTCGACAAGGAACCCAGCATGATCGGCGTCGACATCGAGCCCGGTGGCGAGCGCCCGCACCTCGCGGACACCGACGCCGCCGGAGCGCAACACCGGTGGGGGCCTGGTTCCCCACGCGTCGAGCATCAGCTCGACTCGACGCGTCAGGTCGAAGGCGGCGCTCGCTCCCACCCGGTCGGCGCGGGCCAGGTCGACCTGAACGGTGGGCACGGGGGGTGGTTCGTCCACCGGTTCGCGAGTCGTGTGCCCGCCGCGGCGGAGCAGGCCGATCTCCCGCGGCAGCGTGACGGTGCGGGGGTCGGTCGCGACCAGCAGGGCCCGGGCCAGCAAGTGCTCGAGCGGGTCGCGGGCCGTGCTGATCGTGACGTCGGCGGGCACCTGCCCCAGGCGTCCGCTCGGTGGGCCGTCACTGAGCCGGTCGAGCAGGCGCAGCACGTCATCGCCGGCCGCCGCACGGGCGCTGGCGATCTGAGCCTGCGCCCAGCTGGGGTCGGTGTACGCGGCAGCGAGTCGAGCCACGTCAGTGCGCGGGTCCGCCGCTGGCAGGTCGAGGCCGTCCACGAACGCGTGCACAGCGGCAGGAGGCTGTCGGACCAGCAGTGCGCTCAGAGAGGGCCCGAGACCGGCAGGTGCCGGTCCGAGCACGTCGCGTACGGCCCGGACCGGTCGCAGCCCGGAGTCGTCGCCCCAGATCAGGGCGCGGGAGCGCAGCTCGGCAACCAGCTCTCGCACCGTCGCCGGGCGCGCATAGACGATCTGCTCCAGCTGGTCGGCACCGACCCGGTCGTCTTCGCCTGCCAGCGCCTCGAGGACGGCAAGGTGTGCGGTATCGAGCCGGTCGATCGCGAAGGCCACCGATCCGCGGCCGCCGGCCCGAGCGGCGAGCTGGCCGACGTCGACGGGTGCCGGTCGGGCCAGGTCGGGTCGGGTGAGCAGCAGCGCTGCCAGCGACTCGTCATCCCACGTACGCAAGGCGTCGGCAAGAGTGCGCGGCGTCGCGCGATCGGAGGCCCGCTCGGAGGACATCGTTCCCACCGTAGTCGGGGCCGCCCGCTCAGCAGCGGCGGTTGGGCCCGGCCGGCGTGACGGTGAGGTTGCGCCGCACGATCGACAATCGCGGACCCCACCGGTCGCAGGCAGTCGTGAAGTCGGCGTCGCGGTAGTCCACCACGACCACGCGGGTCGTCGTAGGCGGCGGCGTAGCTCCCACACGGCGCGCCACCGCTCACTGCCAGCAGGGACGAACGAGATCCAGCCCATCACGGCCTCGTCACACCATGCGACCAAGGGCGCCGGAATCGATCACATGGCCTGACATGCTGTAGCTGTGGCGACGATCGAGGCCCAGGCACTGGGCAAGAGATACGGCCCCAAGCAAGCGGTGGACGACCTCTCGTTCCGGGTTGACCCGGGAAGCGTCACAGGCTTCCTCGGCCCGAACGGCTCGGGCAAGTCCACGACGATGCGGCTGATGCTCGGCCTCGACAACGGCGTGGGCTCGACGACCTTCGACGGCATGGCGTTCCGCTCCCTGGGCGAGCCGATGCGGCACGTCGGTGCGCTGCTGGAGGCCAAGCCCTTCCACCCCACGCGTACGGCCCGCAACCACCTGCGGCTGCTCGCGGCAGCCAACGGCATCACCGACGCCCGGGTCGACCAGGTGCTCGAACTGGTGGGCTTGACGGCGGTGGCCCGGGGCAAGCCCAAGAAGTTCAGCCTGGGCATGGGTCAGCGGCTCGGCATCGCCGCCGCGCTGCTCGGCGATCCGCACACGCTGATCCTCGACGAGCCAGCCAACGGTCTTGACCCCCAAGGCATCCAGTGGCTGCGCGGTTTCCTCAAGGACTTCGCCGCGCACGGTCATTCGGTGTTCGTGTCCAGCCACCTGCTTGCCGAGATGGCGCTGATGGCCGATCGGTTGGTCGTGATCGGTCGGGGGAGGCTGATCGCGAGCGGCCCGGTCGACGACTTCGTCAAGACCAGCCGCAGGCGGGCCGTCGTGCTCCGTAGCCCGGACCTCACCCGGCTCGGACCGGTTCTCGCCGAGCGCGGCGGCTACGTCGAGGGGCAGCCCGACGGCAGCTTCGTCGTCACCGGTCTCGATCGCGACCAGGTCGGTGACGTCGCGTACGAGATCGGAGCGCGGGTGCACGAGCTGACCAGCCGGGAGGCGACCCTCGAGCAGGCTTTCCTCGAGGCGACCGGAGTCAGCGAGGAGTTCGTCGGAGGCTCGATCGGCGGCGAACCCGGCAGCCCGCCCGCCCCGCCTGGCCGGACCCCCGACCCGGGCGACCCCAACGTGGCGAGTGCCCGGTGATCGCCGCGCTGCGCTACGAGTGGCGCCGCCTAACCACGCTGCGCTCCACCTGGTGGCTGACCGCCATCGGTGCCGTGGTCACGCTCGGGCTGGCGTTGCTGATCGCGCTCGCAATCGCGTCGGCCGGTGAGGTCTCCGAGGGAGACAACTACCAGCTCGGCGCGGTCGCTACGCAGGGTGCTGCCGTCGGCGGCGTGCCGCTGCTGGTCGCGTACCTGTTCGCACTGCTCGGCGTCTTCTGCTTCGGCCACGAGTACCGGCACGGGATGATCCGCGCGACGCTCACCGCGGTGCCGTCGCGGGGCGCCGTCTTCGCGGCCAAGGTGCTCGTGACCGCGGCTGCCGCGTTCTTGGTGGGAGCGGTCATCACGCTGCTCGGCGCCGGGATCGCACTGCTGGTCCTGTCGGCCATCGACGGCGAGGGGGGTACCGCGCTGGAGCTCGCCCTCGGCGTCGGCACCTACACGGCGCTGTTCGCGCTCGTTGGTCTGGCGCTGGCGTCGCTTTTTCGCAACCAGATCGCCTCCCTGGTCGTCGTCCTGGTGATGCCGACGGTCGTGGAGGCGGTGATCCAGGCAGTCCTGGTCTTCCCGCCGGCCTTCGACGACGTGCAGTTCCTCGCCAGGTACCTGCCCTTCGACGCCGGCAGCCAGCTGTACGTGCAGCTGTCGCCCAACGACGCGCTCGACCTGCTCGGGTACGACCCGCTCGGGGCGGTCGGCGGCGGCCTCGTCTTCGCCGGCTTCACCGCGCTGCTGCTCGCGGCCGCCGGCGTGCTGTTCGTCCGCCGCGACGCCTGACGGGCGCTCCCGGCTTGGCCCTATCGTCGCGGTCATGCCCCAGCACGACCACCCATCCTTGCGCGGCCGCACAGTTCTCGTCACGGGCGCCGCGAGCGGGATCGGACGGGCGTGCGCCGAGGCGTTCGCCGAGGCGGGCGCCGCTGTGATCGTCCTCGACCGTGATGCAGCCGGCGCGCACCGGGTAGCCGAGTCAGTCGGTGGCAGGGCCCTGGTGGCCGACCTCGCCGAGGTGGCAACGCTGGCCGACGATGCGCTTGCCGGTGTCGATGCCGACGTGGTGGTCAACAACGCGGGCTTCCAGCACGTGGCAGCAATCGAGGACCTCGACCCCGCCGCGTTCGCCACGATGCACGCGGTGATGGTCGAGTCGCCCTTCCGGATCGCGCAGAGACTGCTGCCCGCGATGTACGCCCGGGGCTGGGGACGCTTCGTGCACGTGTCCAGCGTGCACGGGCTGCGCGCCTCGCCGTACAAGTCGGCCTACGTCACCGCCAAGCACGGCTTGGAGGGCCTGTCCAAGAGCCTGGCCGTCGAGGGCGCGGGGCGCGGGGTCACGTCGAACACCATCTGCCCCGGCTATGTACGCACCCCGCTGGTCGAAGGGCAGCTCGCCGATCAAGCGGTGAGCCATGGCATCGACAAACAGCAGGTACTGGACGAGGTGCTGCTCGCACGCACCCCGGTCAAGCGACTGATCGAACCGGCCGAGGTGGCCCGGCTCGCGGTGTTCCTGTGCGGACCGGGAAGTGACTCGATGTCCGGCTCGTCGTACGAGATGGCGGGGGCGTGGACCGCGACCTGAATGGCACAACGCGCTCGACCTCGGGTTGACCGCGGTCCCCGCGCCCCCGTACGGTCGTCCCGGTTGCAAGTTTGTACTTCCGCTCGTTCAACAACGCCCGCGAAGTCTGACAAGCGGGCGCTTTCGTGTCTTCGGGCTCGTTCCGGAGGCGTGGCGCCTGGTAGCAACCCGAGGCCGCAACGAGTGGTCTCGACCGGCACACCCCAGAAGGAGAGCCTCGTGGCTCAAGGCACAGTGAAGTGGTTCAACGCCGAGAAGGGCTTCGGCTTCATCGCACAGGACGGCGACGGCCCCGATGTCTTCGTCCACTACTCGGCCATCGACGCGACGGGCTACCGCTCGCTCGACGAGGGCCAGCGCGTGGAGTTCACCCAGACGCAGGGTCAGAAGGGCCCGCAGGCGGAGAACGTCCGCCCCGTCTGACCTTTCGGTCCGACACCTCGACAGGGGTGGCACCGGCTTCGGCCGGGGCCACCCCTGTCGTTCGTTCCGACCGAGATGGCGTCTAGCGTCGCCGGCGTAACGGCCTCGCTCGCGCCGCCCCCGACGGCCACCCGAGCCGGACGGTCCGCGCTCGATCAGCTGGTGGCCACTGGGGGGCGAGGCGGACAGCCCGCTCGCGATGGTGAGGCGATAGACGGGTGAGAGTCCTCACGGTGGCGGCGTCGCGCCCGACCGAGACGATCCCGGACGGTTCCCGCAGCGGCAGGACGAGCCGGAGGCATCCGGCTAAGCGGGTGCGCGCGCAGGCCAAGCGGACTACCGTCGCGGCAGACCGTCGCTGCAGCGCAACCACCGCGGCGACCGTTGCGGCCAAGGGGTTCGTGATGAAGTAGGAGGGTCCGCCAGCGGGGCGGTGGACAGCGAGTGGGGGCGCGCGATCCCACCGATGTCCTCACTGGTGCTCTGTGCCTGCCCCGACGTGAACCACCCACGACTCAGGAGAAGGACTCCGATGGCCAAGGACAAGCAACGACGCGAGGCGCGCAAGCCGAAGAAGAAGGCGGCGAAGACCCCGCCGGCCCCGGCGATCCGGGTGCCGACCAAGGACGCCGACAAGCGCTGACGAGCCGGTGCGGGGTGGTCGCGAGGGCGGCGACCCCTGCGCCGGCAGGCGCGACTCACCACCCGCGTGGCAGGATCGACGCATGGGACTGTTCAGCAAGGTGATCAAGACAGGCGCAGGCGCCAAGGCTTTCCAGGCAGCCAAGCGCGAGGCTTCCAAGCCGGAGAACCAGCGCAAGGCCAAGGAGCTGGCCGCCAAGCTGCGCTCGCGCAAGCGCGGAGGCGGGACCACCCACTGACGTATCAACGGCCCTGCGAGCCGTCCTGGATGCATCGCCACCGCCCGGCGGCGGTGTTGTCCTAGAAGGCCCATGGCCGCCACTCACCTGAGCACTTTGGCCCGGCTCTGGACCGCACCTACGACGCCCCGTCCGGCGCGTCGCTCAGCCCGGCAACGACGCCGCCATTCGTGCCACCGCTTGGTCGAGGATGGTTTCGCTGGTGCCGAAGTTGAGCCGCACCCAGCCGTCGCCGGGCTGCCCAAAATTGGGACCGGCCTCCAGCGCGACCCGTCCACGCTCGAGGAAGAGGTCCCGGGGCGTGCTGCCGCTACCGACCGCCCGGCAGTCGAGCCAGGCGAGATAGGTCGCCTCCGGTGGCCGCCAGCGCACCTGTGGCAGCCGGGCGTCGAGCAGCTCGCCGAGGTGGGCACGCCGCGCGTCGAGCGTGGCAAGCAGGCTGTCCAGCCAGCCGCCACCGTTGGTGAACGCCGCCAGCGTCGCCAGCAGCCCGAACTGCCCGATCCGCCACCGGCCGTGCTCGGGCAGGCGGTCGGTGACCGCCCGCATGGCGGGCGACGAGGTCACCGCGGCCGCGCACTTCAACCCGGCCAAGTTGAAGGCCTTGCTCGCCGAGACGAGGCTGATGCCCACCTCGGCACCGCCTGGGACGGTGAGGAACGGTGTGAACTCTGCTCCCGGCAGCACCAGCGGGGCGTGGATCTCGTCGGCGATGACGGTGACGGAATAGTGCTCGGCGAGGCGCGCCACCTCGGTGAGCTCGGCTCGGGAGTGGACCCGTCCCACCGGGTTGTGCGGGTTGCACAGCACGTACGCGGCCGGCCGCTGCCTGAACGCGGACTCCACAGCGTCGAGGTCGAGCAGCCAGGCGTCGTCGGCCCGTTGGCGCAGCGGCGCCTCGAGCAACCGGGCGCCGACCTCGTCGAGCCACAGATAGAACGGTGGATAGACGGGTGGGTTGATCACGACCCGATCGCCGCGTTGGCAGCAGGCGCGCAGCAGCTCGACCGCGCCCACACCGACGTCGGGGGCGGGCACGACGGTGGCGGGATCGATCACCCAGCTCCAGCGTTCGGCCGCGAACGTCGCGAGGGCGTCGCCGAGCACCGGTCTGGCGTTGGCATAGCCCGTGTCCGACGCCGCGACGGCGCTGCGCAGCGCATCGTGCACGGCCGGCGCAAGGGCGAAGTCCATCTCGGCGACGGGCAACGGCAGCACGTCAGCTTCGTACGAGGTCCACTTCGCGCTGGTGCGGCGGCGCAGCACCGCGAGGTCCTCGACGTCCAGGAGGGTCGTCACCGTCGGCAGAGCTCGGAGTCGTACCGGCAGGCCACCACCTGCGGGGTCTCGATCGGGTAGCCGGCGTCGACCGATCGGGCCAGGCGCAGGAACTGCGCTGCCGCCTGGGCGGGACCGAGCAGTGAACCGGCCAGCACGACGGCGGCCAAGCAGACAGCCAGGCGAGCAGCAGACGACATGGGTGGCACCTCCGGCCAGCACCGTCGCGCAGGTCGTCCCCGTCCGCAACACCCGACGTGTCGCACCTTACGAGAGCCGCGCCTAGCTTGTGACCTGCAGGCACGCGAGACGTCGGGCCGAGGCCCCGTCGGGGCTCAGCCGGTCGACTGGCGCTCCACGAACAGACGGACCCGCACCTGAGCCTCGCAGCCGGTACCGAGGAGCTTCGCGCCCCGGTCGCGGTCTGACCCCCGGGGCTAGCGCATGACCCCGACGGTCTCCGGGGTGAAGCCAGGGAAGACCTGCGGCATCGAGGCGCTGGGGAACCGGCGCGCCACGACCTCGGCGAGGACAGACCGGTAGTCGTGCGAGACCGCGAGGTCGCCGTCGACGAGCTCGGCGCTGCGCAGGCCGGGCCAGCGGCCGTGCACCTGCCCGCCCTTGACTCCGGCGCCAAGCAGCAGCATGCAGTTGCCGTAGCCGTGCTCGGCGCCGGCGCTGCCGTTCTCGCTGACCGTCCGGCCGAACTCCGAGATCGTCACGACCGTGACCCGTTCGGAGGCGGTGCCGAGGTCGACGAAGAACGCCGCCAGCGACTGAGCCATGTTTCGTACCATCCACTGCAGGTCGCCGCGGTCGACGGTGCCGAGTCCCTCATGGTGGTCCCAGGAACCGAAGTCGACGGCGACCACCTGGGTACCGACGTCGGCGCGGATCAGCCGGGCGCTCTGCTGCAACGACTCCGCCAGGTCGCCCGCGGGGTACGTCGCACCGTTGGCGGGGTTCTCGTCGGACTGTGCCAGGCCGGCCAGGTCGCGCGTGGTGGTGAGCGTGGAGTCCATCGCCCGGCCCAGCAGCGAGCCGTTGCCGGTCCACATCTGCTCGAGCGCAGTCCGGGTGCGGTTCTGGAACGCCAGGTCGGAACCACCGGGCAGTGCGATGTCGCGCAGCTGGTAGACCGCCATGGCCGAGGCCGGGCCCACCAGCGCGGTCGGTGTCAGCGAGGTGCCGAGCTGGATCGCCTGGTTGGGGGCGCCCGCTCCGGTGAGTCCCACCATCCGGTTGATCCACCCGACCCGGGCCGACGATCCGGGGTCGGCGTCCTCCACCCGCTCCATCGCACTGAAGTGGCTGCGGTCGGGCTGTGGCATGCCGACCGACTGGATGGCCCCGAACGTGCCGTCTTGCCACAGCTGCGCCAACGGCTGGAACCCCGGGTGCAACCCGAACATGGGGTCCTTGACCAGCAGGCTGCCGGTGGGTATGCCGATGGTTGGCCGCACCCCGGCATAACCGGGGTCCCCGTGCGGCACCACCAGGGACAACCCGTCGCTGCCGCCGCGCAAGCTGAGCACGACCAGGACGTTGCCGCCCGGCTCGGCGCCGAAGCTCGCCTGGGTGAAGACGTCGCCGACCAGGCTGGTGAGGGCCCCGGCGCCAGCGGCGGCGCCGAGGCCCTTGAGGAAGCCCCGTCGCGAGCTGCGGAAGTCGGTGCAGCCGCAGGTGGGTGTGGTCCGTGAGTGCATCGAAGTCTCCTTCAGCGCGCCGAGTGTGCGGGGCTGTTGAGCACGGTCGCGAGCAGCTGCACCAGCCGCCACTCGCCGAAGTCGGCCGGTCGGGTGAAGCGGTCGCCGGCGGCGAGCCCGAGCATCGCCCGGCAGGCCGCCTGCAGCTGGGGCGTCGCCGGCCGCTGCAGCAGCTGCCGCGACGTGTGATCGACGATCGCGTCGAAGCGCGCTGGCAATGTCGGCAGCCGTTCCGCCACAGTCGGGTACGTGACCCCCTTCGAGGGCCACCAGCCGCCGGCCAGCGTGAGGTGCAGGTCCAGCGACGACAGCACGCGTCCGACCGAGCTCCACGCGATGCCCACGTCGGGGAAGCCGTCTGGCGCTGGCCAGCCGTACGGCTTCTGACCCAGTGACTCCAGCTGCCAGCCGATCGCCCGGGCGAAGTCGTCGTCGCTGGTCGGCGGCTCGACCCGCGCGCCGAGGACGCGATAGGCCGCGATCGCGTCCTCGGCCGGCGTACGGACCTTGCCGTCAACCGACGCGGCGAAGTCGGGATGCGCCTGCAGCGCCCGCAGGGTGGCCTTGATGTCGGTCCCTGACGACAGGTACGCCGCGGCGACCGCGTCGACGATCGATGACGACGGCTGGTCCGCCACGAAACGTACGCACAGCTTGGTGGCGATCCGTCGAGCAGTCGCCGGGTGGTGTGCGAGGAACCTCAGGTAGCGCATGGTGAGCGCCTGGCCGTCGGCTGTCGCGTTTGGGTCGGTGAACCCGAGCACCGACACCGGCCCGGTCCAGTGGTCGCGTGGTGCGTAGTAGGAGTTCCACGAGTCCCACATGTCGACGCGCCACCCGGTGAGGATGTAGGCGGAGTGCAGAACCTCCCGCTCGGTGTAGCCCGCTTCCACGCCCACCGTGTGCAGCTCGAGCAGCTCGCGACCGAGATTCTCGTTCACCGCCCATTTGGTCGAGATGGCGTTGTCGAGGTAGCACCCCATGGCACCGTGCACCGTCGCACCGGCCAGCATGTCCTCGAACCTGCCGAGCGCGTGCTTGCGGATCACACCGTCGTAGCCGATCCGGTGCGGCCACGACTCGTCCTCGTAGAGCGGGACGTGCAGCAGGTTCGACCAGAACTCGACCATCGTCTCGAACAGCTGCCGCTTGCTGTACGTGCGGCGCAGGATGGTCCACCGGCCGAGGTCCATCGTGGACTGCCAAGCGGGGTACTCGCCGGACGTCTGCGCGACGTACAGCTCGCGCGCTGTCTTGGCGAGGTAGGGAAACCAGCCACGCATCCGCTTCGCGGTGAGGTCCGCCACATCGCTGTGGGCCAGCTGGGTCTCGAACCAGGCCTGCGCCCCGCCGAGCTCGCGAGCCTTGGCGACGAGGTTCGGGGTCACGCCATAGCTGAACCGGCTGAGCACGTGTCGCAGCGGGGGCGCAGCCACGGCGAGGGACGCAGTAGAGGACACATTTCACTATGAGTGACTGGCTGGTCACGTTGAAGGGCCTCGTGACGATGCCGGCCGTTCGGACTAGGGCGGTGCTCGCCGTCGCGGGGCAGCGGCGATCTATTGTCGCGGCATGAGCCGGGCCAGCTTGTCGTCGTACGCGTCCGGGCCGTCGTCGCTGCCGCTGCTCGGCGACACCATCGGGCACAACCTCGAACGCACGGTGGGCAGGTACGGCGACCGGGAGGCTCTGGTCGAGTGCGCCACCGGCCGGCGCTGGACCTACGCCCAGCTCGACCGCGACGTCGACGCACTGGCCCGCGGCCTGCTCGCCGCCGACGTCGCCACGGGTGACCGAGTCGGGGTGTGGGCGCCGAACTGCGCCGAGTGGACGATCACGCAGTACGCCACGGCCAAGGTCGGCGCGATCCTGGTCACCATCAACCCGGCCTACCGCACCCACGAGCTGGCCTACGCCCTCAACCAGTCCGGGACCCGGCTGCTGGTGAGCGCCACGTCGTTCAAGACCAGCGACTATCGCGCGATGGTCGACGAGGTCGGGGGCGAGTGCCGCCGGCTGGAACGGGTGGTCTGGATCGGGGACGACTCCTGGGACGAGCTGGTCCGGGGCGGTGAGTCGCAGCCCGCTGGCGCTGTCGCCGCCCGGATGGCCGCGCTCAGCCCGGACGACCCGATCAACATCCAGTACACGTCCGGGACCACGGGCTACCCCAAGGGGGCGACCCTCAGCCACCACAACATCCTGAACAACGGCTACTTCGTGACCGAGGGCATCGGCTTCACCGAGCAGGACCGGTTGTGCATCCCGGTCCCCTTCTATCACTGCTTCGGGATGGTGATGGGCAACCTCGGCTGCTCTAGTCACGGCGCGTGCATGGTCATCCCCGGTCCGGCGTTCGACCCCGAGGCGACACTGAGCGCTGTTGCCGCCGAGCGCTGCACCGGCTTGTACGGCGTGCCGACCATGTTCATCGCCGAACAGAACCTTCCCGACTTCGCGTCCTACGAGCTGTCCAGCCTGCGCACTGGACTGATGGCTGGCTCGCCCTGCCCGGTCGAGGTGATGAAGCGCTGCCTGACGGACATGAACATGAGCGAGGTAGGGATCGCGTACGGAATGACGGAGACGTCACCGGTGTCGACGCAGACCCGCGCCGACGACGACATCGAGCGACGGACCGAGACCATCGGCCTGGTGCACCCGCACGTGGAGGTCAAGATCATCGACCCCGCGACCGGTCTAACCGTGCCCAGGGGTCAGACCGGCGAGCTCTGCACTCGCGGCTACTCGGTGATGCTCGGCTACTGGGACGACCCGGGCAAGACCGCAGAGTCTGTCGACCAGGCCCGATGGATGCACACCGGCGACCTGGCACAGATGGGTCCGGACGGTTACCTGACGGTCGTCGGGCGGATCAAGGACATGGTCATCCGCGGTGGCGAGAACGTGTATCCCCGCGAGATCGAGGAGTTTCTCCACTCGCACCCCGACATCGCCGACGTGCAGGTGGTCGGTGTGCCCGACGAGAAGTACGGGGAGGAGCTGTGTGCCTGGGTGCAGCTGCGTGCGGGTGCGTCGGGGCTGGACGTCGACGCGGTCCGCGAATTCGCGGCCGGCAGGCTCGCGCACTACAAGATCCCGCGCTATGTGCTGGTTGTCGACGCGTTCCCGATGACGGTGACCGGCAAGGTCCGCAAGGTCCAGATGCGCGAGGAGTCGCTCGGCATGCTCGGCCTGTCGCCCGCGCCACCGTAGTCTGTCGCCGTGCCAGCGGCAGGAGGCAACGACCGCGTGGCCCTGGCGCGCCGCTGGGCCAGGCTCGAACCCGAGCTGACCAGCGCCCGCGACGCCAGGCGGTTGCTGCGCGACTCCCTCGCCGCTGCCGGTGTGTCACACCAGTCGGACTGGGCGGACTCCGCCGAGCTGGCCGTGCACGAGGTGGTGGCCAACGCCGTGCTGCACGCCCACACCCCGATCGAGGTGACCGTCGAACCGACCTCCGATCGGGTGCGGGTCGAGGTGCGTGACTACGAGCCCACCATGCCGTCGGCCCGGGACTATGACAGCCGGGCGACCACCGGTCGGGGCATGGGACTGGTCGCCGCGATCACCGACGAGTGTGGGGCGCGCAGCCTCGGCGCGGCCGGCAAGGTCGTGTGGTTCGCGGTCGGCTGGGAGTCCGTGGGCACCGGCGAAGACAACGAAACAGCCGACACGGTCTGGGACGTGGACATGTCCGGCTACGTCGAGACCGGCGGTTCCGCGCACAGTGTGCTGCTCGCCTCGATGCCGGTGCGGCTGTGGCTCGCCGCCCGTCAGCACCACGACGCGCTGCTGCGCGAGCTGGCCCTCTATGTCGCCGAACGCGACCTCGGCCGGATCGACCTCGCCCTGGCCGACCAGGCTCGGCGCACGGTGTCGCGGGTGGTCGCGGAGTACGCACAGAGTCGGGAGTGGTCGCAGGGCTCCGGCTGGGAGTCAGAGGCCGTCGACCTCGAGGTGCGGGTGCCCGCGCTGCTCGGCCCGGCCTTCGTGGCTCTGCAGGTCACCCTCGACACGGGGGAGCGGCTCGCGTCGCAAGGCCAGCTGCTCGCGCGGCCGGGTCTGCCCGAGATCGTCGAGGTGCGCGACTGGGTGTGCGGCCAGGTCGCCGCGCAGCTCGGTGGAGAGCTGCCGACCCGGTGGCCGGGGACTGCGCAACCGCGCTTCGAGACCCTCTCCAACACTGTGCACGGCGACCACTCGCTGCCCGCGGACGCTGCCGGGATCCGTACGTCGGCCCGGGCAGTCGTCGCCGCTGACGTGGCCAACCGGATCGTGGCGGTCAGCCCGCCGCTGGCCCGGTTGCTTGGCTGGGACCCGGCCGAGCTGGTCGGCAGGCGACTCATCACGATCATCCCGCCCGAGCTGCGTGAGGCCCACATCGCGGGCTTCAGCGAATACCTGAGCACCGCCGACGGGAACTTCATCGGCCGGCCGATCGAGGTGCCGGCCCTGCACCGCGACGGCAGCCGGGTCCGGTGCAGGCTCCTGGTGGAGGAGGCGCCCGGCGCGGGCGACGACGTGATGTTCGTCGCCTGGCTCGAACCACTCGGGGTCGACGACACCCCGGATCGCCGGTGACCCAGCCGCTGCACGTCGCCGTGATCGGCTCCGGCCCGTCCGGCTTCTATGCCGCCGACGCGCTGCTCGCCGCGGCCGAGCCGAAGGCGCGGGTCGACCTGCTGGAACGGTTGCCGACGCCGTGGGGGTTGGTGAGATCGGGGGTGGCGCCCGACCATCCCAAGATCAAGTCGGTCGGAGGCACCTTCGAGCAGATCGCAGCGCGCGGGGGCCTGCGTTGGTTCGGCAACGTCGAGCTGGGCGTCGACGTCACGCGCGAGCAGCTGCTGGAGGCCTACGACGCGGTCGTCTATGCGGTCGGGACCCAGACCGATCGACGCCTGGACGTGCCCGGCGAGGAGCTGCCCGGGAGCGTAGCCGCCACCGACGTGGTGGGCTGGTACAACGGGCACCCGCACTTCACCGGTGTCCACGTGCCGTTGCGCGCCGACCGTGCGGTCGTGGTCGGCAACGGCAACGTGGCCCTCGACGTGGCCCGGATGCTCGTCACCGATGTCGCCGACCTCTGCCGCACCGACACCGCCGACCACGCGCTGGCGGCGCTGGCCGACTCCGCAGTGCGCGAGGTGGTGGTGCTCGGGCGGCGCGGGCCGGCACAGGCGACGTTCACGACCCTGGAGCTGCGCGAGCTCGGTGACCTGCGAGACGTCGACGTCGTGGTGCGACCGGCCGGTGTGCTCGACGTGCCCGACGCCGGGCTGACCCCGGTCGTGCGGCGCAACCTGGCCGCGCTGCGCACGCTCGCGGCCCGCCGTCCGTCGACCGAGCCGCGTGCCCGGCGGCTGGTGTTCAGCTCGTGGCGGTCGCCCGTGGAGATCGTGGGCGACAGACGGGTCGAGCGGGTCGTGGTCGCGGTCAACAAGCCCGCCGACGCCGACGGCCGGGTGGTGGCCCGACCTACCGGCGACACCGAAGAGCTGGCCACGGGCCTGGTCGTCCGCGCGGTCGGCTACCAGGGTGTACCTGTTCATGGCCTGCCGTTCGACGCGCTGGCAGGCAGGATCCCGCATGAGCAGGGCCGCGTCATCGGCGGCGACCGAGAGTACGTCGTCGGCTGGATCAAGCGCGGCCCCACCGGGGTCATCGGGACGAACAAGAAGGACGCCCGCGAGACGGTGGGCCGGCTGCTGGCCGACCTCGGGCAGCGCGGGCCGCTCGATCCCTCGCCGGACCGGCCGGCCCGGCTGGAGGCGTGGTTGCGGTCCCGCCAGCCGCGGCTGGTGACCGACCTCGGCTGGCGCGCGATCGACGGGCATGAGCGGGCGGTCGGCGCCGAGCAGGGCCGCCCCCGCGTCAAGCT
>JACCWP010000089.1 GCA_013697585.1 Nocardioidaceae bacterium
GTCCGGCTGGGAGAACGGCCGGTGACCGATGGGCGCACACTTGGTCCGGACATCGTGATCGCCGGTGCGGCGCGCAGCGGCACCTCCTCGCTCGCTGCCCAGCTCGGCACGCACCCCGATGTGGACCCCGGCAAGGTCAAGGAGCCGAACTACTTCAGCCGCGGCCTCGACAAGGGAGCCCAGTGGTACGACGCCCTCTATCAGCCTCGCCGCCGGGGCCTGCTCCGACTCGACGCCAGCGTGTCGTACACCTCGCCGCTGCATCCCGAGGCGCTCGATCGGCTCGCTGCGGAATCGCCGTCTGCTTTCGTTGTATATGTCGTCCGCGACCCCATCCAGCGCGCCGTCTCGCATTTCCTGTTCCGCAGGCACTACTTCCACCTCGAGTCGGCTCCCGACTTCGGCACCGCGCTTCGAGGGGGGTCCTACTACGTCGACGGTAGCGACTACTCCCGTTGGCTGACCTTGCTCACCGCGACATTCCCCCCCCAACAGCTGCTGGTCGTACCGTTCGAGGTGGTCACAGCCGCGGTCCTCGAGGTCACGGCCACGATCCATGCTGAACTGAAACTCGACGCCTCGACGGCCGCTGCAGAGCAGGCAGCGCACCACCGCAACCCAGTCGTCGAGTACCGCACCGAGGGCATGCGCCGCGCGGCCAGCCTGCTGCGGCAGAGCAGCCTGTACCCCCGGCTCCGTTCGGCCGTGGGAGGGACCAGACTGCGCCGAATCAGGGGGGTCGTGACTCGCCGAGCCGCGGTGCCGACCGCCGAAGAGGCAATCGCGTCGTGCGCAGCGAGCGAGCTCGAGCAGCTTCGCGAGCTGCAGGTCCGCTCGGGCGCGGCCGTACTAGCCCATCTGGACGAACAAGACCAGCGGCTCGGATTGTCCTGGCGCGATCGATCGTTTGCTCGGGCTCCCGACGACCATCATTGACCAATTGGCCCCAGCCACGCTCGGTACGACCCCCCATCGACGCAAAGGATGAACGACAGCACATGGCACCCTCACCCGACCACGTCCAGGAACCGTGGGCCCGAAGCGACGCGCCGCTGCTCGCGGGGGGGCGGCGGGTCGCCCAGGCTGTGCTGTCGCGCAACACGCGCTTCGAGCTCTACTTTAGGATGCTCGACACACCAATCATCTCCGAGTTGTACACCCTCGGCCGCGGCCGACTTCGGCACCGTCGTGTCAAGGCGTCGACTCGGGTCGTCATGGAAGGATTCCCCTCGTCGGGAAATACCTTCGCACGGCAAGCATTCCTGCTCGCGAACCCGCAGGTACATCCCGAAGACATTTGCAGTCACACGCACGCACCACGGGTCGCTGTCAAGGCAGTCGGAAGGGGCCTCCCGTGCATCGTGCTCGCACGCGACCCGCGCGACGCGGTGGCCTCCACCGTGCAGCGCTTCACCGGCATCCACCTGCTGAGTGCCTTCTCCTACTACGAGCGCTATTACCGCAAGCTGATGCCGATCAAGGATCGGTTCGTCGTGGCACCCTTTCCCACCCTCATCGACGACTTTGGCTCAATCTTGCGACGGTGCAGCGACATGTACGGCGTCGACCTCACCGGGACACAGACCGACGTCTCGAACGACGACGTGCTGCAGAGCATCGAGACCCGCACCCTGCGACGGCACGACGGCCGAGTTCCCGAGGAACGAGTATCGCGGCCCTCCAGCAAGAGACTCAAGGCCGATGAGTTCCTGAAGCACATCACCACTGACGAGCAGCGCGCCCTAGACCGAGCCCTCCTGGTCTTTGCGGAGTTCACAGCAGGGACCCTCACCTGACCAACCCTCACGATCGGCGCTGCTCCGTCAACCTGACGTCTGCCGCAGCAGGCCGATCCGCGGTCGGAGGGTCGGATGGGTCCACATCTGCATCCGCCTGCGGGTCACAACCCACAGCGTCAGGTAGAGGCAGACTGTCAGGGCGGCCGCACTCGCGCCGAGTCCGACCGCCCCGAAGGTATTGGCCGCCAACACGCCGGCCAACACCCTGACCGCGAGAACTATCCATTGGATGGTGGCCACGACGCTCTCGTGTCGCGACATCGTCAGCGCGGTGCCGGACATCCCGGAGAGGACATGGCTCATGCTGCCCACCGTGAGCAGCGCCAAGATCGGTGCCGCCTCGGCGAAGCCCTCCCCAAAGACGGCGCTCAGCACCGTTTCCGGCAGAATCAGCATCGGTATCCACAGGACGGCGGTCACCACGGTCGCCATCGTGGCCCCGGTGCGCAGCAACTTCTCGAGCCGGGCGTTGTCGCTGTCGACCAGGCGTGAGACGACGGGCGAGAACACGACCCCCAACGAGACGAGGGGGATCGCCAGCAGCACCGACAACCGCTGGGCAGCGCTGAACAGGGAGGCGTCGAGACTGGTCAGGATGAGCGCTGCCAGCCAGATCTCCACCGTGCCGTTGAGATAACCGCCGAGCAGGTTGCTGGCGAAGCGCCAGTGCCTGCCAACCACACGCCGCAGGTCGCGAAACACCGGGCCACGCCCGCTGACGTGCGACCACACGGGCAACATCCGCCGCCAGGCCACCGTCACCGGGATGGCGAGGCCGACAGCCAGCGCGGCCAGCGCCCCGGGCAGGCCCCACTCCGGCCGGAACAGCAGCACCGCGCCCAACAACAGCCCCTGGCACGCCGCGGCAAGCGCTCCACCAGACCGGCCCTCCAGAAGGCTGGCGAAACGTACCTGACCGAACCCACGCAGGTAGTTCGCCCACAGCTTTTGCAGCCCGCCGAACCACACCAGGACACCCATGCCGATGGCGATCGTCCATCTGGTCGCCGAGTCGACACCGTCGACCACGGCGAACGTGACCGCTGCCGTGACGAGGCTGGTAGACGGCAACAGCACCAGCGCCACGGCGCGCACGCCGCGACGCAGCTCGCGCAATCCCTCGTCGTCGCCGGGCTCCAGTCGGGCTGCCTCGCGCAGACCGCCCCGGTGCACTCCCATCAGACCAAGTTGTCCGAGCAGCGTGGACACCGTAGCCGCCAGCACGAAGTAGCCGAAGGAGTCGTCGAGGAGGCGAGCCGCAAAGGCATTGACCGCGAGATAACCCAGGACTGCTCCGCCATACGAGACGGCGAACCACCCGATGGCGCCGCTCAGGGCGACCTGACCACGGCGGCCCTTCAGGGACGGTAGCGACGCCCTCATCTCCCGCGCCTCAGCGTCGTGCCTCCGTGAGGACCGGTGCCGTCTCCCGCCCCGCGACCTGCGTGCGGACGTGGGTCACGATCCCCATCGCAAAGGCCAGCGCGACCCACTCGATCGGTGGGATCAGGCCACCACCAGACGTTCCCATCCGGACCAGCGGCAGCGCGAGTGCCGCGGCGACCGGCACCAGCCACTCGGGCTGTTGTGGCAGGCTGATGACGAGCCGCACGAACAGGGCAACCACGATCACGAGCATGGCCAGTGCGGGCAGCGCGGTAAAGATGCCTCCCCGCAGCATCGAGTCGACCACGAAGTTGTGCGAGCTGACTCCCCCCGTCTCGAAGCCACCGGTCAACCAGTGATCCGGAAGAGCCTCGAAGGCGGCGAAGTAGTTCTCGGCACGGGCGTCGTAACCGGTGGTGTCCGTGGTGAACCGGTTCCAGATCACCAGGCCCACGCCCGAGAAGGCCAGCCCAGCCGCCGCGACGATCGTGCCGGCGAGCCCCGCGACCTGGCCGGACGTCAAGCCACCGCGGCGCACGGAGCGGCTGAGCGCCAGTGCCGGCCAGACCAGGGCGGCGATGAGCACCGACCTGCTTAGCGACAGCGTGAGCAGGACGACACCGGTGATCATCGCCATGCGGTAGGCAACATGCTGTGCCCGGGTGGTGACGGACGGACCGAAGCGCATGGCCCAGGTGGAGATCATCATCGACAGCAGGAGCGAGCCGAAGATCTCGTGTCGAAGGTTGCCCTTGACCATCTCCTCGTCAAGCCCGAAGCCCGCGAAGCTGGTCTTGAAGACCTCCTTCTGGAACAGCTCGGGGTCGGCGGAGGCAATGGTGCGGCCGAGCACGGCGGCGGGGTTGACGCCGTTGACCAGCATGGCAACGGAGAATCCGATAACGACGGATGCGCACGCCACCGGGGCGACCCAGCGCAGCGCGGTCGCCAGCCGCGGTTCCTCAGCGCTGGCGCCGCGGAAGAAGCAGGTCGACAAGGCGACAAAGACAGCCAGGTAGATCAGTTCCTGTACCGAGCCCCTGGGGAGCCTCCCGTTGTAGAGGTCCACAGCCGCCCAGGCGAGCAACCAGTAGAGGCTCATCACGACGAACAGCGCAGCCGTCCGGAGGACCGGCGCATGGGCTCGCAGTCGGTAGCAGGACAAGACGACCGCGGCGAAGCCCACCAGGGCGACCTGGTGCAACCGACCGGTGCCGAGCGGCGTGGAGCCGAGCCCGAACCACTGCAACGGCAGCAGCGCGAACAGCACGATCATGGGCACTCTCACGACGACGTCCAGCCCCAGCGCGCCTGCAGGTCCTGGCCCATCATCTCTTCCAGGCGCTCGATCTCGGGTCGCAGGCGTCCGCGCAGGTAGGCGGCGTCCTCCTCGCGGGGAGTGGGCCGGTCGTCCAGCTCCGTATACAGCAAGCGCTGCACCGCAGACGACCGCTTGACGCGACCGATGAGGGTGGTGGAACCGTGCTCGCGGGCCCAGTTGGCTCCCCGCTTGGCCGCCGAGGCCAGGTGCCGCGACCGGGCTCGGCTGGCAGGCAGCCGCGCGGCGAGCAGCTGGTCCTCGAGCCGCATCGGCTCGATGCGCAAGAAGTTCAGGACGCCGTCGATGAAGCGCTGGGGATCCTCGACCAGGTCGTCGAAGAGTCCGAAGTGGATCTGGGAGCGGCCGAAGCAGTCGAGGTAGCGATCCAGCAAGGTGGCATAGCGCGAGTGCTCGAGCATGCCCGGACGGGTCTCCAGGGCCTCGCGGAAGGTTCCGTCGAAGACGCCGTGCTTGCGCATGTAGAGGTAGCCGGAGAACCCGCGGGCGACGGGGTCGCGAATGGTCACCATCAGGCGAACGTCGGGCCCGAGCAGGTCGTGCATGCGCTGCGGGGCCTCAGGGCAGGACAGGTACTCCTGGCACACCTCCCCCACGACCGCGTGCTCGGGGCCGGCGTGCTTGAAGTGCTCGGCGTACCAGTCCGCGCCACGTTCGTAGTAGCGGTCGAAGAAGTACAGGTCCTTGGCATCGGTCATGAAGACCTGGGAGTGGACCATCAGCACCTCGTGCAGCCAGGTGGAGCCCGCCTTGCTGGGCCCGATGTAGACGAAGTTGGGCAGGCGCGCTTGTCCGTGCTGTCTCCAGGAGACGTGGTCGCTGCTGGTCACGGTGACATCCCTGTCAGTTGCCGGGGGCTACGGCGTCGTGGTGTCGTCGGCCGCGCCCCGTGCTCGCTCGAGCCAGGGAGGGAGGTCGCCGGACACAAGTGAGGATAGTCTCATGAGGTCGCCGGTGAAGGCGTCCGCGAGATGCGCTCGGACATCCGGCGGCACGCCGCCCCGGCGCAGGCTCGAGCGGCGGATGCGCTCGCGGAACCGAAAGCTTGTCGTGCCCTTGATTGCGCGGCGCAGGGACTCGTTGCGGGTCGCGGCCGCGATCGCCTTCTGCACCGCGGGCAGCCGCGGGGTGCCCGAGACGTTCACCCGGGGGACACCGACGGCCTCCTGGGTTTCCGGAGGCACCTCCAGCCAGCGAAGGACACTGCTCACGGTGCCGGCATAGTCGGTCTCGAGGTCGTCGTGGAACCAGACGCCCACGCGGTCGCGTCCGAGGCCCTGTTGCAACGTCGCCACGGCGTCGGCGTAGTGGCTCATCGCCCGGTAGTGCCAGAGGTGGTGCCAGTTCTCGGCGATCCGTCTCGGCTCATCGACCAGAGCCTGCACGGCGTCCTCGTACGGCTCGAAGCCCCGCGCACGCAGATAGGACCAGCTGGAGTAGGCCCGCTCCACCGGTTCGCGCAAGATGAGAACCACGCGCATCCGCGGGTTGACCCGCTTGATCTCGTCGACCGCGCGCTCGGCGTAGTAGAGCGTGGAGACCGAGCCATCGCCGAGCGCGAGGAAGTCGTGCTGGCGGGGGAAGAGGTCGAGGTAGTCGCTGCGGTTGGTCACCGCGACCCGGTTGATGGTGGCCGCGTCGCCGGGTCCGCGAAAGTCGGCAAGCTGTCCGTGCAACGCGAAGTAGTGCGGCTCCTTGGGCTGGGTGACGAAGACGCGCGGGTGCGTCCGAAGGCCCTCCACGAGGCCGGTCGTCCCCGACCGGCCCGCCCCTGCGACCAGGAAGGTGGGTCCTGCGACGGTCGTCATCGAACGGCCTCCACGGCAGCTTGGTAGGCAGTGTCGAGCCGGTCCACGACGAGCCGGGGCGTGAAGGTCCCCACCACCCGGTCGCGACCGGCGGCGCCGAGCGCTCTGGCCCGGTCGGGCTGCGCCAGCAGCTCGCCCGTGGCAGCAAGCAGACCGGCAGTGTCGCCGAGCGAGACGACGACCCCGCCGGCCGGCCACGGTCCGTCGGTGACAGCCATCGCCGTGCCGTTGACCGCGGCAGCGACCACGGGCCGGCCGCACGCCATCGCCTCGGCCACCACGACCGCGACGGTCTCGTAGCGCGAGGCCAGGACGAGCACGTCGCTTGCCCACAAGAAGGGCCGGACGTCGGCCTGATCGCCGACCCAGCGCACGGTTTTGTCCCACTGCTGCGGCGCGAGCGCGCGCAGGGGTGCGGGGTCTCCTGGGCCCACCAGGACCAGCTCGGCGTCCGGCAGCGGCTGGCGCTCCCACTCGGCGACGAGCAGGTCTTGACCCTTCTGGCGGGCCAACCGGCCCAGGCACAGCACCATTCGCGAGGCGGTGGCGCCGGTCTCGGCTCGCCAGCGGTCGCGCTCGGCGTCGGGTACCAGGTGGAAGCGCTCGACATCGATCGGCACCCCCAAGGCGTGCCCGGGCGTGCGTACGCCGTGGCGCCTGCCCTGGTCGATCTCGTCGTCGCAGTTGCCCACCAGGACCTGGGTACGCCTGGCTGCCAGCCGCTCCCACAGCTGTGCGAGGGTGCGCGCGGTCGCGCCGCTGAAGGCGTCGAACGACCAGGCGTGCGGTTGATAGACCACCGGCACCGCACCGGTCAACGACAGCAGCGGCAGCCGTCCGAGGAAGCCGGCGAACGCCGAGTGCAGATGGACCACGTCGGGCCGCGTCTGGCGGACCGCGGCGCGCAGCTCACCCAGTGCCCGCCGCCAGGTGGCCGGCCGTCCCCGTTCGATGCCCCACTCCAGCCGCCGCACGGACGGGTCCGGGAGGTTCGGGAAGGCCGGCGGGGCCAGCAGCGTCACCTCGTGCCCGCGGGCGGCCTGCTCGGACGTGAAGTCGCGCAGCAGGCTCACCACGCCGCCCCAGGCGACCTCACTCACGTGAAGCACGCGCACCGGGGAGCCTCGCTTCGGCGGAACGATTGCCACGCAGCGGACTAGGCCGCGCCGTCGCGGCGCAGGACGGCATTCACCGTACGTGCCACGATCGACAGGTCACCGGCGAGGGTCCAGTTGTCGACGTAGTCGAGGTCGAGCCGCACGGTCTCGTTCCAGCTCAGCCGGGATCGCCCGCTCACCTGCCACAAGCCGGTCATGCCCGGCCGGAGGCTGAGCCGACGACGGATCCACGCGTCATACTGGTCGGTCTCGCGCGGCAGGGCGGGGCGAGGGCCGACCAGAGACATGTCGCCCTTGAGCACGTTGACCAGCTGCGGCAGCTCGTCCAGCGACGATCGCCGCAGCCACCGACCCATGCGCGTGACGCGCGGGTCGTGCATCAGCTTGAACAGCGGGCCCGCACCCTCGTTGTGCTTCTCGAGCTCGGCGCGGCGCTCCTCCGCATCGGTGCACATGGTGCGGAACTTGTACATGATGAACGGTCGTCCGACCCGACCGGCTCGGACCTGACGGAAGATTGCCGGCCCCGGGCTGTCGTTGCGCACGAGCACCATCAACGTCGTGAGCAGTGGCGCGAGCAGCACGAGCATGATTGCGGCGACGGTCCGGTCGAAGGCCGACTTTATGAGCACGGCCAGCACGGGGCGCCGGGTAGGGCGCACCGACAGCAGCAGCCGGCGACCGAGCAGTCGTGGCTCGATCCGCCGTGGGACAGCACCGTGCACCTCGGCCGCCACGGCGAGCTCGACGTCGGAGTCCTCGAGGGCCCAGCTCAGCCGCCGCACGTCGTAGGCGGTCAGGACCGGCCCCGGCGCGACGACGACCTGCGGGATCTCCTGCGCCCGGGCGAGCAACGCAACATCCTCGAGGCCACCGACGACGGGGACGCCGCCGATCTGGGTCGGCTGGTCGTCGGCGTCGTCGTCCGGCTCGGCCAGGCAGATGCCGGCCAGCTGGATCTGGGGACGCGTCGCCCACTGGGTCACCAGGTGTGAGACCGCGACCCGGTCGCCGACCAGCAGGGTGGTGCGAGCAGGGGGGATCAGCTGTCGCACCCCTCGTACGACGACGGGCAGCACCAGCACAGCCGCCACCGACCACAGGCCCAGGCGCACCTCCGGCACGGTCAGCCACCCCAAGGCGACCAGCGTGAGCAGCAGCCCACCAGCGAGGGCCAACGTCCTGGCGACCGGGCGAAGCGACGAGTCTCGCTCGTAGGCGGGCAACGCCATGACCTCGGTCAGGAACAGGGTGCCGGACAGTGCCGGCACCAGCGCGAGCGTCCCGTACTCCCACAACAGCACGGTCGCCGCGGTCGCGACGGCGACGACCGCCGCGGTCTGCACCGGCACGCGGCGAAAGCGACGGACGCGCTTGCTGATCGGCTCGGCAGGCAGGTCAACAGGTGCGAGAGCACCTGGCGCCAACACACTGTCGCTGAGAGTCATTGTGTGTCTCCGCATGAACGCGTTCTAGCCCTCTCTGACGTGCGACCATGTGAGGAGCACGAAGTCAATCACCCGCGCGGCGATCCGTCAGCGAAAGGCCAACAAAAGCAGCCCGAAATGGACACAAGGTCACCGTGCCATCACCCGTTGAACACATTTTGTGCCTGCTCCAGCCCCGAGTGTAGAAGACTGTCAACCGCGTCGGCCGCGCGGGTGACCAGGTCGGGGAGCTCGCGGCGCTCGGCGGCCGACCACGCGGACAGCACGAAGTCGGCAGGATCCTGGCTTCCGGGCGGCCTGCCGATGCCCACCCGCAGCCTGCTGAAGTCGCCACTGCGCAGCGATGTCCGCATCGAGCGCACGCCGTTGTGGCCGTTGTCGCCGCCCCCCCGCTTGAGCCGCAACCGACCGAACGGCAGGTCGATCTCGTCGTGCGCGACGACCACATGGTCCGTGGGGACCCGAAGGTATGCCGCCACCGAAGCCACCGACCCGCCGCTCTCGTTCATGAAGGTACGCGGCCGCAGGAACACGACCCGCGGGGCGTCGGCATCGCCGGGGGTCCCCAGCCTGGCCTCCACGGTGTCGGCACGTCCCGTCCGGTGCCGCCGCCACGCCGTCGCTGACGAGTCGCGGGCGCGGTCGGCCAGCTCCTCGACGACGAGCCGACCGACGTTGTGCCGGGTCGCTGCGTAAGCCGAGCCAGGATTGCCCAGCCCGACCACCAACCACGTCGCCACGGACGTCAGACGTCGTCCGACCTAGCATCCGTGTCCTCGGCGCCCTGGGTGCTCTCGCCGGCGCCCTCTCTCGCTTCGACACCCTCGGCAACGTCCGCGTCGGACTCGTCGCGCTCGATGCCGGCCTCGGCCTCGGCCTCGGCCAACTCGGCGTCCAGCTCGTCGGCGGTCGGCGCGGCGACCACGTTGACGACCAGCACGTCACCGTCGGTGACCAGGGTGGTGCCCTCCGGCAGCTCGAGGTCGGAGGCGTGCAGCTGTGAGCCCGCCTCGAGGCCCTCGACCGACACGGTGACCGACTCGGGCAGGTGAGTTGCCTCGGCCTCGACGGACAGCTGCCCGGTCTCGGTGACCACCAGCGCGTCGGACACCACCTGCCCAGTGATGGTCACCGAGATGTCGACCGTGACCTTCTCGCCGCTGCGCACCAGCTGCAGGTCGGCATGCTCGATGAAGTTCTTGATCGGGTGCCGTTGCACCTGCTTGGCCAGCGCCAGCTGACCGCCGCCGTCGAGGGCGATGGACAGCAGGGCGTTGGGGTTCTTGAGAGCGAGCATGAGGTCGTGACCCGGCAACGACAGGTGCACCGGTTCGGACCCGTGGCCGTAAAGAACGGCCGGGACCTTGTCCTGGCGTCGGATCCGGCGGGCGGCGCCCTTGCCGAACTCGGTGCGCGGCTCGGCCGTGATGGCGATCTCGGACACGCGTGAACTCCTCGCTGGGTCGTACATCGGTGTGCGCCACGGTCAGGGGCGCGGTCCGACCCAGGGGAAACGTCCGCGTCGATCACGGGGAGGACCCTCCCCCTCGCCGAGGCAACCGCAGCAGTCTAGCCGCCCGCTGCCGGGGTGGAGAACGTGCCGCACGTCCGCAAGTTGTCGCGCCGCCAGGTTCGTCGGCAGGTCGATGCACGAATCTCGAGACATTGCGGTCGTCTGGGCGACCACGATGTCTCGAGATCGGTGCCTGGGCTCGCGGCCTGACCCGCGGACGAACTATCGGAGCTGACCACAAGACGCTCGCAGACTGGGGTCGAGAGCTCCGACCCCAGCCTGACGATGTCGCCTGGACGCTCGGCCTGCTACAGCGGACAGCCCAGGTTGTTGTCGTTGTCCAGCCGCGTGGCCAGGTCGAGCATGGTGGCGCGGTCGTCGCTGTCATATGCCGCGTTGACGGTCGGGACGAGCGCTGGGCGACCGTCGAGGCCCGGCCGGTTGCGCCGCCACGGATAGCCGACGCCCTCGTGCGCGGCGTTCAGGTACGCGGCGGTGGCGGCGCGAGCCAGGATGCGCTCGGCGCCGGAGACGCCGGGACCGCCCCGCAGGCCCAGGGCTTCGAGCATGGTGACCCCCGCGACTGAGCTCATGAGGACGGCGGAGTACTTGGTGGCAAGCAGATCGGTGGGCTGGGCCTCCTCCCAGTTGTCGGTGTGGTTCTTCCAGTAGCCGGGGGTGCAGCCCTCGTTGCCGATGTTGCTTGCCTGTGCCGGGGCACCGAACCCGACCAGGGTCACGGCGACAGCGGCCACTGCGAGGATGGTCCCGAGAACTTTGCGCAGCTGCACGATTGGTCCTTTCGAAGGGTGGTCGACCAGCGTTCAGCGTGCGGCACGCCTCGCCGAAAGGCAGGAGAATGCGCCAAAGAACACGGAGCGGGTGTACGCGATCACCTACTGCACAAAGTTGTTTCGGGCTGAATGCGACAAGACGCCTCAGGTCAGGCGCGGCCGTCGAACAGGCTCGTCACCGAGCCGTCCTCGAAGACCTCGCGGATGGCGCGGCTGATCAGCGGCGCGATCGAGAGCGTCGTGAGCGAGTCGAAGTGCCGCTCGGAAGGGATCGGCAGCGTGTTGGTGACGATGACCTCGCGAGCCCGGGAGTTCTTCAGCCGGTCGACCGCGGGGCCTGACAGCACCGCATGGGTCGCGGCCACGACCACCTCGGCAGCGCCGCCGTCCAGCAGCGCCTCCACCGCCTTGCAGATGGTGCTGCCGGTGTCGATCATGTCGTCCACCAGCACACAGGTGCGGCCCCTGATGTCGCCGACGACCCGGTTGGCGCGAGCCTCGTTGGGATGGCTGACGTCCCGGGTCTTGTGCACGAACGCCAGCGGCAACCCGCCGAGCCGGGCAGACCACTGCTCGGCGACCCGGATCCGACCCGCGTCCGGCGAGACCACCGCGAGGTCCGACCCGCCGTAGTGCGCGCCGACATAGTCGGCCAGGATCGGCATCGCCATCAGGTGGTCCACCGGGCCGTCGAAGTAGCCCTGGATCTGCGAGCTGTGCAGGTCGACACTGATCAGCCGGTTGGCGCCCGCCTGGCGGAACATGTCGGCGATCAGCCGGGCCGAGATTGGTTCGCGGCCGCGGTGCTTCTTGTCCTGCCGGGCATAGGGATAGAAGGGGATCACCACGGTGATCCGCTTGGCTGAGGCGCGCTTGAGCGCATCGACCATGATCAGCTGTTCCATGACCCACTGGTTGATCGGCGCGCCATGGCTCTGGATGACGAACGCGTCGCAGCCCCGGACCGACTCCTCGAACCGTACGTAGATCTCGCCGTTGGCGAAGTCGCGCAGCTCCTGCGGCACCAGGCCGCTGCCGAGCAGCGCCGTCACCTCCTCGGCCAGCTCGGGATGGGCCCGGCCCGAGAAGACCATCAGGTTCTTTTCCGTGGTGCGCTTCATGCCAGTCACGGACGGGTCCCCTCGTCGAGAGTGGAGGGTGGCAGACCTCTACTGTGCCCCATCGGGTCGCCCTCCTCGACACCACTGGTGCGCGCCGCGATCGCCGCCCGCGCGCTTGCGGTGTCCCCCCGCCGCCGCAGCACCCAGTCGTCGATCTGCCGTTGCGTCCCACCCGAGACGGCCAGGGCCCCCGGCGCGACGTCGCGGCGCACCACGGTGCCCGCCCCGGTCGCGGCACCGTCGCCGATGCGTACGGGGGCGACGAAGACGTTGTCCGAGCCCGTCTTGCAGTGGCGCCCGACGATCGTGCGGTGCTTGGCGACGCCGTCGTAGTTGGCCGTGATGGTGCCTGCGCCGATGTTCGTGCCATCGCCGATCTCGGCGTCGCCGATGTAGGACAGGTGCGGCACCTTGGCGCCGCTTCCGATGCGCGCGTTCTTGGTCTCGACGTAGCTGCCGATCTTGGCGTGCTCAGCCAGCTCGCTGCCGGGGCGAAGGCAGGCAAAGGGGCCGACAGTCGCGCTGGCGCCGATGCTCGCAGCGGATCCGTGCGTGCGTACGACGCTGGCGCGTGCGCCGACGGTGACGTCGCTCAGCGTGGTGTCGGGTCCGACCATGGCGCCCTCGTCGACCCGCGTCGTCCCGAGCAGCTGCACGCCAGGCAGCAGCGTGACGTCGCGCGCGAGCTCGACCCCCACGTCGATCCACGTGGTGGTCGGGTCGACCACCGTGACGCCGGCCCGCATCCAGCCGGCGAGGACGCGGCGGTTGAGCTCAGCACCCAGCTGCGCCAGCTGCACGCGGTCGTTGACCCCGGTGGCCTCGCACGAATCCTTCACCATCAGCGCACCGACGCCGCGGCCGTCGGCGTGCGCGAGCGCCACCATGTCAGTGAGGTAGGCCTCGCCGGCGGCGTTGTCCTGGTCGAGCCGCGCGAGGCCGTCGCGCAGCTGTCCTAGGTCGAAGGCGTACACGCCCGCGTTGAGCTCGGTGGTTGCCAGCTGCGCTGTGGTGGCGTCGCGCTGCTCCACGATTGCCGTGGGAGTCCCGGACACGTCGCGGATGATGCGGCCGTACCCGGTCGGGTCGTCGAGCTCGAAGGTGAGCGCGGTGACGGCATTGCCCCCTGCCGCGTGCGCGCTGGCCAGCCGCCGCAGGGTGTCGCCGGTCAGCAGCGGGGTATCGCCCATGACGACCACGACGATCCCGGCCTCGGCGGCGAGGGCGTCGAGCCCGACAGCAGTGGCGTGCCCGGTGCCCCGCTGGTCGTGCTGGACCGCCGTACGGGCAGCGGGCTCGCAGTCCGCGACGTGCGAGACGACGAGGTCGCGGCCGTGGCCGACGACGACCACCGTCTCGTGCGGCTCCAGGGTCGACGCCGCGGCCAGCACGTGGCCGAGCAGGCTGCGCCCACCGATCCGGTGCAGCACCTTCGGGGTGGCCGAGCGCATCCGGGTGCCCTCTCCCGCAGCCAAGACCACGACCGCGGCGACCGGCGGCGCGACGCGCTCCGGAGCGGACGTGGTGTGCGACGAGGTGGGCGGTCGACCCGGTGGGCGACTCGGAGCGGTCACGGTGTCCTCCTGAGCACGGCGGATCACGGTCGCCCCGGATCGCTGCTGCCGGCGCCGGTGCTCCCCGGGCTCCCCGGGTAGGAGTCGAACCTACGTCGCTTGTCCGCATTCAAAGTGCGGCGGGCCCTGCCGACAGACCAACCGGGGACGGTGCCGCACACAGTACGGAAGAAGCCGCGCCACCCGCCGTCCGGCTGGCAACCTACGGACGCGTAGGTTACGGTGGCGTAGGTAGGCCGCTTCGTCGTGATCGCGGCTCATCGTCTCCCCCGTCAGAACTGCGAGGAACCGGATGCCCCCTCCCACCACCGCCCCCGTGCTCGATGCACCTGCCGGCAGCGCGACCACCGAGACGGTGGCCGCGGTGCCGCAGGCGAGCCCGGGCGAGCCGGCCACGTACCCGTCGCGCGGTGAGCAGATCGCCCTCGCGGTGTTCATCGTGGTGCCGTTCCTCGCGATCGTGGCGGCCGTGCCGGTGGCGTGGGGCGGCTGGCTGGGCTGGAGCGATGTCGTCATCGCCTCCGTCATGTACGTGGTCAGCGGGCTCGGCATCACCGTCGGCTTCCACCGGCTGTTCACCCACAAGGCGTTCAAGCCGAACCGCGGCGTCAAGATCGCCCTGGCGATCGCCGGCACCCTGGCCGTCCAGGGCCCCCTGATCCGCTGGGTCGCCGACCACCGCAAGCACCACAAGTTCTCCGACCGCGACGGGGACCCGCACTCGCCGTGGCGCTACGGCGAGTCCGTCCCGGGACTGCTCAAGGGCCTGGCGTACGCCCACATGGGGTGGCTGTTCGACGCCGAGCAGACGCCGCACCGCAAGTACGCCCCCGACCTGATGAAGGACCCGGACCTGCTCCGGATCTCACGGCAGTTCCTGCCATGGGTGGCCGTGTCGCTGATCGCGCCCGCCGTCGTCGGGGGTCTGTGGACGATGTCCTGGCAGGGCGCGCTCACTGCCTTCTTCTGGGGCACCCTGGTGCGCATCGCGCTGCTGCACCACGTGACCTGGGCGATCAACTCGATCTGCCACGCCGTCGGCGAGCAGCCGTTTCGCAGCCGGGACCGCTCGGGCAACGTGTGGTGGCTCGCGATCCCGAGCTTTGGGGAGTCGTGGCACAACCTGCACCACGCAGACCCGACCTGCGCCCGTCACGGCGTGCTCCCGGGACAGGTCGACCTCTCCGCCCGGACCATCTGGATCCTCGAGAAGCTCGGCTGGGTAAGCGACGTCCGCTGGCCGGTGGCCGAGCGACTCGCCTCACGACGTGCTGCGGCCGACCCGGTCCACGGGCCGGCGGCGTGACGATGCCCGGGTGAGCAGGCCCGACGAGGTCCCGACCGACGCGGTCCGTACGCGCCGCGGCTCGCGGCTTCGGATGACCGCGGCCGAGCGGCACGAGCAGCTGATCGAGGTCGGCCGCGGCCTGATCGCCGCCCGCGGGGTCGAGGGCACCACGGTCGAGGAGATCGCCGCCAAGGCGGAGGTCTCGAAACCGGTGGTGTACGAACACTTCGGCGGCAAGGACGAGCTGTACGTGGTCGTGGTCGAGCGCGAGGTCGAGGTGTTGCTGGACATGATGCGCACGGCACTGGGCGGCGGCACACCGCGCGAGCTGCTCGAGCGGGCGGCATTCACCCTGCTCGACTACATCGAGCAACGCCCGGACGGGTTTCGGATCCTGGTCCGCGACTCTCCCGTCGGGTCCGCGACCGGCTCCTTCGTGTCGATCATCGGCGACGTCGCCAGCCGCGTGGAGCACATCCTCGCCGGTGAGTTCACGTCCCGCGGCTTCGACGACAGGTTCGCCCCCATGTATGCCCAGATGCTGGTCGGCATGGTCGCGACCACCGGGCAGTGGTGGCTGCACGCCCGCCGTCCAGCCAAGGACGTCGTCGCCGCACACCTGGTCAACCTGGCATGGAACGGGCTGTCCGGCCTCGAGCAGCAGCCCCACCCCCTCCGCCACCCCTGACCGCCGCCGCGGCGCCGCGCCGCGCGCTTTTCGCTGGGTTACCAGCAAAAGGTGCGCTTCCCCAGCGTCGTTTCGCCCGGGAGGCGCACCTAACGCTGGGGCAGTGCGGCGCTGCACGGCCACGAAGCACTCGGTCGGCGCGGCGACAGCCCCGCGTGCCGCCTGGTCGTTTTCGCTGGGTCCCTTGCGAAAAGCGCGCCAACCGGCGCCCGTTCAGCCCGCGGCGACCATCTCGACCCGATTGCCGTGGGGGTCGGCGGTGTAGAAGCGGCGGAAGCCGGGGAGGTCGTCGTCCCAGCGAACGGGGTAGCCGAGCCCCGCGAGCCGCAGCGCCACCGCCTCGAGGTCGTCCACGGCGAGAGCCGGGTGCGCCTTGCGAGCGGGGACGAACCTCTCCTCGACACCAACGTGCACCTCCACGGTGCCCCCGGGGTCGGCAGCACGGAACCAGGCTCCCCCGCGGGCCGCGAGGCCCGGCGGCTTCGCGACCTCGTGCAACCCGACCGCGTCGACCCAGAACGCGCGGGCGGCCTGCTCGCCACCGGGTGGACACGACAGCTGGACGTGATGGAACCTCACCGGTCGGCTCCGAGATACAGCTTCATCCCGACATGGGACGCGACGAAGCCGCACCGCTCGTACCAGCGGTGTGCCTCGGCGCGCTGACGGTTGGTGGTCAGCTGTACACGGACAGCACCGCGGACGCGTGCCGCATCGAGCACGACGTCCACCAGCTGCCGACCCAGTCCAGCTCCCCGGTGCTCGGCGGCGACCCGGACCGCTTCCAGCTGGCAGATCAGCCCGCCGTCGTGGGTCAGGTGCCGCAACCAGTTGACCTGGCACGTGGCAACGACGCGTCCGTCGAGGTCGCCCACCAGCACGTCGGCGTCGGGATCGGCAACCAGCTCGGCCATCGCACGCCGCTGGGCGTCGGTCACCACGCTCGGCTCGGGGGTGGCCCGCACCACGTCGGCGCGGAGCAGGTCGAGCACTGCCTCGAGATCGGCCTGCGTGGCCTGGCGAACGCGCATCACGCGAACTCCGTCTGCGCCACGCAGAACACTCGACGAAACGGCAGCACGGTCCCGTACGCGCGCGGGGGGTAAGCCGCTCGGAGCGCGGCGGCGTAGTCGGCCTCGAAACGCGCTCGCAGCGCAGGGTCGACCTCGCCGAGGGCGTCCAGCACGGGCCGGGCGCCGGTGCCTGCGACCCACCGCAGCACGGGGTCAGGACCAGTCAGCAGGTGCAGGTAGGTGGACTCCCAGGCGTCGACCCGCCACCCCGGCCGCGCCAACGCGTCGAGGTACGTTGCCGGGTCGTGCGCGGCCGGCCGCTCCAGGCCGGCGGTGTGCGCTGCATAGGGCTCGGCTCCGGCGAGCTCGCGCAGCAGCGCGTGGCTCGGCGCAGCGAAGTTGCCCGGCACCGAGAAGGCCAGGCACCCGCCGGTCCCCAGCTCGTCGGCCAGTCCCGGCAGCAGATCGAGGTGGCCCGGCACCCACTGCAAGGCCGCGTTGGACACCACGAGGTCACAGATTGGACCGGCGCGCCAGGCACGCAGGTCGCCCTGTCGGTACGTGACCAGCGGGTCGGTGTTGTCGGCGACCGCCCGCTGCACCATCTCTGAGGATGCGTCGATGCCCTCGACTGATGCTGCAGGCCAGCGGGAGCGCAGCAGCGGGGTCAGCTGCCCGGGACCGCAGCCGAGATCGGTGATCTGTCGTGGGTCGACGTCCACCCGGGCGAGCAAGTCGACAAAGGGTCGGCTCCGCTCGTCGGCGAAACGCAGGTACGCCTGCGGATCCCAGTCGGCGGCCACGACACCACCTCCGGCGGCGAGTCTCGGCCAAGGATTGTCTCGACGTCAAGACTCTTGACTCATAGGCTGCGCCGGTGCGCGACGAGGTGGACCGGCTCGTCGAGGCCTGGTGCCGCGAGCGGCCTGACCTCGACGTGGTGCCCATGCAGGTGCTCAGCCGGGTCACCCGGCTGGCCCGACACCTCGACCGCGCCCGGCGCGGCGCGTTCGCTGCGCACGGCCTGGAGACCTGGGACTTCGACGTACTCAGCGCCCTTCGCCGCGCCGGCAACCCGTACGAGCTGTCACCCGGCGCGTTGTTGCGGGACACGATGGTCACCAGCGGCACGATGACCAACCGGGTCGATCGGCTCGCCGAGCGCGGGCTGGTCGAACGACACCCCGACCCCGCTGACCGCCGCGGGGTGCTGGTCCGGCTGACGGCGCACGGTCGTGAGGTCGTCGACGCCGCCTTCGCGGCGCTGCTGGCACGCGAACGCGAGCTGCTGGCCGGGCTCGGTCCCGCTGAGCAACGTCGGCTGGCTAACCTGCTGCGGATGCTCACCGCGCCCTTCGACGGCAGCTGACCCCCGCCCGTGGCCCCCCACCCCCCATCCGCGGAACTGGCGGCGACACGCCGCCGACACGCCGGTCGAGCCCGGCACCTTCCGCCAGTTCGCGGTCGCGTGATCGGGCGCAGGGCGGATCGGGCGCAGGGCGCGGGCGCGATCGGGCGCAGGGCGGATCGGGCGAAGGGCGCAGGGTGCGGATCAGGCGCAGGGCGCGGTACGGGGCGGCGGATCAGCCGACGCGTTGCGCGCCGGGGACGGGGCCAGTCAGCAGGTGCACCCCGTCGACATCGATGCGTCCGAGCAGCTGTGCGGCGAGCCGGCTTGCGTGCGAGCGATCGGCACCGAGGAACAGCACGGTCGGCCCGGAGCCAGCCAACATGGCCAGCCGGGCGCCGGCCTGGGCGCCGGCGCGCACCAGCTCGCCCAACCCCGGTCGGAGCGCCATCGCGGCGGGCGTCAGGTCGTTGCGCGCCGTCGTCAGCAACGCATCCACCAGCCCCGCACCGTCGCCACGGAGCGCGTCGAGCAGTGCGGTCGGCAGCTCGGCGACCCGCGCGCGTTCCCGCCCCCGCAACCGGTCGAGCTCGGCATAGCAACGCGGGGTGGACAAACCCCGGCTGCTGGTTGCCGCCACCCACGTCAACCGAGGCCCGGCAGGCTGCGCCGTCACCAGCTCGCCGCGACCGGTGCCGGTGCACGTGCCGCCCACCAACGCGAACGGGACGTCACTACCCAGCCGGCGCGCCAGCCCGAGCAACGCTTCGAGGTCGAGACCGGTCCTCCACAGCGCGTCGCAGGCGAGCAGGGTGGCCGCAGCGTCGGCCGAGCCGCCGGCCAGGCCGCCCGCGACGGGGATCCGCTTGAGCACGTGCAGCGCGACCCCGGTCGTGGTCAACCCGGTGTGTGCGCGCAGCAGCAGGGCGGCGCGTACGCACAGGTTGCTGCCGTCACTGGGGACACCTAGTACGGGGTCGCCTGCGGCGTCAGCGACCGTCACTGTCACGGCGCCGGAGCCGTCGCGACGCGCGTGGACCGTGTCGTACAGGTCGACCGCCTGGTAGAGCGTGGCGAGCTGGTGGAATCCATCGGGTCGGGTCGCCCCGACCGCGAGGTGCAGGTTGATCTTGGCGGGCGCGCGCACCTTGACCGCCCGCAGCGCCGCCACGGCCCTCATGACAAGGCGTCCATGGCTGCAGCCAACGCGATGAACGCGTCGACGTCGAGCTGCTCGCCGCGGCTTGCGGGGTCGATCCCGGCCTCGTGCAGCGCCGCCTCCGCCGCGGCGGCCGAACCGGCCAGACTGGCCAGCGCCTGACGCAGGGTCTTGCGGCGCTGGGCGAACGCGGCGTCGACGACGCCGAACACCCGGCTCCGGTCGATGCCCGCCCGCTCGGTGTCGGACCGGCGCCAGGCGACCAGCGCCGAGTCGACCCGCGGCACCGGCCAGAACACCGCGCGACTGACCTTCCCGACAGGGCGCGCGTGGCCGTACCACGCGGTCTTGACGCTGGGGACCCCATAGGTACGCGAGCCGGGTGCGGCCACGAGGCGGGCAGCCACCTCGGCCTGCACCAGCACGAGCGCTCGTCGTAGGGTCGGCGACAGCGCCCACAAGTGCAGGAGCACCGGCACCGCGACGTTGTACGGCAGGTTGGCAACGAGCGCCGTGGGGGCTTGGCCGGGTATGTGGTCGAGACGCAGCGCATCGCCGGTGACCACCGTGAGCAGGTCCGCGCGGCCGGGTGCCCGCTCGGCGACCGTGGTGGGCAGCACCGTGGCAAGCAGCGGATCGACCTCCACTGCGATCACCCGCCCGCGCGGGCCGATGGCGTCGAGCAGCGCCAGGGTCAGCGACCCGAGGCCCGGCCCGACTTCGAGCACGATGTCGTCGGGGGCGAGGTCGGCCGTGCGGGCGATCCGCCGCACGGTGTTCGCGTCGACAACGAAGTTCTGCCCACGCTGCTTGCTGGGCCGCAGGCCCAGTCCGGCGGCCAGCGCCCGGACATCGCCCGGGCCGAGCAGCCTGCTGCTCAGGTGGGCAGACCGAGCTCGGCCGCGCACGCCGGCCACGAACCGTAGCTGCCCCCATTGGCGTCGCGCAGCTTGGTCGCGATCGCGATCTGCTGCTCGCGGGTCGCCTCGTGCGGGTACGCCGCGTACGCCCCGCCTCCGTACGCCTGCCATGTCGGCAGCGAGAACTGCAGGCCGCCGTAGTAGCCGTTGCCGGTGTTGATCGCCCAGTTGCCGCCCGACTCGCACTGGGCGAGCTCGTCCCAGACGCCCGGGTCGGTGACGACCGGGGTCGGCGCTGGAGCGGGCGCGGGGGTCGGCGCTGGCGCGGGCGCGGGAGTCGGCGCTGGAGCGGGCGCGGGGGCAGGGGCGGGGGCCGGCTCTGGCTCGGGGGCCGGTTCCGGCTCCGGCTCGGGGCGCGCCGCGGTGCCCTGTACCTCGACCCGGGCCACGGGTGCGGCAACGAGCGTCTTGTCGAGCACGATGCGATCGCGCAGCTTGCCGTTGGCCAGGATCTCGCGAATCTCGATCCGCCGGGTCCCGCTCTCGCCGTCCCGCACGACGTCGCGCTGGTCCTCGTACAGATCGTCGGAATAGCGCAGCTCGGTCGAGTACGACACCGACTCGGTGATCGAGCGCACCCGCTTGTCGATCGTGGTCACGACGATCCGGGTCTTGTCAGAGAGCTCGCGCTTGCCGGCCGGCTGCAGCTCGTCGTCGCGGTCGACCTCGACGCCCGCCTCCGCGACGGCGTCGGCGACGGTCCTCTCGGTGGTGGAGAATCGACGCTTGCCGTCCATCGTCACCAGCGTGATCGCCTTGGGTGTGGCCACCCTGAGCGACAGACCCTCGCGACCGAGGCTGCTGCTGCGGCTGGTCGACAGCTCGGCGCCCGCGAAGCGACGCCCGATCTGGGCGAGCGCGTCGCCGACGTTGGTCGCGGTCACCCAGTACGACGCCTGGTCGCCATCGACGTTCAGGCTCAGCTCGCGGGCATAGCGCACGGCGATCTTGGTCCCGTCGCTGATCGAGCTGCCCGGTGCCGGGAGCACCACGTCGCGGTCCGACAGCTCGATGCCCTCGGCGGCAAGGACGTCACCCACGTCGTCGCCGAAGGTGGTGAGCTCGGTCTCCTCGCCGTCGACCGAGAGCGTCACGGTCTTGTTCATCGCCGCGTACGCGACGGTGCCGACGACCAGTGCCAGGACGACCGCAACGCTCGCGGTGATGATCAGAACTCGGGTACGCACACTGCTCCAGGAGGTCGGGCTCAGGTGGGCGCGCCACACTCAGACGAGGAGCGAGGGCGACCCTGCGGGCAAGTTCCCGACCATAACGAGATGGTCACGACGGGCCAAATCGCGCTGCCCCAGTGGTGCGGTTGTGGCGCCAGCGGCCAATGGGAAGCCGAACAGCTGAGTGGAGGGCGCCACGGCGGCCGCCGCCCGAGGGAAGCCGGCGCGTGCCGCCGCACTTCCCCGGCGTACGGTGCGCTTTCCCAGCGCTATTTCGCTGGGGAGGCGCACATGTCGCTGGTATACCAGCGAAAACGGCGCAGGGTGGGCGCGGCCGGGGCCGGGACGCGCGGGACGGAAGCACCCGGCTGCTGGCCTACCACCTGCCGCCGAAGGCGGCGTCGGTGTTGGCATCCACCGCGGCGCAGACATGGGTCAGGTCGCGTCCGAGCACCTCAGCCATGGCGCGCAGGGTCACCGGGACCAGGTAGGACGCGTTGGGCCGGCCCCGGTACGGCATCGGGGCGAGGTACGGCGCATCGGTCTCGACGAGCACTCGATCGAGCGGTGTGCCGGCCAGCGCCTCGCGCAGCGCCGCCGCACGGGCAAAGGTCACTGTGCCGGCGAAGCTCAGGTAGGCGCCGCGGTCGACGCAGGCCCGGGCGAAGTCGGTGTCACCCGAGAAGCAGTGCATGACGATGCGAGGTGGGAGCTGCTCGTCGTCGAGCACCCGGAGCACGGCGTCGTGGGCGTCCCGGTCATGGATGACGAGGGTCTTGTCCAGCCTGGCGGCCAGGCCGATGTGGGCACGGAAGGAGCGCTCCTGGTCGTCGCGCCCGTCCGGTCCGGTGCGATAGAAGTCCAGGCCGGTCTCACCGACCGCCCGCACCCGCTCCGACGACGCGGCGAGCTCCTCGATCTCGGCCATTGCGTCGTCGAGCGCCCCGGCCCTGGCCAGCCGCGGCGCCTCGTTGGGGTGCAGCGCGACCGCAGCAACCAGACCGGGATGGCGTTCGGCTTGCTCGACCGACCACCTGGCGCCGGCCAGGTCACAGCCGATCTGCACCACGCGCGGCACGCCGACCGACGAGGCAGCCTCGAGCAGCGCCTCGAGGCTCGGCTGGTCGCCGTCGGCTGCGTCGACGATGTCGAGGTGGCAGTGGTTGTCGACCACGGGGTGCGGCAGCGGGTCAGGTAGCGGCGGACGACTGCGGTCACGCCGTCGCCCGCTCTTCTCCTCGGTCGCCGCTCGCTGTCGTGGCGGCGCCTCCGGCGACCCCGGGTCGTCGGGGTGCGGCGAGGTCACCCGCCGGCCTCGCGCTCCAGCATGGCCAGCTCGTCGTCGACGACAGACGGATCGAGCTTGGTGAACACCGGCGTCGGCGTTGGCACGGGGTGGCCGATCTCGACCGGCTGTGACTCCCACGCGCCCTGGTCGGCGTAGTCGCCGGTGATGACCGGGTAGGACAGCCCGCCGTCGAGGTCGTCCACCTCGCGGATCTGTGGACCCGGCGACACCTGACCGGACCGGCCGAGCGCCTCGTGGACGTGCTGGGACGAGTGCGGCAGGAACGGTGCCAGCAGCCGATTGGTGTCGTCAACGACCTGCGCCGCGACGTGGAGCACGGTGCGCATCCGCTCGGGATCGGTGTTCTTGAGCGCCCACGGAGCCTGCTGGCTGAGATAGACATTGGCCTCACTGGCCACCCGCATGGCCGCGGCGATGGCCTGCTTCTGTCGGTGCCGCTCGATCAGGCCGCCCACCTCGCCGAACGCGCCCCCCGACAGCGTGAGCAGCTCCCGGTCGCCGGCCGCGAGCTCACCGGGAGGTGGGATGCTGCCGACATTCTTGGCGATCATCGACGCGGTGCGGTTGACCAGGTTGCCCCACGTGCTGACCAGCTCGTCGTTGTTCCGCCGGACGAACTCGGCCCAGGTGAAGTCGGTGTCCTGCGTCTCCGGTCCGGCGACCGCGATGAAGTAGCGGAGCGCGTCGGCGTCGTAGCGCTCGAGGAAGTCGCGGACGTAGATCACGACCGAGCGGCTGGTCGAGAACTTGCGGCCCTCCATGGTGAGGAACTCGCTGCTCACCACCTCGGTTGGAAGGTTGAGCTTGCCGTGGTCGCCGGGCTTGCCACCCCGGGTGCCGAGACCGTTGTAGGCCAGCAGCTCTGCCGGCCAGATCTGGGAGTGGAAGGTGATGTTGTCCTTGCCCATGAAGTAGGAGGACCGGGCCGCCGGGTCGTTCCACCAGGCGCGCCAGGCGTCGGGGTCACCGCTGCGCCGCGCCCACTCGACCGACGCCGAGAGGTAGCCGATGACGGCGTCGAACCAGACGTACAACCGCTTGTTGGCGTTGGTCTCCCAGCCCTCGAGCGGCACCGGTATGCCCCAGTCGATGTCGCGGGTCATGGCCCGCGGTCGGACGTCGTCGAGCAGGTTCAGCGAGAACTTCAGCACGTTGGGGCGCCAGCCGGTCCGGGTCTGCAGCCAGGTCCCCAGCGCGTCCGACAGCGCCGGCAGGTCGAGGAAGAAGTGCTCGGTCTCGACGAACTTCGGCGTCTCGCCGTTGATCCGCGAGCGCGGGTTCTTGAGCTCGGTGGCGTCCAGCTGGTTGCCGCAGTTGTCGCACTGGTCGCCGCGCGCGCCGTCGGAGCCGCAGATGGGGCAGGTGCCCTCGATGTAACGGTCCGGCAGTGTCCGTCCGGTCGACGGGGAGATGGCGCCCATGGTGCGCTGTTCGACCAGGTAACCGTTGCGGTGCACCGTGCGAAACAGCTCCTGCGCCACCGCGTAGTGGTTGCCGGTGGTGGTCCGCGTGAACAGGTCGTACGAGAGCCCCAACGCGTGCAGGTCCTCGACGATCACCCGGTTGTACCGGTCGGCGAGATCGCGTGGGCTGACGCCCTCCTTCTCCGCCTGCACGAGGATCGGCGTTCCGTGCTCGTCGGTCCCCGACACCATGAGCACGTCGTTGCCCGCCATCCGCATGTACCGGCTGAAGATGTCGGCGGGCACCCCGAAGCCAGACACGTGTCCGATGTGGCGCGGTCCGTTCGCGTACGGCCACGCGACGGCCGTGAGCACGCGACGAGACATGCCGCGATCCTATGGGGGTGGCTCCGCCTCAACCCGCAGGTGCCAGCGGCCGGTCCGCGACCGAGGACAGGACCCGTACGGACGGCCGCGGCGCCTCGTCGGCAAGCGTGGCCAGCGTTCGCGCCAACGGCTCCGGGCGGGCGAAAAGGAATCCCTGGGCAAGCCCGGCCTCGCAGTGCTCGGTGACGTGCGCGAGCTGCGACTCACGCTCGATTCCCTCGACCACGACGTCCAGGCCCAGCCCACTGCCCATGAGCACCATGGAGTGCAGCAGGTCGCAGGCTCGACTGTCCGAATCCACCGAGGTGACGAACGATCGATCGATCTTGAGGATGCGTACGGGCAGGCGCTGGAGGTAGCCGATGGACGAGAAGCCCACGCCGAAGTCGTCGATCGCAAACCGGACGTCCTCGGCCGCAAGCTCCTCCATCGTCGCCAGCGCTTGCCCGCCGTCGCCCACGAAGTCGTGCTCGGTCACCTCGATGACCAGATTGAGGTCACGCATCGCCGCGCGGGTGCGGCGGACAACACCAGCAAAGGAGGGGGAACGCAGCTGTCGAGCTGTGGCGTTGACGGCAACCGTGATCGACCGCCCTGCAGCCGCGCGAATGGCTGGCGCATCGTCAGCCACGAGATCCAGCACAAGCTCACCGAGCGCCACGATGAGCCCGGTCTCCTCGGCCACCGGGATGAAGACATCTGGGGCGATCAATTGGCCGTCGCATCGCCAGCGCACCAAGGCTTCCAGCCCCAGCACCTCGCCGCTGAGTATCGCGACGACCGGCTGGTAGTGCACCTCGAATTCGCCGGCGGCGATGGCGCGGCGCAGCCGGTCCACCAGCTCGATCCGGTGCAGCCGGTCGTCGAGCAAGGAGACGTGGTAGATCTCCTGCCGGTCCTTGCCCTGGGACTTGGCGTGGTACATCGCCATGTCGGCGTTGCGCAGCAGCGCCTCGGCGCTCGCCCCCGGCTCGCCATGCGCGACACCGATGCTCGTCGTCACCGCCACCGGGTGGCTCACCACCACGATCGCCGGCCGAAGTGCGGCCAGGATGCGCTCACCCGTGGCTTGGACGGAAGCGAACTCCACGTCCTCGAGCACTATGGCGAACTCGTCACCGCCCAGGCGTGCCACCGTGTCGCCATCGCGAACGCAGGAGACGATCCTCCGGCCGACCTCCTGGAGCAGCACGTCTCCGGCGGCGTGACCGAACCGGTCGTTGACCTGCTTGAAGCCGTCGAGATCACAAAAGAGGACGGCCAGCCGGCCGCCGGTGGCCCCGTCGGCCGCGAGCGCCTGCTCGACCCGCTCGAGCAGGCGGGTGCGGTTGGCCAACCCAGTCAGCGCGTCGAAGCGCGCCAGGTGGGACAGCTCGTCGACCAGCCGCAGCCGGGAGAACGTGTCTTCGGCGACCGCGACTAGAGCCTGCAACGCCCGCCCGTCCGTCCCCACGGTGGATCGGGCCCCGACCCTTGCCGGTGCGGTGACCCATAGGCCGCGCTCGCCCGGCACCACGACGGCACCGATCTCGCCGGCTCCAGGGGGTTGCTCGCGCAGTGCGACCCTGCGATCTCGCAGCAGGTCACGCGCAGCGTCGCGGACCATGGCGAGAGCGGCGGCCCGGTCGTGGACCGTCTGCGCCCGCTGGGCGGCGGCGAACAGCACGTGCAGGCGACGAGCATGCTCCTCGCCGCGGGAGCGGGCCCGCGCAGCGAAGAGGATGGTGGCGAGCGGCGCGGCTAGCAGCAGCATCACCCACAGCGGCTGGTTGCGAAACACCAGCGCTGCAAGGTAGCCGAGCGAGTCGATGGCGACGAAGACAACCAGGCCGCCGAGCACACCAGGTTGGGTCAGCTCAGTGCGGATGCTGGTGCCGTCTTCCAGCGCCACCGAGACCGCCGAGATGACCCAGTCAGCGCCGAAGTACGCGGCGCAGGCCAGGCCCACGAGCAGCAGCTCTCTCGGGCTGTTGTCGGGTGCGCGCTGCCCCGACCAGAGCACACCGACGGCCACCGCCCCGCACAAGGTGGTGAGCCCGCTGTTGAACGCCTTGGCCCGTAGGCGCTTTGACGACAGCAACTGGGCCGCCAGGGACCCGATTGTCCACACGGCCAGGGACAGGTACGGATCGACCACACAGGCAAGGAAGATCAGCACGCACGACTCGAACCCGATCTCGATGCCGCCCTCACGGCTCATCGGCCATGGGAACCGCGCCATGACAGCGACCACGACGATCCCGAGGAGCGCGGCCACGGAGAATCGTTGCGGGTCGTCGACCAGCACGAGGATCGCCCATGCCCCGGGAAGCAGGCCCGCCACTGCCACGAACGCATCGAAGCCGTTGCTCGCAGCGGGTGGCGAGCTCTCGCCGTCACCCATTGGACCTCCTCGGTGTCACGACACAGGCGCAACCTCCAGTGTCGGCAGGCACGGCCCTTGTGGACTACCCACGTGACAGTCCGTGGCCACTCGGTCCATCCCAGGTGGTCCGAACGGGTGACTGCGCCCGGCCCAGGCGAGGCCTGCGCGCTCAGGGCCAGGGCTGGTGCGCTGCGTCATAGACCACGCGCTTGCTGGCGCCGGTCGCCGACACCACGGCCGCGATCGCGTCGCGCCGGGTCAGGCCGTCGTCCTCGCGCTCGGCAACCAGGTTCCGCAGCGCCGCGGCGTCGAGATCGGACCGGGCGAGGGCGGGGGCGCCGGCCACAACGACCGTCACCTCGCCACGGACACCGCTGTCGGCCCAGCCGACGAGCTCGGCCAGGGGGCCGCGACGGATCTCCTCGTGCGTCTTGGTCAGCTCGCGGCAGACGGCTGCGCGCCGATCGGCACCAAGGGCGTCAGCCATCGACCGCAAGGTGGCGGCGGTGCGGTGCGGCGCCTCGAAGAAGACCATCGTGCGCGGCTCGGCCGCCAGACCGTCGAGGCGCCGGCGCCGCTCGCCGGCCTTGCGCGGCAGGAATCCCTCGAAGCAGAACCGGTCCACCGGCAGCGCGGACACCGCCAGAGCGGTGATGACTGCCGAGGGACCAGGCACGGCCGTCACCGGCAGTCCTGCCTCGGCCGCGGCCACCACCAGCCGGTAGCCGGGGTCTGACACGCTGGGCATGCCGGCGTCGGTGACCAGCACCACACGGTCACCGACTCGCAGCGCGTCGAGCAGCTCGGGGACCCGCGCCCGCTCGTTGCCGTCAAAGTACGAGACCACGCGGCCGCCGATCGAGACCTGCAGGTCAGAGCACAACCGCCGCAGACGCCTGGTGTCCTCGGCGGCGACCACATCGGCGGTGGCGAGCTCAGCGGCCAGCCGAGCCGGGGCGTCGGCCGCTCGGCCGATCGGCGTCGCGGCGAGCACGAGGGTCACCCCCGCAACCTACGGCGCGACCTACGATGCCGCCGTGACGGCGACCCGGGAGAACGCCGGCGACCTGCGCCCGCTCGGCGTCACCGCCGACGGAAGCCCGCTGCCACCGGTGCGTACCCGCTTCGCGACCGCGGTGGGCGGGTCTCGCTCGGCCGGGTGGTTCGGCCCGCTCGCCGTGGCGTCACTTGCCCTCGGGCTGCGTCTGGTCGACCTCGGCGAGCCGGACCAGATCACCTTCGACGAGACCTACTACGCCAAGGACGCCTACTCCCTGCAGGAGTTCGGCTATGTCCGCGAGTTCGTCGAAGCCGCCGACGACCGGATCAACGCCGAGGACGTCGACGCGCGATTGTTCAAGGACGGTCCCGCGCAGATCGTCCACCCGGAGGTCGGCAAGTGGCTGATCGCCATCGGCATCCGGATGTTCGGGATGGACCCGTTCGGCTGGCGGATCGCGGCCGCGGTCATCGGCGCCTTGACGGTGCTGGTCCTCGCCCGGATGGTGCGCCGGCTGGCGGGTTCGACCCTCATCGGCTGCCTGGCGGGCCTGCTGCTGTGCTTCGACGGGCTGCACCTGGTGATGTCTCGCACCGCGCTGCTGGACGGGTTCCTCGCGTTCTGGTGCGTGTGCGCGGTCGCCTGCCTGGTCACCGACCGAGACTGGGGCAGGAGGCGGCTGCTGGTGCTGACCGAGCCGTCAGTTGCGGTAGCGGGGTGGGGTCCGGTCCGGGCAACGCTCTGGCGGCCGTGGCGAATCGGTGCCGGAGTCTGCTTCGGACTGGCCTGCGGCACCAAGTGGAACGGCGTGTTCGTCCTGGCGGCCTTCGGGCTGCTCTGCTGGGCCTGGGACGCCGGCGCCCGCCGCGCTCTCGGGGTGTCGTGGGCCTGGGCGAGATCGGCCCTGGTCGACGCGGTGCCTGCGTTCGTCTCCCTGGTCGGGGTTGCCGTCGTGGTCTACCTGGCCAGCTGGGGCGGCTGGTTGGTGCACCACGACGAGATGCAGGACGCGTACGCCGACTACTACGCGTGGGGCTCCTATGCCGAGGAGGAGCCGGATGCGTGGCCCGCGGAGACCGCGCAGGCACTGCGCGACCTGTGGAACTACCACGAGCAGATCTGGCGGTTCCACACCGTCGACGTGGTCGACACCACGAGTGAGGACCCGCATCCGTACGAGTCGTCACCCCGGGGTTGGCTGCTGCTCAACCGCCCCGTCGGCATCGACCTGCAAGGCGACATCAAGCCCGGCGACCAGGGCTGCACCGCCGCCGAGGGATCGACCTGCCTGCGGCAAGTGCTGGCGCTCGGCAACCCCGCGGTCTGGTGGTTCGGTGCCGCTGCCCTGGGGGCCAGCCTGTGGTGGTGGTGGGCGCGTCGCGACTGGCGCTTCGGCGTGCCGGTGGTCGCGGTCGCGGCGAGCTGGCTGCCCTGGTTTGCGTTCGACGACCGGTCGATCTTCTCCTTCTATGCGGTCACGATCGTCCCCTTCACCTGCGCCGCAACCGCCCTGGTGCTGGGCAAGGCCCTTGGGCCGATCGAGGCGTCAGTGCGGCGACGAAGGTGGGCCGCTGCCGGTATCGGGCTGGTGCTCCTGGCGGTCGTTGCCTGCTGTGCGTTCTTCTGGCCGATCTGGACCGATCAGCTGATCACCAACGATGACTGGCAACGTCGCATGTGGTTGGACCGCTGGATCTGATCCTTGACTTCAGGTTTAGTTGAAGTTCTAGCGTCGTCGGCATGATGACAGCACCGACCTTCGACCCAGCTGGCAGCGACGGCACGGTCCACGACGCCCCGCTCGCCCTGATCACCGGCGCCTCCCGCGGTTTCGGCCGTGAGCTGGCCCGCAGCCTCGCCGCGGACGGCTGGCGACTGCTGCTCGACGCGCGCGGCGCCGACGCCCTCGCGGAGACCGCAACCGAGCTTGGCCCGGCAGTCTGGGCAGCCATCGCCGGCGACGTCGCCGACCCGAGGCACCGTCGCGACCTGGCCGAGGCGGTCGACGCAGCCGGGCACCTGGACCTGCTGGTGCACAACGCGAGCAGCCTCGGCGCCAGCCCCATGCGTCGACTCGCCGACCTCGACCTCGGCGCGTTCGTCGCCGCCCACGCGACCAACACCGTTGCCCCGTTGGCGATCACCCAGATGCTGCTGCCGCAGCTGCGATCGGCGGGCGGCACGGTCGTCTCACTGAGCTCCGACGCCGCCGTCGAGGCGTACGAGACCTGGGGAGCGTACGGGTCGTCCAAGGCCGCGCTCGACCATCTGACCCGGACTCTCGGCGTCGAGGAGCCACTGCTGCGCGCCTATGCGTTCGACCCGGGTGACATGCGCACCCAGCTGCACCAGGAGGCGTTCCCGGGCGAGGACATCTCGGACCGGCCGTTGCCGGAGGCGGTCGTCCCCGCGCTGCTGCGACTGCTGTCCGAACGCCCGGGCAGTGGCCGCTACCACGCGGCCGACCTGCTCGCGGAGGTACCGCGATGACCGTGGTGGCTCGCGCGCCCGCGACGACGTTCGACCTGCCGGCCGAGCTGTCCGCGAAGGAACCCGCCGAGGAACGCGGACAGGACCGCTCCGACGTCCGGCTGCTGGTGGCTACCGCGACCGGGGTGGAGCACACCCGCTTCCCGTCGATCGTCCACCACCTGCGGTCCGGTGACCTGGTGGTGGTCAACACCTCGGCCACCACTGCGGCAGCCCTCGACGGCGTACGCAGCGACGGGCGCCCCGTCGCCGTGCACGTGTCCAGCCCGGTGGCCGACGACACCTACGTCGTCGAGCTGCGCTGCGCCGACGGCTCCTGCCGGGTGCTTGACGCCCGGGCCGGCGAGGTCGTCCGGCTGGTCGATGGCGCGCTGACGCTGCGATCGGCTCACCCCAACGGGCTGGTGCGCGTCGGGTCGCGGCTGTGGCGGGTGTCGTTCGACGTGCCAGGTGGCGTGGGTGAGCACCTGTCCCGGCACGGCCGACCGGTTGGCTACGGCTACGTCGCACGCAAGTGGCCATTGACGGCGTACCAGACCGTGTTCGCTCGCCACGACCATGACGGCGCCAGCACAGGCATGTCGAGCGCGGAGATGCCGAGTGCCGGCCGGCCGTTCAGCGACCGGTTGGTCACCGACCTGATCACCGCAGGCGTGCAGGTGGCGCCGTTGACCCTGCACACCGGGCTCTCATCGCTCGAGGCGGGCGAGGAGCCGATGCCCGAGCGATACGACGTGTCCGCGAGCACTGCCCGGCTGGTGAACCAGACCCGCGCCGCCGGGGGGCGAGTGGTGGCGGTCGGCACCACCGTCACCCGGGCCGTGGAGACGGTCGCCGACCTGAACGGCTGGGTCCGCGCCGGCAGCGGATGGACCGACCTGGTGCTCGGTCCCGACCGGCCCGCCCGCGTGGTGACCGGCCTGGTCACCGGCTGGCACGACCCGCAGGCCAGCCACCTGCTGCTGCTGGAGGCCGTCGCCGGCGCCGACCTGGTCCAGCGCGCTTACGCCGCCGCGCTCGCCGACGGTTACCTGTGGCACGAGTTCGGAGACAGCGCGCTGCTGCTGCCGTGAGGGGCGGGGCGAAGCGCACCCCTACCGTGGGTCGGCGTGACGCAGCCCGAGACGTCCAGCGGCAACCGCCGCGGTCAGGAGCAGTGGCCGATGACTGTCACGGCGGTCGTCGACCTGCTGCCTCGGCTGCGCCGGATCACGCTCACCGCCGAGGAGTTCCGCGCCTTCGTCCGCGCGGGAGCCGACGAGTGCTTCGGGTTGCTGGTACCCGCCGACGGGCGGCCGCACCTGCGCTGGTACACGGTGCGCGAGCACCGGCCAGGCTTGGCTGAGATCGACGTGGACGTCGTGCTGCACGACCACGGTGGTCCCGCGGTGCGCTGGGCGCTCGCGGCCCGGCCCGGCACCCGGATCGACTTCCGCCGCAGCGGGGCTTCGTACGCGCCGCCGCCAGACTGCGGCACCCAGCTGCTCCTCGCCGACGAGACGGCGCTGCCGGCGCTTGCCGCGATCGTCGAGTCGCTGCCGCCTGGCACCGCAGGCGTGCGGGCCGTGGTCGAGCTGCCGAACACGTCCTGGACGTACGACGTCGGTGGCGACGTGGAGATCGAGTGGCGCCCACGCGACGGCACGGCGCCGGGGACCCGGCTGCTGGAGGCGGTGGTCGAGCCGGGACGCGTCGGCTACGCGTGGGTGTGCGGCGAGGCCGCTGGGGTCAAGGCGGTGCGGCGCGACCTGATCCGCGGGTGGGGTCTCGATCGGCGACGCATCACGTTCTCGGGCTACTGGCGCGTCGGCCGAGAAGACGGCTACGACCAGGGGTGATACCGCGGCACCCCAGATCTCGAGGCCCAGATCTCGAGGCCCAGATCTCGAGGCATTGCGGCCGTCCGCGCGACCACGATGTCTAGAGATCGGTGCCGGGGGCGCTCGGCATGCCCCCCGACGACGCATCGGAGGCGGCAATCGGTGGAGCTGAGGGGATTTGAACCCCTGACCCCCTCGATGCGAACGAGGTGCGCTACCGGCCTGCGCCACAGCCCCAACGTAGCCGTGCGAAACTCGCACGACCGCCCGAAACCGTAGCACGCAGCGGTCAGTCGCCGACCGCTCGGCGGGGAGGTTCGGAGCCGCCGCCGGCGCCAGCTGCGACCGGGGCTTCAGCCGCGTCGGCGGCCCCGGGGTCGACCTCGACGTCTGCCCCATTGTCAACCGGGTTGTCGACCGGGTTGTCGACCCCGCTGTCGACGCCGGTCGTGGCGACTTCGGTGTCCGCGTCGGCGAGCGGCCGACCTGGCGTCCGCGCGCCCTGGCCAGTGAGGTCGACGGTACGGATGCTGCGTTCGGCGCGAGGTTTGGACACGTACGTCGGAAGCGTGACCGGCAGCGGGTCCCACAGCGCATCGCCGTCGACGGTCAGCACGGCAGCCGCCACCACCTGCCGCTCCATGAGAACGGCCGCAAGCTCCTCGGTCGGGGCGTCGTCGGGCTGGTCCCCGACTGGCTCGACCGTGACTCGGACCTGCGCGGGTGGCCCGGGCTCGTCGGTGCGCAGCGCACGTTCCCACGTGCTCATCCGCGCGCGGCGCACCTGGGACCGGGCCACGACCAGGAACACCAGCACGAATCCGCCGGGCACGGCGACCGACCACGACGGCAGCAGCCCGATGCCAGCGGCACCGCCGACCGCGCCGGTGGCTGCCAGCAGGACGGCAAGCACGCGTCGCCGGCGCGCAGCAGCAGCCCGAGCCGCCCGGGTCGCCGCCCTCTTCGAGACCCGGCGAGGATCCCGCGAAGCCTCGGTTGCCGTCCCGTCCACGACGGCTCGCTGCCGGAGCAAGGGTCGGTGAGCGACCCCGTCACGACGGGTGGCCCATCGGGTCGGCTGCGGGTTGGCGCGGCCAAGAACCCGCATCGCGGAGGAGAACCGGTCGATCGACCTGGTGCGCGCCGCCTCGTCGTATCGGCGCAGGGCCAGCGGAACGAGATAGCACAGCCACAAGGCGACGATGCCGCCGTAGATGATGCCCGTCAGACCCACGGTGCTGACCGTAGGCCGCCACGCGGCACCGCACGGGCACCGGCGTCGGTGTGTCGCGAGATCAGTCCTGTGACTGGAGTGACTCGAGGGCGCGGACGAGCAGGCCGCTCGGCACCTCCTCGCGGGTGATGGCAAAGAGCAGATGGTCGCGCCAGTCGCCGTCGATGTGCAGATACCTGGGTGCGGCGCCCTCCTGGCGCAGCCCGAGCTTGGCAACGACCGCGAGGCTCGCGGTGTTCTCGGGACGGATGGCCACCTCCATCCGGTGCAGGCCCACCACCGTGAAGCAGTGGTCGATCACGAGAGCGACGGCCGTGGGGGTGATGCCCCTGCCGGCGCATGCGTTGTCGATCCAGTAGCCCAGGTTGGCCGAGCGCGAGGAACCCCACGCGATCCCGGACACTGTGACCTGACCGACCATGCGGCCGTCGTAGGTCATGACGAACGGCAGCCCGCGACCGGCCCGAGCCTGCCGCCGCAGGTCGCGCGCGGTCACCCGGAACGACGGCGGTCGCTGACCGGCACCAGGCGGCAGCGTCGCCTCCCACGGCGTGAGCCAGGCTCGGTTGCGGGCACGGATCTGTCGCCAGACCGGCGCGTCTCGTACCGAGATCGGCCGGAGCCCGATCCGGCCGTAGGCCAGCTGCGCCGGCCAGCCCTGCGCCACCTACCCGCCGCCCGTGCTCGCCTCGTGGTCAACGCCACGCAGCTGGTCGACGGCGTGCCGCAGCACCGGCTCCAGCACCGCGAGACCGTCTCGCACGCCACCGGTCGAGCCGGGCAGGTTGACGATCAGGGTGCGACCCGCGACACCGGCCAACCCGCGCGACAGCACGGCGGTCGGCACGCCCTGAGCGGCGCCGTGCGCCCGGATCGCCTCCGCCAGCCCGCTGACCTCGTAGTCGAGCACCGCTCGGGTCTGGTCCGGCGTCACGTCGGTCGGGCTGATGCCCGTGCCGCCCGTCGTCAGCACGACGTCGACGCCGGAGGCAACAGCCTCCTGCAAGGCATCACCCACCGCAGGCCCATCGGGTACGACTCGCGGCCCGTCGACGTCGAATCCCCACGCCACGAGGCGGTCGACGATCAGCGGACCGCCGGTGTCGGTATAGACACCGGCGGCGGCCCGGTTGGACGCCGTCACCACGGCCGCCCTCACGCCGGCTCGCTCTCGCGTCGCCACGGGCCACGGCGGCCGCCGTCCTTGGCCTCCAGCCGGACCCGTTCGACCACGGCGCCGCGGTCGACGGACTTGACCATGTCGATCACGGTGAGCGCAGCCACCGAGACAGCCGTCAGGGCCTCCATCTCCACCCCGGTGCGGTCGGCGGTGCCCACCGTGGCCGTGATCTCGACTGCGTCGTCGGCCACCTGCAGATCGAGCTCGGCCCGGCTCAGCGCGATCGGGTGGCACAACGGAATCAGGTCAGGGGTGCGCTTGGCCGCCATGATGCCGGCGATCCGGGCGATCGCCAGGGCGTCTCCCTTGGGCATGCCGCCGTCGGGACCGGTGTCGCGCAGCAGCCCGACCACCTCGGTCGAGACTCGCACCCGGCCGGTGGCGGTGGCGGTGCGGCCGGTGACGTCCTTGCCCGACACGTCGACCATCCGGGCGGCACCGCGGTCGTCGAGGTGCGTGAGGCGCGCGCCGCCACCACCGTCGGACATCGCTCCCACTCCTTGTCAGAAGTCTCGGTCGAGCACAAGCACAGAGACGGTGTCGTCGGCAGCGACCGCGGTGACGTCCTGACCGATGACCACGAGTGCGTTGGAGTGTGCCAGCCCACCCAACAGGTGGGAACCTGCGCCGCCCACCGGGGTCACGGTCGCTCCAAGGTGGCCCATGTCGAAGCGAGCACGCAAGAACTGCCGACGGCCGCGCATCGACGCCACGCCCTGGGTCAGCACCGCCTGTACCAAGGGCCGTCGGTACGGCTGCCGACCCATCAGGCGGCGCAGCGCCGGCACGCAGAAGACCTCGAACGACACGTACGACGACACCGGGTTGCCTGGCAGGGTGAAGATCGGCGTCACGTCCTCGCCCACGTGGCCAAAGCCCTGCGGCTTGCCGGGCTGCATTGCCACCTCGCAGAACTCCACCGTGCCGAGCCTCGACAACACGTCCTTCACGACGTCGTAGGCGCCCTTGCTCACCCCCCCGCTGGTGACGACCACGTCGGCGCGGACCAGCTGGTCGGAGAGCGCATCGGAGAACGTGTGCGGGTCGTCGCCGACCACCCCGACCCGGTAGGGAATCGCCCCAGCCGCTCGCACCGACGCCGCGAGCAGATAGCTGTTCGCGTCATAGATCGAGTCGAAGCCCAGCGGTTGACCGGGATCACGAAGCTCGTTGCCGGTGGAGAGCACGACGACGCGCGGCCGTGGACGCGCTCGCACCCGCGGTCGGCCGACGCCCGCCAGCAGGCCGATCTCGCGCGGGCCGAGCAGCGTTCCCTCCTCCAGCAACAGCTCGCCCTCGGCAACGTCCTCGCCGGTGTGGCGCACGTGCTGACCCAGCTCGGGCGGCTGGCGCACCTGGACGGTCGCGGTGCCGTGGTTGGTCCACTCGATCGGCACGACGCTGTCTGCCCCCGACGGCAGTGGTGCGCCGGTCATGATGCGCATCGCCGTTCCCGGCGGCAGGCCGTACGGTCCCGACGACCCAGCCGCCGACTCGCCGACCACGGGCAGGTGCACCGGTGCCTCCGATGCCGCCTCGGCGACATCCACATGGCGTACGGCATAACCGTCCATCGACGAGTTCGGGAAGCGGGGCAAAGCGATCGGGGAGCGCACGTCCTCGCACAACGGCAGACCCGCAGCGTCGAGCAGTGGCTGGTCGTAGGGCGACAGCGGCGTGATCGCGTCGAGGATGGTGGCCAGGTGGTCGTCGACCGACCGCGGCCCGATCGTCATGCCGAGTCGCCGATCCGGGCGCCAGCGGCGACCTCGCCCCTGCCGCCGTCCAGCAGGCCGTTGCCCAGGACGACAACCCCCTCGCCGAACGTCCAGTCACCGTGGACGGTCAATGACTCCGCCTGCCGCAGCGACGGCGGACCCGCTGGGAACCGGCGGTCGAACTTCGCGATCGAGGAATAGTGCTGACGATCGAGGTCGACCATCGGGATCCGGTCGAGCTGTGTCGAAAGAATGCCGTCGTCACCCAGCACGTACACGTCGGAGCGCATCACGAGCAGGTCGTTGGTGGTCTTGACCGGCAGGAACCGCGACCGGTCGACCTCGATCGCTCGCGCGCCCGGGAAGACCTCCACGGCCGCGCCCATCGCGGTCTCGACCTGCACCACCCCTGGGGACGTGGGGTCTGACGGGTCGACGGTCTTGTCGTTGCGGATCAGCGGAAGCCCAAGCACGCCGTCGCGCTCGGCGAGCGTGGTCGCCAGCACCCGCAGGTCGAACCACAGGTTGTTGGTGTGAAAGTACGGATGGCGGTCGATGTCGGCGGCGACGTCAGCGTCCTCGGCCCTGATCTGAGCGGTCTCGCGCAGCACCAGGCGGCCGTCGCTGCGCCGCCTGACCAGGTGCCCGCCCTTGCGGTCGGCAGGCGTCCGGCGACAGACCTCGGCGGCATACGGTGCCGCGCTGGATGCGAACCAGCCAGCCATGGTTGCGTTCGGCGCCGCACCGAGGTTGTCCGCGTTGGACACGCTCGCGTAGCGGTAGCCCGAGTCGAGGAGGGCCCGCAGCGTCCCAGAGGTCTCGAGCGCGGTGTAGAGATCGCCGTGTCCGGGCGGACACCACTCCAGGGTCGGGTCAGCCGGCCACTCGACCGGGCTCAGATCGTCAGCGAGCAGCTTGGGCTCGCGGTTCTGGATGAAGTCCATCGGGAGGTCGTCCACGGCGAGCCCGGGATGCTCGCCCAACGCGGCCAGGGTGTCGTCGTGGGTGCGAAAGCTGTTCATGAACAGGAGAGGCAACTTGACGCCGTAGCGCGTGCGCACGGCGAACACCTGCTGGGCGATCACGTCGAGGAAGGTGTGCTGATCGCGCACCGTCAGCAGCGACTTGGCTCGCGCCATCCCCATCGACGTGCCCAGTCCGCCGTTGAGCTTGACGACCACGGTCGCCGACAGCGCTTCGCGGGCCTGCTCCTCGTCGATGTCCACCGCGCTCAAGGACGGGAGGCCGACCACGGGCTCGATGTCGTCCTCGACGATGACGCCCGTCACGCCCGACTCGAGCTGGCGGTAGTAGTGGCTGAAGACGTCGATAGCGCGGGGATGCACGTCTCCGTCGACCATGACCTGCCGGGCTCGTTCGAGTCCCGACTCAGCTCGCGGACCCGCGGCCCGGTCGAGCCCGAGATCAGGCCCGGGATCAGGCCCGGGATCAGGCATGGCGCTCGCTCATACAAGGGATGCTAGGACAGTGGACCAGCAGAACCGCGGGCCGGACGCCGAGCACCGCGTGCGCAAGCAGTGGGTACGCGACCAGGTGCGGCGACGCCGGATCACCCGCGGCACGGAGGACAACGCCCGGCTGGCGCACCTGTTCTGCGCCCGAGTCCTTGCCCTGCCCGAAGTCGACGGCGCGGACACGGTGGCGGCCTACGTCTCCACTGCCTCCGAACCCGGAACCGGGCCGTTGCGATCGGCGTTGCGCCTGCGCGGCACCCGCGTGCTGCTTCCGGTGCTCCGCGGCGACGACGACCTCGACTGGGCCCTGGACGAGGGGCCGCTGGCACCGGGTCGCCGACCCGGCATCAGTGAGCCGATCGGGCCGCGACTGGGTCCGCAGGCGCTGGAAGGCGCGGCCGTGGTGGTGTGCCCCGCCACCTCGGCGGCGCGCAACGGCACCCGGTTAGGCCAAGGCGGCGGGTCGTACGATCGCGCGCTGGCGCGGGCGACGGGATTGGTCGCCGCGCTCGTGCACGACGACGAGGTGGTCGACGAACTGCCTCGAGCGCCGCACGACCGCCCGGTGGACCTGGTGGTCACACCGACGAGGACGCTGCGGGTCAACCCGTCCTGAGGGGTGCGCCAGCAGAGCCGTACCCCCTACGCCTCGGGGACGAGCAGCAGCACATCCTCGCCCGTGGCGTCGACCGCCTCTGCGCTGAACGGCCAGGGCACCGTGTCGCCCGCGGCCCACCGCTCGGTCTGGTCGTCGTAGTGGTCGGAGAAGGCGTGCCCGGACGCGCCACCCACGACGATCCAGCGAGCGGCACCGAGGTCGTCGAGAGGCACGACCATCCGCATCGACGCGACGGCGGTTGCGGCAAACCCCTCGTCGGCCGACCAGGAGGAGGCGTCGACCGCCCCGCTGCCGCCGCTCAACGGATAGGGACCACGGTTGAACAACGCCTCCACCGCAGCGACCCCCGACTCGCCGAGCGTCTGGTTGACCAGCGTGAGGTGGTGGATCGCCCCCCAGGTCCAGTCGTCAGGGTCCTGTGCCTGCAGCCGGGTCAGGTCGTCGCGGGCCTGCTCCATTGCCGCGACGAGCACGTCGTCGCGGTCCTCGCGTACACCGTCGGTGGACACGTCGTCCCACCACTTCGAGCCCGGCTCGTCCAGCAGCAGCCGCACCACCTCGCACCACCGCTCGTCGCCCTGCGGCCAGGCCGCCTTCGGCAGCTGGTCGGTGAACGTGAGCAACAACAGGTTTCGCCAGACCACGTTGAAGTACGCCGCCGCGCCGGAGTCGGCGGGTTGGGTCCCGTCCCAGCCGACCAGCAGCTCCTGCCCCTGCCGGTGGTACGGGGTGCTGAGCGGTTGCCTGAGCAGTGCCGGCACGAGAGCCTCGGCCATCGGGTGCAGGGAGTCGGTCTGCAACGCGGCGGAGGCCTCGACCGTCCAGTCGTCGCGCGTGGCAAGCAGGTCGACGATGCGTTGCGACCGATAGCCGTACGCGGTGTCCGCACCGAGTTCGAAGCGATACCCGTCGGGGTCGACCACGGCCTGGTTCGCGGTGACGATGACTCCGCCCGGCGGGTCGAGCGTCCACGGCAGCTGACGGAACGGCACGCTGCCGCTCCACCCGTACCGCGCGTCCCAGCCCGGCACCGGCCACCTGCCGTCACCGAGCCGTCGGACGGGGATGGTGCCAGGCGCCTGGTAACCGATGTGGCCGTCGACGTCGGCGTAGACGAGGTTCTGTGCCGGCACCTCGAAGAGCCGGGCGGCGGCACGGAAGTCGTCGAACGACCGGGACAGGTCGAGACCGAACACCGCATCCATGGTTCGGCCGGGCTCGAGCGCGGTCCACTGCAACGCCACGGCGTAGTCCTCGCCGCCGGCCGGACGCGCCACGGGCGCCTCGTCGGCGACTCGAGCGGCATCGTCGTCGATGTCCGACAGGAGCGGCCCGTGCCGAGTGGCACGGACGGTCCGGGTCACCGGTTCGTCCTCGCCCGCGACCTCGAACTCCTCCTCGCGCACGCTCATCTCGACCCAGCGACCGTCGAACAGATACCTGTTGCCGTCGACCTGCTCGACGTAGAGGTCGGCCACGTCCGCGTACATGGACGTGAGTCCCCACGCGACCCGGTCGTTGTGACCGACCACGACACCCGGCAGGCCGGAGAACGTCGTCCCCGCGACATCGAACGGGCACTCGGCGGTCAGCTCGCGGCAGTGCAGACCCATCTGCTCCCAGACGCCGGGCATGGCAGGCGCGAGGTGGGGATCATTGGCCAGGATCGGGGCACCGCTGGCGGTGTGCTCACCAGAGATGACCCAGGAGTTGCTGCCGATCCCGTCGCCGGTGCCCAGCAGGGTCGGCACCTGTGCGTCGACCTTGGCTGCCGCGGCCAGGTCGGTGCCGAGCCCGCCCGCGATCGCGGCTCGCACGGCGGGCGCCAGCGGCGGTCGTGCGGCTGCTGACGAGGGCTCTGCGGAAGGGTCGAAGCGCCCGGCCACAACGGCGCCCGGCTCGAGAATCGGCCGGTGCTCCTCGGTGGGGTAGTCGGGGTAGAGCTCGCCGATCGCCCCCTGTCCCACCGAGGCCGCGGCCAGCGTTCGGTCGATCTCGTCGCTCACGTTGCTGCGCAGGTCCCACGCCAGTGCCTTGAGCCAGGCCAACGAGTCGGTGGGCGACCAGGGCTCCGGGACGTAGTCGGGGCCGGTGACGCCCAGGACGGCGTACTCCAAGGACAGCTCGGCAGGGGCTCGGTCCTCGACGTAGGCGTTGACGCCGTCGGCATAGGCCTGCAGGTATGTCCGGGAGGACGAGTCCAGCAACGCAAGCTCCTGCTCGGCCACCTCGTACCACCCGAGCGACCGTACGTAGACGTCGGTGTCGAGACCGCTCGAGCCCACGAGCTCGGCCAACCGGCCCTGGGTCACGTGCCGGCGGAAGTCCATCTCGAAGAACCGGTCCTGGGCATGAACGAAGCCCTGGGTGAAGAACAGGTCCTCGGCTGTGTCGGCATAGATCTGCGGGATCCCGTAGTCGTCGCGGACGACCTCGGCAGCACGCTCCAGTCCGGCGACGACCAGCTCGCCGTCGACCTGCGGGAACGACCGGCGCGCGGTCCACCCGCCCCAGGCCACGGCCGCGACGAGCAGCACCGCGATGCCGCCGGCGACCCACACGGTGATCCTGCCGGCGCGACCCACGCCCCGATTCTGCCTGTCCGGTCTCGTGGCACCGCTCGCAAGTGGCACACTTGGCAGTCGACGGGTGAGAGTGCCAGACGAGGAGACGGTCGTGCCGACCTACCAGTACGCCTGCACCAGCTGCGCGCGCCCGCACGAGGTGCAGCAGAGCTTCACCGACGCCACCCTCACCCAGTGCCCGCACTGCGAGGGCCGGCTGCGCAAGGTCTTCTCGGCGGTCGGCGTCGTGTTCAAGGGCTCGGGCTTCTATCGCAACGACAGTCGCGCCGCCGCCGAGACCACGAACGGCGCGGCCGCCGAGTCGGGATCCAGCTCGGATTCGGGCTCGGGGTCGGATTCGGGCTCGGGGTCGGACCCGGGCACCGGCTCAGGCTCAGGCTCAGGCTCGGACAAGCCGTCCAAGGAACCTGCGGCCGCGGGCAGTGCTGAGAAGTCGGGCACCGGGTCGAAGCGTTCCTCCGAAGGCTCGACTAGCGCGAAGCCGTCCCGGTCGACCAGCTCGTCGGCCGGCTCGGCCGCCTGACCGGCCGCCGGTTGGCCGGTTGTCGATGCCAGCCAAGCCATCGCCTGTGGACAGGACCCCCCGGTGGCCGCACAGCCGCCTAGCGTCTGGGGGTGGAAGCCCGATGGCGCGCCCGGCGCCGTGACCTGTCCCGCACCATCGTGCGTTGGCGACGGCCGCTCGCCGCGGTTGCGGGCGGCCTCGCCGTGCTGAGCGGTCTGGCGGCCGTCCAACCCCACCCGCTCCCGGTCGAGCAGGTCACGGTGGCAGGCCGCGACCTGCCGAGCGGCACCAGGATCAGCCATGCCGACGTCACGACCGTCGCGTTGCCGCCCGCGGCGGTTCCTGACGGCAGCTATTCGCCCGGAGACGCACCCATCGGGCGGTTGGTCGCAGCACCGGTCCGACGCGGGGAGCCGCTGACCGATGCGGGGATCGTCGGACCTGGGCTGGCGGCTGAGCTGGCGGCCGGCGAGGTGCTCACCAGCATCGAGGTGCCGGTGGCAACCGCATGGCTCGTACGGCCGGGAGACGTTGTCGAGGTGGTCGCAGGCAACCCGCGGGGGGCCGATGCAGCCGACGTGGTCGCGACATCGGCCACCGTCGTCGCAACCCCCCGCGACGCCGACGGCCCTGACGACCGAGCAGTGGTGCTGGCACTCGACGGCGCGGCGGCGCTCCACGTCGCCCAGGCGGCGCTGGGGTCGCCGCTCGCCCTGCTCGTCCGCGGGCCATGAGCGCGCCGGTCGGCCAACCGCCCCGGGCCTCACTACGGTGTGCCCGGCGCACGCGGCGCTACCCGTTCCTGGAGGGGACATGCTCAAGGGCTTCAAGGAGTTCCTGCTTCGCGGCAACGTCATCGACCTCGCGGTCGCGGTGGTCATCGGCACCGCGTTCGTCGCTCTCGTCACGGCGTTCACGACGTACTTGATCGATCCGATCATCGCGGCCGCCGGTGGTGACGACGCGGTGCAGGGACTGGGGTTCGAGATCCGCGACGGCAACGCGGCGACCTTCGTCGACGTCGGCGCCATCATCACCGCGATCATCACGTTCGTCCTGGTCGCGGCGGTGGTCTACGTCGTGTTCGTCGTTGCGATGAAGCGGCTGACGGCGCTGGTTGCCAACGCCCCCGAGCCGGCCGCGGCACCCCCAGACGTGCAGCTGCTCACCGAGATCCGTGACCTGCTGCGGCAGCGGCAAGGAGGGGGCGTCCCGCCGCCGACGGCCTGATCAGTGGTGCGGGGGCACCTCGCGGCGCAGGTCGTCGTCGCGGTCGTTCCCGTCCGACCAGCCACCCTCCGACCAGCCCTCGTCGCTGTCATCGGCCGAGCGGCTCGCGTACGCGTCGCCCAGGGCTGCCAGCCGTCGACGTCGCTGCCCGGACCGGCCAGGGAGTACCCATTCGGTGGACAGCTCCCCGTGGCGTGGCTTCCATCCCGTCGCTCGGCAGAAGGCTCGCGAGCTGACCCGGTGCGAACGGGTGAGCATCTCGACCCGCTCGCCGCCGAGCCGCAGCAGGGGTCGGGTCAAGAACCGAGACCGGTCTCGGCCCACGGCGTGGGTGAGCAGCTGGGCGAGGTCACGGCGGCGCACCGGTTCCGCCCCGACGTTGTAGGTCCCGGCTGGAGCGGTGAGCGCGGCCAGGACCGCCGTGCCGACGTCCTCGGCGTTGATCACGTGCATCCAGCCGTCCGGAGCGCCGTAGGCGACCGGCTGGCCCGATCGGGCACGGGCCAGCCGCCAGCGGGTGTAGTCGTCGTCACCCACGATCGAGCCGAACCGCAGGACCACGTGATGTCGCGTCCCGTCGGTGAACTCCTGGGCGTGGGTCTCTGCCATCGCCAGCGGCTCGGTTGCTCGGTTGACGGCGATCGGGCTGTCCTCGGTGAGCCATTGGTCGCCACCATCGGCATACAGCAGGCTCGCCGACTCCTGCACGAACCGCCGGACTCCGGCTGCCCGAGCGGCTTGCGCGACGACTCTGGATCCCTCGCCCCGGATCCGATCACCGACCCGCCACGCGCCGGGGCGTACGGCAGCGAACCCGGCCGGGACGTGGCTGGCGAGGTTGCAGACGACGTCACACCCCGAGAAGGCGACGACGAGACCGTCGGGGTCGAACAGCCCGCCGACGACGGGCTCAACCCCGTCGTCCTGCAGCCGGCCGGCCTGCTCGCCCGAGCGGGCCAGTGCGCGCACGTCGTGCCCGGCGCCCAGCAGCGCCACCACCACCGAGCGCCCCATGACACCGCTGGCGCCCGTGACAAAGACCTGCACGGTGCTCTCCTCTCGCCACCCCGCGAGCGCGCACGTCACGATCGGATAACGCCGAGGTGCACTGTACGCCCCGTGCCCGCGGTTTACGACGGCAGCCGCGACGATAGGCAAGGATGCTGCCATGCGTAGCGAACTGTTCGCCCAGGACCACCAAGAGCAGCAGACCGTCGAGCGGTGGACCCTGCAGAGCAAGAAGATGCTGCGGGTCGCGCTCGGAGAGGACCTGCTGACCGCCAAGGGCGCGATGGTGGCCTTCCAGGGTCAGATCCAGTTTCACCACGAGGGCGCGGGCAGCCTCGGCAAGCTGATGAAACGTGCGCTCACCAGCGAGGACACCCCGCTGATGCGGGTGTCCGGCCAGGGCGAGGCGTTCTTTGCCCGCGAAGCGGCCGAGGTCTTCCTCATCCAGCTCGAGGGTGACGGCGTCAGCGTCAACGGCAGCACGCTGTTGGCCTTTGACGCGGCGCTGCACCATGACATCCACCGCACCAAGGGCGCCGGCATGATGACCGGCGGCTTGTTCAACACCCTGATCCAGGGCCACGGCACGGTGGCGCTGACCTCCGACGGCGACCCGCTGCTGCTCGACTGCTCGCAGCAGCCGACCTTCGTCGACCCGCAGGCGGCGGTGTGCTGGTCGGCCAACCTGGTGCCCGAGGTGGTGAGCAGCATGAACGTCACGTCGCTGTTGCGGGGCGGGTCGGGTGAGGCGTTCCAGTACAAGTTCCATGGACCCGGGTTCGTCGTGGTCCAGCCCTCCGAAGGACCCACGGTGCCCCCGCACACGCATTGATCGGCACCGCGCTAGGGTCCTGGTAAGGAACGAAACCGTTTCGTTTCAACCAGGTGAACGCAGGGATGCCAACAGGTGCCGCCAGGGCTACGACCTCGGGTGACCGGGGAGCGTGAGGACGAGATCCTCGACGCGACCGTACGGGTGTTGGCGGAGCTTGGATACGACCGTCTCACCTTCGATCAGGTTGCTGCCGAGGCGCACGCCAGCAAGGCAACGCTCTATCGACGCTGGGACGGCAAGGCGGCGCTGATCGTCGATGCGCTCAGCCGGGCCAAGGGCCTGCCCGACCCGGCCGTATCGGATACCGGCTCGTTGCGCGGAGACCTGCTGGCCGTGTTCTGCGGTCCGGCCGGACTCTCCGAGCGGCTCCCGATGTCGGTGCTGGGTGCTGTGATGACCGCACTGCACACCGATGCAGAGCTGTCCG
>JACCWP010000091.1 GCA_013697585.1 Nocardioidaceae bacterium
GGTAGATGGTGACGTGATCGACGTCTACTCCCCGCTTGGCGAGCAGCACCCGACATCGCGGTAGGACCTGCCGTACCGCAGGTACCACCGCACCGCCACCGAGATCACCTTCCGAGGGAACCGGAAACCAGCGAACGCGGAGGTCGACGAGGACGTCACGACACCAGTCTCATGCCCAACAGGGGTCCGCCTCCCGACGGGTGCCGGCAAGGCCCGTCCTGCCGGGTCGCGGGGTCGGCGCGCACCAGCGATGCAGGCGATGATCAGCGAAGCTTGGGGCGGCTCACGGAGAGGAAACAGCAGATGCGGATCGTGCTGACCGGGGCGACCGGGAACCTTGGCACGGCAGTGCTGCGCGCGATGGCTGCCGAGATGCCCGAAACCGAGGTCGTCGCGGTCGCACGACGCGCACCGCTCGGCTCGGCGAGCCAGCTGGAGACCCCACGACGGACCACGTGGATGCCGCTCGACTTGCGCGGCGACAACCTGTCGTCGGCGCTGGCGGGAGCCGATGCCGTCGTCCACCTGGCATGGGCCTTCCATCCGGCGCACCGACCGGAGGAGACCTGGCGCACCAACGTGCTGGGGACTCGGCGCCTGCTTGAGGCGGCTGCTCATTCGGATGTCGCGCATGTGGTCATCGCTTCTTCGGTCGCTGCCTACTCTCCGCGCCGGGGCGTCCGACCGGTCGATGAGCAATGGCCGACGGATGGCTCGTCAGACGCGCCGTACGCTCGGGAGAAGGCCTACGTGGAGCGGGTCCTCGACGCGTTCGAGGCACGTCACTCGCGGGTAACAGTGACCCGGCTGCGCCCCGCCTTCGTCTTCCAGTCGTCGGCTGCCAGCGAGCAGCGCCGCATCTTCGCCGGCCATCTGGCCCCGACGAAGGTCGCCCTGCGGCTTGCGTCGCTGGCCCTGCCCCTGCCGTCCGGGTTGGTCCTGCAGGCGGTTCACGCCGACGACGTCGGAGCGGCTGTGGCGCTCGCACTCCGCACGCCGGTTGGCGCGGCGCTCAACCTTGCCGCCGACGACGTGCTGGACGGCGCCGCTCTGCAAGGCGTCTTCGGCGGGAGGCCCATCGCGGTCCCTCCGCACCTCGTCCGGCTGATCGTCGCCGGTGGGTTCCGGACCCGGCTGCTGCCCGCCGACCCGCGCCTGCTTGACGCCTTCCTACGGGTGCCGATGCTGGCGAGCGCACAGGCTCGCCAGCTGCTGGGATGGCGGCCTCGGCACAGCTCCGCCGACGCCCTGAGCAGCCTGCGGTACGGGCTGCTGGCAGGCGTCGGTGCCCCGACACCGCCGCTGCACACCGGACCGTGACGAGCAGCGCCGGGCGTGTGCATTGAACTGCTGGCGACCCGGCTGACACGATGGGCGCCAGCCGAGTAGGCGTCCTACCCGTGCGCGGCTCCTCAGGCTAGGAAGTCAATGAGCGCCGCGCTCAGCGCCGCCGGGTTCTCCTCGGCCATGTGGTGACCGGACTCGATAGTGCCGCCGCGCAAGTCGTCGACCCAGGGCTGCCACACCTGCAGCGGGTCACCGTACAGATCGGGCAGGGCGTCGCGGGTCGACCACAGCAAGAGCGTGGGACAGCGCACAGTCCGACCGGCGCGGCGATCGGTCACCTCGTGCTGGCGATCGATGTCGAGCCCGGCCCGGTAGTCCTCCAGCATCGCGGTGACTGTTGCGGGATCGCTGGTGGCTGCACGGAACTCGCGATGGTTCTCAGAACCCATCAGCTCCGGGTCCCCGTGATACCAGGAGTCAGGGTCGGCCAGAATGGCGCGCTCGGGCTTGTCTGGCTGAGCGAAGAAGAACCAGTGGTACCAGTCGCGAGCGAACCTTGCGTCGCACCGGGCCAGGGCTTCGCTGATCGGCACGCCGTCCATGACCACTAGCCGGGTCACCACATCGGGGAGGTCCAGTGCCGCACGGAACGCCACGTAGCAGCCACGGTCGTGCCCCACCATGGCAAACCTGGGCTGGTCCAGCAGCTGCATCAGCTGTACAAGGTCTCGTGCGACTGATCGTTTCGACTGCTGTGCGTGGTCGCGCCGCACGGCGGCCTTGTCCGAACGACCGTAGCCGCGCATGTCCGGACAGACGACGGTGAAGCCCGCGTTCACGAGCCGCGGGGCGACGCGATGCCAGGTAGCACCTGTCCGCGGGTGCCCATGGACCAGCAGGACCGGAGGCCCCGCACCCCCGTGTCGCACCCGCAGGCAGACTTCACCCACGTTCACCCGCTCGTCCACGAAGCCGTCGAACACGCTCGCACAGTAGCCAGGTCAGCGGGTCCCAGACCCGCACGCGAACGAGGCATGGCACTGCTGCCAGCAGACGAGAAGACGGCAGGATCGTCGGGCGGCCTTGCGGTTACGGTGCGGCAGTCAGCTGGGTAGGGCTCCGCGCGCAGTCGGGCGGCCAGGTGGACGGCGTTGGCGCTCGCGGTGGACAGCGCTGCCGCTACCGCCTCAGGAGTCTTGTCGAGGTCGCGGTAGTCGACCTTGTGCATCGCCTCACCGTTCCAGTAGGTGCCCCCGTCAGCCGGTCCCCCTCAGGCTGTGTCAGCGTGAGGTGGCGCTGAGCCAGTCGTGCTGCAGGGCGGGGAGGTCGTCGAAGACCGCGAGCGCCCCCGCCTCTTGCAGCTCATCGCCAGCGAAGCCACCAGTGCGTACGCACACCGTCGGCACGCGCGACTCGACCGCGGCGCTGACGTCCCAGGTGGAGTCACCCACCATCACCGGCGAGGATGCCTTCACCCGGCCCAGTGCGGTTTGCACCAGATCGGGCGCCGGTTTGCTGCGGTCAGCGTCCTCGGCGGTCACCCACGAGTCCGCCAGCTCCCGCCCGCCCAGCAGATCGAGATAGTGGTCAACGTGGTCAGGCTTCCCGGAGGTCGCGA
>JACCWP010000107.1 GCA_013697585.1 Nocardioidaceae bacterium
TCTCGACATCGATAGCAACAGTTCGCTCGCCGAGGCCCACCGGCTTGCCCACTCTGCCGAGCATGAGCTGACGCATGCCGTGCCGAAACTGGCCAGCGCTGTAGTCCACGCCTACCCCAGCAGGCACGAATGAGCCGGGTGTCGCTGGGCTCCGCTGGCGTCAATATGCCAACGAACCGTGGATAGGGCGGTTAACGGCTCTTCGATCTTCCGCGTGATCATGTCTTGAGGTAGGCTCCGGTGGCCCTGCACCAGGCTGGGTGTTACCAAGCAGCCAGCCGACAGGACCACCAGCGTGAATCAGCCTACGAGTGCTGACCTGCCTGCAACGTCGTCGTCTGCGTGTGCGGCGACGGTGTGTTCAATGAGCGGTTACCGGGTTCTCGAGGTCGCCGGACTGTTGCAGTGACCGTTGATGCTGCCGAGGCGCCGTAGGGCAGTAGCGGCCGATCAACGGTCGTCCATCATCGAGCTGCCCCAGCCGTTCATCATGTGTCCGTCCATCCACTTGACCATGTCGTCGCAGCCTGCGGCGGCCGAGCCGGCGACTGGACTACCTGCCGCTTCCGGATTCTCGTCGGCCCACTGGTGACACGCTTCGCGGAGCTGGTCGGGTCCATCCCACATCCGTGGACCCATCATGCTGCTGCTGTTGCCCTCATCCACGAGACCATGCCGGAGCGCCACGCGTCATCAGCGTTGCCGCTGCCAGAGGCCGTCATCCAGTCCTCGCAAGACGTCTGCACGGCGGTGAGTTGAGACGCCGAACTGATGGTGACCCTGTCGTCGTGGCGGGCGATCCCGATGCCGACCCCGACACCTGCGACGACAGCGGCGACGACGAGTGCGACAACGGGCGCGAGCCACCGCGGCCGTCGCGGCCGCGTCCTCTGGGGTTGCGGGGTCGGCGTCATCGTTGTCATACCCACAGGTTCACTCCTGAAGCACGCCGAGGCAGGGGCCGAACGTCCCGCACGGCGTCGGCTGAGGACCCGGATGGCCAGCGCGGCACGCCGCTACACCCGCGGTCCAGCCTTGGCGTTCGAGGCTGGCTATTCCGGCGCCAGCGCGGCGGCCTGAGCGGGGCTATCGAGGCCGTGGGCTCCCCGCCGACCGGCCGTGCGGTTCGAGCTCGGCGACGACGCACACCCGGTCGCCGTCGCGCACCGCGTGCGCCGTCGCGCTACACAAGGTCGGCGACCACGCCTGCGAGACCGTCGACATCGCCGCCCGCGAGGACAACGCCGACGTCGAATCCGGTTGGGACTACTGGTACGCCCACCTCGAGAACGAAGACGAACCTGTTCTACTCACCGATCTCCGGATCCGGACCGCCCGCGCAGGCACCACCACCTCGACCGCGGGCCTCACCACCGCCGGCTGACCCGGCCTTCCTGCGAGAGTGGACAGGAGACAGTGTCGTGGCCGCCAGCAAGCGCCACCGCAGCGGTAACCCGGGACCCTCTGGGCGCAAGCACCGGCTGCTGGCATGGCGGCGCCCTCGGCCTTCGGGTCCAGGATGACCCCGACGCACCCGGCTCAGTTGTCGCAGCTATTGCGGCGCGTTCCTTTGCGCGCGCGTTGTGGGACCTGACACGTTCAGTGCGACAATCATCGGTGTGGCGGGTGATGATTGTCGGCGACCAATCGAGCCGTGGGAAGTGCCGTGGCTGACCCAGTTAGGGGCTTGCCTGCGCGGATTGCGAACCCAATCGGGTCTTAGCCAGGCGAGGCTAGCGGCTCGGGCCGAGCTCACCGAGCGGTCACTACGAAGGATCGAGCACGGGCAACGGAGAACGCGTCCAAGCACTCTGGAACGTCTGGTCGAGGCATTGGCAACGGGTCCTGCGTGGTGTGGGGGGACAGGCGGGGTGATGGCACCGCTACTGGAGGCCGCCGGCCCGGGATTGGCTGAGGAGAGTGCGTATCGGTGGCGAGTTGAGGCCCGCCGGCGGCGTCGTGAGACGAGGCGGGGACGCCAGGCGGTGACCGAGCACACCATCGCCTACACGTACTTGCTCGGAGGCGCCGTGGTGGAGCATCACCGGCATCGGCGCTGGGTGACCCGTAAGACC
>JACCWP010000121.1 GCA_013697585.1 Nocardioidaceae bacterium
GCTCGAGCCCGCGACCACCACCACCAGGTCGGCCTCCGCGGCAGCCTGGCGTACGGCAGCCGCGATCTGCTCCGGGTCGTCAGGCACGATCGGCGTCACCTGCGCCCGCGCACCCACCTCACGGGCCTGCGCGGCCAGCATCAACGAGTTGGTGTCGGCGATCTCGCCCGGGCCGAGCGGCTCCCCCACTGACCGGATCTCGTCGCCGCTCGGGACGACCACCACCAGTGGAGCCCTGCGCACGGCCAGCTCGGTGACCCCGACGGCGGCCACCGCCGCCACGTCGTAGGGCCGCAGCCGGTGCCCGACGGCCAGCAGCAGCTCGGTCGCGGCGACGTCCTCGCCGATCGAGCGCACGTGCGACTGTGGCGGCACCGCGGCCCGCAGCTCGGCGGTGCCGTCGCTGTGGTGCACGTGCTCGCGCATCACGACCGCGTCGCAGCCATCGGGCAGCGGGTCGCCGGTGTCGATCTCGATGAACGCTCCCTGGTCCAGCAGCAGCGGCGTCGACTCGCTGGCGCCAACCGTGTCGGCGGCCCGGACCGCGATACCGTCCATCGCCGCGGCGTCGTACGCCGGCGACGACCGCAGCGCCCACACCGGGGCGGCGGTGACCCTGCCGACAGCCTCGACGACCGGCACCGTCACCGCGTCCAGCCGCTCGGGGCAGCCGGTCTCGGCACGTACGTCCGCCCACGCCCGCAGCGCCTGCGGCAACGGCACATCGCGCAGGAACGGACTGCCCGGACCGCGCTCGATCACGCGAACACCCGGGGCCACATCCCGCAAAGTGGCGCAAGGGCGTTTGTCAGTACGGCGTGTCGTCCGCGTGTCTGCGCCAGTTCGCGGGTGTGGGGGCGGCGGGAGGTCACCGGTACAGCGTGACATCGACCTCGGCGCCCTCGTCGAGGCCAGTCGCGTCCTCGTCGATGACCAGGTAACCGTCGGCGGAGGTCAGGACCGACAGGAGCGCGGAGGCGCCCAGCACCGGGTACGCCTGAGGTCCACCATGGCCGCGGTCCTCGTCGAGGCGCACCTGGACCACGTCGAGCCGCCCCGCCCGGGACGGAACCTGGCGGGTGAGCCGGGCCCGTGTGCGCGGCTCGGGCGGCACCTGGGTGCACCCACCAACCCGGCGCACGAGCGGCACGCCGAGCAACCCGAACACCACCATGGCCGACAGCGGGTTGCCTGGCAGGCCGAGCACCGGCACGTCGCCTGCCTGTGCGACCAGGGTCGGCTTGCCCGGCCGGATCGCGATGCCGTGGCACACGATGCCGGGAGGCCCCAACCGCGCAACGGCGCCGGCGGTCTCGTCGCGGGCGCCCACCGACGACCCAGCCGACACCACGACGAGGTCGCACACCTCGACCGCGTCGCGCAGCACCCGCTCCAGGGCGCCCGCATCGTCGGCGACGATGCCGTACGGACGTGGCGCTCCCCCGACCTGCCGGACCAGACCGGCCAGCGCGGACGCGATGGCATCCCGCACCTGACCCGGCGCCAGCTCGGCCGTCTCGGGCGGGACCAGCTCGTCGCCGGTCGACACGATTCCGACGACCGGGCGGGAGTGCACCGACAGCAAAGTCACGCCCACCGCGGCCAGCATGCCGAGGTCGGGGGCCCGCAGGGGCCGGCCCGCCGGCAGCACCTGTTGGCCGACGGCCACGTCCTCGTCGGCACGCACGACCCCCTCACCCGGAGCGACCGGGCGCGTCACCTCGACCGTTCCGGGCATGACCTGCTGGGTGTGCTCGACCATCACGACTGCGTCGGCGCCGGGCGGCAAGGCCCCACCGGTCGGCATGGCGACAGCACGCCCGGCCACGACAGTGACACCGGGCGCGGACCCCATCGCCACCGCTCCACTGACGTCGAGGTAGGCGGGCAGCCCGTCGGACGCGCCGTAGGTGTCGGCGGCCTGCACGGCGTAGCCGTCGACGGTCGAGCGCGCGAAACCGGGCAGCTGGCGCGGTGCGTGGACAGGTTCCACCGGCACCCGGCCGAGGGCGTCGTCGAGCCCGACCAGCTCGGAGGCGGTTACCCGGCCCGTCGGCAGCGCGGCCAGCGCCTCGGCGACCGTGCGGGTACGGAAGAACTCACGTCCGGGCACGCCGACCGCCCAGCGACAGAACTCGAGACCTTGTGGTTGTGCCAGCCACCCGAGTGCCTCGAGATCCGGTCATGCGGGTCGGGGGCGCGCCGCCCCGCGATCGCGGCACGGCATCACTCGAGCGGCTGCGGGCGGGCCATGGCGCCACCACGCTGCAGGCCGAGAACGCTGGCCACCGGGCCCAGCGCCACCTGCCCAAGCCCGCAGATCGATGTCATGCGCAACGTCCGCTCGAGCTCGAGCACCCGCTCCTCGCCCTCCTCGTCGAGCCCGTCGCCGGCGATCGCGTCGGTGAGCAGCTCGTGCGCCTTGTGCGAGCCCACCCGACACGGCACGCACTTGCCGCACGACTCGTCGCGAAAGAACCGCAGCGTGTTGGTGGCCGCAGCGAGGACGTCGGTGCCCTCGGCCAGGACCACCATGGCACCGGAGCCGAGCATCGACCCTGCCTCGGCGAGAGCGTCAAAGTCGAGCGCAACGTCCAGGCTCTCGGGGCCGAGGAAGTTCGACGACGCGCCACCAGGCTGCACCGCGGCCAGGTCGCGGCCGTCAGCGACACCGCCGGCCTGGTCCAGCAGTCGACGGGCCGTCGTACCGGCCGGTACGCAGTAGACGCCCGGCCGCGCCACGTCACCCGAGACCGCGAAGAACTTCAGCCCGTTCGAGTCACCCTCGCCCTGATCGCACCACCACTGAGCGCCACGCTCGACGATCACCGGCACGTCGGCGAACGTCTCGACCGAGTTCATCAGGGTGGGCTTGCCCCACAGCCCGAACACGCCGGGAAACGGTGGCTTGTTGCGCGGCTCGCCCCGATGACCCTCCATGCACTCGATCAGCGCCGACTCCTCGCCCAGGATGTATCCCCCGGGCGAGATGAACAGCTCGACCGACAGTCGACGCCCGCTGCCGAGCACGTCGCCACCCACGAGTCCCTCGGCACGGAGCCGGTCGATCTCGGCACGCAGCACGTCGGCCTCCGGACCGTACTCGTGCCGGATGAAGACGAAACCTTCCTCAGCACCGACGACGGCCATGCCGAGCAGCAGCCCCTCGAGCACCAGGTGTGGTTGGTCGGCGAGGATCTGCCGGTCCTTGAAGGTGCCGGGCTCGGACTCGTCGGCGTTGCAGATGGCGTAGGTGGGCCGCTGGTCCTGGGCAGCCACCAGCTCCCATTTCTTGCCGGTGGGAAAGCCTGCGCCACCCATGCCGCGCAACCCCGAGTCCTGCAGGGTCTGCACGAGACCGGCGCCGTCGAGGTCGCCCGCGAGCAGTGAGCGCAGCACCCGGTAGCGCGGCTCCCCCGGCGCGTACGGGTCGTTGGGCCAGGGGGTCTCCCGCGGAGGTACGGGAGCCACGGGGGGCGGGGGCTCCGCGGTGAGCACCCGGGCCCTGCGGACCAGCTCGTCGACGTCGTCGACGTGGCCGGGCTCGTCGTTGACTGCCACCGCGGGCGCGGTGTCGCAGCGGCCAAGGCAGGAGACCTCGACCAGCTCGACGTCGGCGTCGGAGCCGAAGCGCTCGCGCAGGTCGGTGATCTGCTGCTCACCGCCGCGCAACCAGCAGGACAGGTCGTGGCAGACGTGCAGCGCGACCTGCGGCGGCGGCTCGGTGCGAAAGTGCGGATAGAACGAGACGAGTCCCTGGATCTCGTACAGCGGGCGGCGGGTGTCACGCGACAGTGACACCAGCTCCTCGCGCGGCAGCCAGCCCACCCGCTCCTGGATCGCGTTGAGCGCCGGGATCAGGCTGGGGCCGGGAAACTTGCCCGCCCGGCCCTCCACGCCAGGCACCGGCGGCCGGTCGCCGCTCACACGCCTGCCTCGGCGACGGGCTCGAGCGCCACGGCGCAGAACTTGAACTCGGGGATCTTGCCCACCGGGTCGATCTCGTCGGTGGTCAGCAGGTTGGCCGCTGCCTCGCGGAAGTGGAACGGGATGAACACGTTGCCCGCCGCCTCCCGGGCCGACACCCGGACGGCCAGCTCGATCGCGCCGCGGCGCGAGCTCACCCGGGCCGGCTCACCGTCGCGCAGCCCCAGCCGGGCAGCGTCACCGGGATGCACATAGACCTCGGCCCGCGGAGCGATCGTGTCCAGCGCGTACGAGCGGCGGGTCATCGAGCCGGTGTGCCAGTGCTCCAACAGCCGCCCGGTGTTGAGCACGAACGGGTAGTCCGCGTCGGGCAGCTCGCGGGCGGGCAGCCACTCGGCCGGGACCAGGTGGGCGAGGCCGTCGCCGGTGTTGAATCGCTCGTCGAACATGACCACCGTGCCGTCACTGTGCTCGGGGTCGGAGTTGGGGTAGAGCTTGCCGGTGGAGCCGAGGTTGTCATAGCTGAGGTTGGTATAGCTCGGCATCAGGTCAACCATCTCGACAAAGACCTCGCGCGGCGAGGAGTAGGACCAGCCGAGCCCCATCAGGTTGGCGATGTCCTGGGTGATCTGCCAGTCGGGGCGGGCCTCGCCGGGCGGGTCGAGCACCGTACGGCCCAGCTGCACCCGGCGGTCGGTGTTGGTGTAGGTGCCGTCCTTCTCGAGATAGGACGTCGCCGGGAGTATCACGTCGGCGAACTCGGCCGTCTCCGTGATGAAGATGTCCTGCACCACGAGGAAGTCCAACGCGGACAGGGCCTTGCGCACCTTGTTGGTGTTGGGGTCGGACATGAACGGGTTCTCGCCCATCATGTACATGCCCCGGACACCGCCGGCGAGGACCGACCCGATGACCTCGGTGACGGTCAGGCCCGGCACAGCACTCAGCGGCGTTCCCCACGCGGCCTCGAACCGCTGGCGCACCGCGTCGTCGTCAGCGGGCTGGTAGTCGGGATAGAACATCGGGATCAGCCCGGAGTCCGATGCCCCCTGCACGTTGTTCTGCCCGCGCAGGGGGTGCAGGCCGGCGCCCGGCTTCCCCACATTGCCGGTGATCGCGCACATGGCGATGAGGCACCGGGCATTGTCGGTACCCGTCGTGTGCTGGGAGATCCCCATGCCCCAGAAGATGATTCCGCTGCGTGCCCCGCCCCAGACCCGCGCCACCTGGCGGATGACATCGGCGTCCACGCCGGTGATCCGCGCGGCCAGCTCGGGCGGGTAGGCCTCGACCGTCCGCTTCAGCTCGTCGTAGTTGGTGGTGCGGTCGCGGATGAACTGCTCGTCGACCAGGCCGAGCCGGATCACCTCGTGCATAACTGCGTTGTACAGGGCGACGTCGGTGCCCGGCTTGAGCTGGCAGAAGATGTCGGCGTGGTCGGCAACCTGGCCGGCGCGCGGGTCGATGTAGATGATCGTGGTGCCGTTGCGCCTGGCCTGCTTGAAAAACGTCGACGCGACCGGATGGTTGGCGGTCGAGTTGCTGCCCGTGATGATGGCGACCTCGGCGTTGACGACATCGCCGTACGTCGTGGAGACCGCGCCCGAGCCGATGCCCTCGAACAGCGCCGCCACGCTGGAGGCGTGGCAGAGCCGGGTGCAGTGGTCGATGTTATTGGTGCCGAACCGGGTCCGGATCAGCTTCTGGAAGAGGTAGGCCTCCTCGTTGGAACATTTCGCCGAGCCGAATCCGGCGATGCCGCCCGGGCCGCTCTGAGCGTGGATATCGGCCAGCCGATGGGCAACGAGATCGAGAGCCTCGTCCCAGGTGGCCTCCCGGAAGTGCGGCAGCACCTCGTCGTAGGGCACCAGGCCGCCGGGCCGGCGCCCCCCGCGGCCACGACGGGACTCCCCG
>JACCWP010000124.1 GCA_013697585.1 Nocardioidaceae bacterium
CCGTCAACCCCGCCGGAACGCAGCTGATCGCTACCGGCAACTTCCTTACCGTGGCCGGTGAGCCACGCAGCAAGTTCTTCGTTGCGGACCTCGGCCCGACCGGGGCGACGCTCAATGACTGGTACTACGAACCGCTCGCCGAGCGTTGTGCCACGGACAACCCGCGCCGAGTGGCGAACCTGCAGGGCGTTGACTACTCACCGGACGGTACGCACTTCGCCGTCACAGCGACCGGCCAGATCGTGGAAACCGCGTCGGACCGCAACAGGACGGTGTGCGACGCCGTCGGCTACTTCGACCTGGCGGACGACACCACGCCGGAGTGGATCAACTACACGGGTGGTGACAGCGTCTGGTCGACCGCCGTGACCGGTGCTGCGGTCTACGCACAGGGGCACTTCTCCTGGCTGGACAACACCCGGGGGTTCGCCAGCAAGTGCCCCCCGGCGGATCTCGCGATCTGCGACGCGCGCAAGGGCGTCGGCGCGATCGACCCAGCAACGGGCATGGCCCTGCCCTGGGACCCGAACAAGCCTGCCCGGCTGGGTGGCAAGGACTTCCTGGCGACCACCGAGGGCCTGTGGATCGGCTCGGACAGTCGCCGGATCAACGGCGAGGAGCGCTACGGCTTGGCCTTCATGCCGCTGCTGTGACGTCGGCCAGCACATCGCATACTTGTCCCCACCAACGGCCGACCGGGATGGGTGGGAATGAGGATCCTGCAGCTGCACAACCACCATGGCAGCCTCGGCGGGGCGATGGAGGTGCTGGCCCACGAGGCCGAGCTGCTCACCGGCGCCGGACATGCCGTCCGCACCTACGCGCTGCCGCCCACGGAGGAGCTCGGCCTCGGGCCGCTTCGTGCCGGCGCCAAGGCCGTGTGGAACGTCGGGGCGTGCCGCGAGGTAGCTGCGCACATCAAGGACTTTCGTCCTGATGTCGTCCACGTACACACCCCCTTTCCCCTGCTGTCGCCCGCGGTCTTCCGCACCGCCAAGCGGCTCGGCGTCCCGACGGTGACGACGCTGCACAGCTATCGGTACTCGTGCATCGCTGCGACGTGTCACCGCGACGGAGCTGTCTGCGAGGACTGCATCGGCAAGCGGGTCAAGCTCCCGGGGCTCGTGCACCGCTGCTACCACGACAGCCTCGGCGCGAGCGCGGCGCTGACGCTGAGCCTGGCTGTGCACCGCGCGGCCGGCACGTTCCACCGCTACGTGGACCGCTACCTGACGCTGACGGAGTTCTCGCGCACTTTGCTGATCCGCGACGGTTTCCCTGCGGCCAAGGTGGTGGTCAAGCCCAACTCGGTACCCGACCCGGGGCTCGCGTCGGCAGAGCGACCCGCAGAGCGCTACGTCGCGTTCGCTGGTCGGCTGATGGACATCAAGGGAGTCGAGACCTTGCTCGACGGTTGGTCCCGCGCCGACACCGGCGACCTGCGGCTGCGCGTGGCCGGCGACGGGCCGCTTCGCTCGCTGGTGGAGGAGCGCAGCCGGCAAGATCCCACCCTGTCGTACGAGGGGTGGATCGACGAGCAGGCGGTCTATGAGTTCATGGGAGGAGCCGACGCCGTCCTCGTGCCGTCCGAGTGGTACGAGGGCCTGCCGCTGGTGATCTTGCGGAGCCTGGCGGTTGGGACGCCCGTCATCGTGTCCGACCTGGAGAACTTCAGCGCAGCCGTCGTCAACGACGATGCCGGGGAGGCGTTCCGGGTCGCCGATGTCGGCGCCCTCGCGGACGCCCTGAGCCGGCTGGTAAGAGATCCCGCCGCGTGGATAGGACGCCGTGTGAACGCGCGTGCGTCCTACGAGAAGCGATACTCCCCTGAGGTGGATGTTGTCCGGCTGGAAGCGATCTATGCCGATGTGCTGTCGACCGTGGTCGCGTGACGGAGGCTCACGCGCGTGTGCTGCGGTGGCGGAGCACCTCGAGCAGGGCGGGATACCACCTGTGGTTCCAGCCGCCACCACCTGCCGCGAGCCTGGTGCGCCGGACGAACAGGTCGAGCAGATAGGCCCTAGCTACCGTCCGCCGAGTCGACTCGGCCACGTCAAGCAGCTCCAGCTGTGGGGTCGCCGCGTAAACGGCCGCGACCGCGGCAGCGAGGTCCTTGGCCACCAAAGTATGGTGGAAGTGCCAGTGGAGGAGGTCGAAACCGACCGGGGCATCGGGGTTGCTGTGTTCCCAGTCCCAGGCCGCCAGCCGATCGCCGCAGCGCCCCACGTTGTCAGGGATCCAGTCGCCGTGGCTTCGTCCGAACAGGATCGGTGCCGGGCTTTGCTCGAGTCGCCTCAGCCAGGACCAGAGCATGGGTGTCACCTCGCTCTGGCCATCGATGGCGGCCAGCTCTCCGCGTAGCCTCGCGGCATAGCTGGATCCGGCATACGGGCTCAGCGACACGACACCTGTCGCCGCCACCGCGCGCATCGACGAGATGGTGGCCTGCACCCCGCCGGTCCACCGCCGCACGCCCCGCGGCAGCGGCTCGACGATGGCGTACGCGGTTTCGTTCCAATCACCGGCCGCGAGCAATCGCGGAACCAGGAGCCGTCCGCCGCCACCGTCGAGCTCGCCGATGGTTGCCGCGGCGGTGCGCACCAACTCCTTGGTGGCTTCGGTCGTGCCCAGCTTGGCGTAACCCGCGGGGGCTGCGAACTCGTCGAACATCTCCAGTGTTGGCTTCGCGTTGGGGTTGACCTGTCGCAGAGCCACGAACGCGTGCAGCTCTTGCCGGCCCAACACCTCGGCCAGGTGGCGCGTGACCAGCAACCGGGTCCAGTCGGAGCGAGGGACACGGCGGTCCACACTCACGAGGAGTCGATGTCGTTGCACGACGCGGGTCAGCCCAAGAGCAAAGCCGCCAGCGAGGGCCAGCCGCACCGCTCGCGACAGCGGCGACCGGATGGCGTTGTACTCGAGGAAGGTCGCCGCTGCGAGCCGTGGTGAGGCAAGTGGCACCAGGAACCGCGCCATCCTTGGGTGCGGCAGCACCGCGTACTCCTCGACCACGGTGTGACCCGGCGGCGGCGTGCGGAGGCTGACGGCAACGGGGGACTCGTCTCCGTCGGGAGCGAGCCACACCTTCTGGACGTGCGCGCGTAGCCGGTCATCGACGGCCGGTGACAGCCGCGTCGCGAAGCGCATTCATCTCCCTGTCACCCCAACGAAACCTCGATGGTACGGGAAGACACTGACGCTTCGGGACGCCCGCTGGGCGACTTGTCAGCCGATCTCGATGATCTTGAGCGAGCCGCGGAGGTTGAGTGCGATCGATGTCCGCGCCGAGTACGTGCGCCTCGGCTCGGGCTGGCTGTTCGGACGGTAGATCGCCATCGGCCTCGCTGTGCCCAGCTGCACGGTCAGCCGCGTCGGCTCGATCTCGATCTGCGTCGCGAGGGGGTACTTCTCATAGACCTGGACGTCGCGCCACAGCAGCAGGTAGTGCTTGCCATTGCGCTTCTGCAGCAGCAGCTGGTTGAGGTCCGGGCCACCGCCGGTGACGCTGACCGTGAG
>JACCWP010000131.1 GCA_013697585.1 Nocardioidaceae bacterium
CTGCCGGGGATGCCGCGGGAGCAGAGCCGGCCCCCGCGGTCGAGGGTGCGGTGACGACGGACGCGCCGGCGACTGCAACGACCATGGATGCGACCAGCACGGGACGGGTGGAGCGCACGGTGGCACCTCCGGGTCGGTGGGCGAGATGTCTCCTTCGTACCTCACCACGTCGACAGTCACACGTCGAGGCCGACCTGCGCGAGGGCCTGCTCGGTGCGGTCGCTGGCGTCGTGGGGCAGCCACCGGATCCTCGGGTCCTTGCGGAACCACGCGAGCTGACGCCTGGCGAACCGGCGGGTCGCCCGCACGGTCTCGTCGCGCGCCTGCCGCTCGGTGCAGCGACCGGCCAGCACCTCGAGGACCTGCGCGTAGCCGAGGGCGCGGCTCGCCGTGGGTCCGTCGCTCAGCCCGAGCCGCTGGAGCCCCCGTACCTCGTCGACCAAGCCCGCGGCCCACATCGCGTCGACCCGCTCCTCGATCCGGCGGTCGAGCACCTCGCGGGGGACGTCGAGCCCGAGGGCGACCGTGGGCTCGTGCGCGTACGCCGGAGCCGGCAGCCGCGCCACGAACGGGCCGCCCGTGATGCGGACGACCTCCAGCGCGCGGACGACACGTCGACCGTTGCCGGGCAGGATCGACGCGGCAGCCTCGGGGTCCAGCTCGGCCAACCGGGCGTGCAGCGCCGGGGCGCCGGCCGCGACCAGCTCGGCCTCCAGCTCGGCGCGAACCGCGGGATCGGTGCCCGGAAAGGCGAACCCGTCGAGCACGGCCCTTACGTACAGCGCCGACCCGCCGACCAGCACCGGCACCACCGCACGGGCCAGGCAGTCGTGCACGGCGCCGGTCGCGAGCGCCTGGAACTCAGCAACCGTCGACGTCTGCCTCACATCGAGAACGTCGAGCACGTGGTGGCGTAGGCCCCCGCGCTGCGCGAGGGTCGGCTTGGCGGTGCCGATGTCCATCCCCCGATACAGCTGCATCGAGTCGGCGTTGACGATCTCGCCACCCAGCCGGGACGCGAGCGCCACGGCCAGGTCGGACTTGCCGGCGGCCGTGGGGCCGACGACTGCCACCACCGGGTGCCCCTTGTTGGCCGCGCCCGGCGCACTCCCCGCCACGCCTAGGATTCTGACATCCGCCGACCGAGGAGCCGATTCGTGGTCGAGCACTACGCAGACCCCGTGGAGTCCCGCTTCCGGGTCGTTCCCGCGGCGTACCTGCTGCTGCTGCGCGCCGGACCCACCGGCCCGGAGGTGCTGCTGCACCTGCGCCAGGGCACCGGCTACCGCGACGGGCACTGGGCGGTCGTCGCCGGCCACGTCGAGGCGGGAGAGTCGGTGCTCCAGGCGGCCGTGCGCGAAGCCGCAGAGGAGGCAGGGGTGCGCGTCGCGCTGGCCGACCTCGAACCGCTGTGCACGCTGCACCGGACGATCCGAGGTGGTGCACCGATCGACCAGCGGGTCGACTTCTTCCTCGCTGCCCGCCGCTGGGGGGGCGAGCCGCGGGTGCGGGAGCCGGCCAAGGCCGCGGCCATGGCCTTCGCCCCGCTGTCCCACCTGCCCGAGCCGACCGTGCCGCACGAACGCCGGGTGCTCGATGCAGTCCGTGCGGGATCGGTCCCCGCCATCCTCACCGACGGCTTCTGATCCCTGACTTCCCTGACTGCGATGCGGGTTTCTGGGTGCTGTCCGGCGCGCTGCCAACACTCACCTTTTCGCAGTTGCGGGGCCCAGCTGGTCGGCAGACAGCCGCGCCCGGCTCACGTAGTAGACGACTGTGCCGGCCGGCAGCTCGGTCTCCCACGGCGGGCTGACCAGTAGCTCGTCGCGGTTGCGGGCGGCGAGCGCGAGAGCGCCGTGCTCACGCCCGAGCCGGGTCTGCAGCTCGCCGAAGGTGGTCGGGCCGCTGCCCTCGGGCAGGCGCAAGGAGTAGGTGTTTCCGCCACCCCCGTCGGTCATCAGGTCGGCATAGACCTGCGTGATCCCGGGGTCTTGCAGCTCCTCGGTGATCATCCGCGGGGTGTGCCACTGCACGGCTCGCACCCGTGGGCTCACGTACGACAGCTGCCGAGCAGCCGACATGTCCCGCAGCGCCACGACCAGGTGCACGTCGGGGTTGAGGTGGTCGACCGCGACGGTGAACGCGAGCGCCTGGTCGTCGTCGCGGGGGTCGACCAGCACCGAGTGCGCGGCCTGCACGTTGGCTCGCCGCAGGGTCGCCTCGTCGGTGAGGTCACCGCGGACGAAGTCGAGCCCGTCGCGGGCGGGCATCGGGTGGTGGTCGACGTCCTCGGAGGCGCACAGGACCACCCGCCGGTGCGTGTCGGCTTCCAGCGCCGCGATGATCCGCTCCGTGCGGCCGGGGGTGTAGCCGAGCACGACCACGTGGTCGACGTGCTCCAGCGTGCCGGTGCCCTGCATGCGACGGCTCCTGGTGTTCTCGATGGCGGCGGCGAGACGAGTGAACAGCGTGGTGAGGCTGACGATCCCGCCCACGATGACGTAGGCCCCGACGAGGTGCCCGGCCGTCGAGGCGGGGAAGAAGTCGCCGTACCCCACAGTCGCCGCGGTCACCACGAACCACCACCAGTAGTTGCCAGCGTCGGTGATGGGGTTGGACCCCGGCTCCGCGAGCGCCATCAGCGGCCAGCTGGTGACGAAGACGCACCCGATGATCAGCAGCGGCAGCACCCACACGTGGCGCGTGGCCAGCCGGTTCAGCGCGCGGGCGACGAAGACGGGCACCCCAGGATCATGCCAGGGTGGGGATCAGGCGGGGGCGGGCATCGTGGGCATGCCGAGCGCGACGGCCGGCTGGCTGGCTGGGTCGTGCGGGTTGGTCCGCTCCTGCCAGGCGTCACCGGAGCGGGTCGCCCGCACCGCGAGGACGGGTGCATCGCTCACCAGATGGTGCGGCGCCGCGTACGTGACCTCGACCTCGACCAGGTCGCCGGGCCGTACCTGCCCGCCGTCGGGGGCACGAAAGTGCACTAGCCGGTTGTCCCGCGCCCGGCCGCTGAGCCGGTGGGTGGCGCCGTCCTTGCGCCCCTCGCCCTCCGCGACCAGCAGCTCGACCCGTCGACCGACCTGGGCCCGGTTCCCGGCCCAGCTCACGTCGTCCTGCAGAGCCACCAGCCGCTCGTACCGCTCCTGCACCACCGGCTTGGGCACCTGACCAGCCATCTCGGCGGCCGGGGTGCCGGCCCGGACGGAGTACTGGAAGGTGAAGGCCGACGCAAACCGCGCTCGGCGCACTACGTCGAGCGTCTGCACGAAGTCGTCGTCGGTCTCTCCGGGGAATCCGACGATGATGTCGGTGGTGATCGCCGCGTCGGGGATTGCCGAGAGCACGCGCTCGATGATGGCGAGGTACCTGTCCTTGCGGTACGAGCGCCGCATCCGCCGCAGCACCGCGTCGGATCCCGACTGCAACGGCATGTGCAGGCTCGGCATCACGTTCGGCGTCTCGGCCATCGCCGCGATGACGTCGTCGGTGAAGTCGCGCGGGTGTGGGCTGGTGAAGCGCACCCGGCGCAGACCCTCGACCTCGCCGCAGGTCCGCAGCAGCCGTCCGAACGCCATCCGGTCGCCGAACTCGACGCCGTAGGAGTTGACGTTCTGCCCCAGCAGGCAGATCTCGCTGACACCCTCGTCGACCAGCGCGCGGATCTCGGCGAGCACGTCGTCCGGGCGGCGGTCCTTCTCGGTTCCGCGCAGGCTCGGCACGATGCAGAACGTGCACGTGTTGTTGCAGCCCACGCTTATCGACACCCACGCCGCGTACGCCGACTCCCGACGGGTCGGCAGCGTCGACGGGAAGACCTCGAGCGACTCGGCGATCTCGACCTGCGCCTGCTGCTGCACCCGCGCCCGGTCGAGTAGTGCCGGCAGCGAGCCGATGTTGTGGGTGCCGAATACGACGTCGACCCACGGTGCGCGTCGAGTGATCTCGGCGCGGTCCTTCTGGGCCAGGCAACCACCGACGGCGATCTGCATGCCAGGCCGCTCCGCCTTGACGGGCGCGAGATGGCCGAGGTTTCCATAGAGCCGGTTGTCGGCGTTCTCGCGCACCGCACAGGTGTTGAACACGACGACATCGGCGACTTCGTCGGCACCCGGACGCCGGTACCCCGCCGCCTCCAGCAGCCCGGACAGGCGTTCGGAGTCGTGCACGTTCATCTGGCAGCCGTACGTGCGGACCTCGTACGTGCGCGGGCAGGGTGTCATGACCGCACCAGCCTACGAGCCGCAGCCGCCGTTACGGGAACGACACCTGCGGCCGGACCCGGCCGGAGCCGACCATCTGTAGTGTGACGGCGCATGACGGACGTGGCCGCACCCGACACGGCGCAAGGCCCGGTCGTCGAGATGCAGCACGTGGACAAGTACTTCGGCGATCTGCACGTGCTGTGCGACATCGACCTCACCATCAAGCGTGGCGAAGTGGTCGTCGTGATCGGGCCCTCCGGATCAGGCAAGTCGACACTGTGCCGGACCATCAACCGGCTCGAGCCGATCGACTCGGGTGAGATCCGGCTGCAGGGAACGCCGCTTGCCGCCGAGGGCCGGGACCTCGCCCGGCTGCGAGCCGATGTCGGCATGGTCTTCCAGGCGTTCAACCTGTTCGCCCACAAGACCGTGCTGGAGAACGTCACCCTCGGCCCCGTCAAGGTGCGCGGGACCAAGGCCGTCGACGCCGACGCACAGGCGCGCAGGCTGCTCACCCGGGTGGGGGTCGCCGACCAGGCGGACAAGTACCCGGCGCAGCTTTCCGGCGGACAGCAGCAACGCGTCGCGATCGCCCGAGCGCTGGCGATGGAACCCACCGTGATGCTCTTTGACGAGCCGACGTCCGCGCTCGACCCCGAGATGATCAAGGAAGTGCTCGACGTCATGGTCGATCTGGCCAAGCAGGGCATGACGATGGTCGTGGTCACGCATGAGATGGGCTTCGCCCGAACGGCCGCCCATCGTGTCGTCTTCATGGCCGACGGCCGCATCGTCGAGGAGAACACCCCGCACGAGTTCTTCTCCAACCCCCGGTCCGGACGAGCCAAGGACTTCCTGGCCAAGATCCTGAGTCACTGACAGAAGGGACCCCCCGATGAGACTGGCGCGCACGACCGCATACGCAACCGCAGCCGCCTTGGCCCTGACGCTGTCCGCCTGCGGCGACGACGACGAAACGGCAAGCACCGACGTCGAGGTCGCCGAGGGCTGCGACGAGTTCGACTCCGGCACCACCATGCTGGAGCTCTGCGAGGCCGGTGAGGTCACCATCGGTGTCAAGACCGACCAGCCGGGCATCGGGTTCCTCGAGCCCGGCGCCGAGGCACCGACCGGCTTCGACATCGAGATGGGTCGGATCGTCGCCGGGGCACTGGGCATCGAGGACAGTGGCATCACCTGGGAGGAGACCATCTCCGACAACCGGGAGCCCTTCCTCGTGGACGGTGTGGTCGACATCGTGATCGCGTCGTACTCCATCACCGCGGATCGCGCGAAGCTTGTCGGCCAGGCCGGCCCCTACTACGTGACCGGCCAGCAGCTGCTGGTGCGCCAGGAGGACGCCGAGACCATCGCGTCGCCGGAGGACCTGGAGGGGGTCAGCGTCTGCTCGGTCACCGGGTCCACCTCGCTGACGACGGTCGAGGACGAGTACGGCGCCGAACCGGTCGCCTTCGACACCTACTCGCAGTGCGTCGACGCCCTGGAGAGCGGCGAGACCGACGTGCTGACCACCGACGGGGCGATCCTGCTCGGCTACGAGGCAGAGAACCCGGACGAGCTGCAGGTGACCGGGGAGGAGTTCAGCGTGGAGCGCTACGGCATCGGCTACGAGAAGGGCGACACGGCGATGTGCGAGTTCCTCACCGACACCATCGAGCAGTCGTACGAGAACGGCACCTGGGAGCAGGCGTTCGAGTCGACGCTCGGGCAGTCAGGTGTCGAGACACCCAAGCCGCCCGAGACCGATCCCTGCCCCTGACGGCCTGAGCGAACACCGCTGACGGCGCGGTCATGGGATTCCTCCTGGACAACCTCGACGTCATCGTCGAGGGGTTCGCCGTCACCCTGCAGCTGCTGGCGACCGCCGGGATCATCGCGGCGGTCGCCGGCACGCTGTTGGCTTGCGTGCGGGTGAGCCCGGTGCCACCGCTGCGCGGGGTGGGCACCGCTTACGTCAACGTCTTCCGCAACACCCCGCTCCTGCTGGTGCTGTTGATCATGGCGTTCGGGCTCCCCGAGGTCGGGGTCAGCCTGCAGATCGACGTAGGTCCGCTGCAGTACAGCAACTTCGAGACGTACGCGTCGCTCGGCCTCGGGCTCTATACCGCCGCATTCGTCTGCGAGGCGCTGCGATCGGGGATCAACTCGGTCTCGTCGGGTCAGGCCGAGGCGGCCCGCGCGGTCGGCATGAGCTTTGGCCAGACGCTGCGGCTGGTGGTGCTGCCGCAGGCTGCCCGCTCGGTAGTGGCGCCGATGGCCAGCATCTACATCGCGCTGGCCAAGAACACCAGCGTCGCCCTCGGCGCGGGCGTGGCCGAGGCGACGTACGAGATGCGCAAGCTGCTCAACGACAACGCGACCGAGCGGCTGGTGATCTTCATCGGCTTCGCCCTCGGCTACATCGCGATCGTCGCGGTCATCTCGCTGGTCGCCAACGTCCTCGAGCGGCGCCTGGTGGTGCTGCGATGAGCTCGGTGCTGTTCGACGTCCCCGGACCGCGGGCCAGGACCCGCCAGCGCATCGGTACGGTCCTGGTCGCCGCCCTGCTGGTCGGGATCGGATACGTCGTGGTGCGGCGGCTGACCGAGGAGCAGTTCACGGTCGAGAACCTCGACGAGCTCTTTCAGCCCGGCAATTTCGAGGCCATCGGAGAGGGCCTGCTCGGCACCGTCCAGGCGGCCGCGATCGCGATCGTCACCTCGGTCCTGTTCGGCCTGGTCTTCGCCGCCATGCGTCTCGCGGACAACCGGCTCGTGGGCGCCGTGGCGTGGACGGTCGTCGAGTTCTTCCGCGCGGTGCCGCTGCTCATGCTGATCCTGATCATCTTCTACAGCCCGGTCAAGGACGTCATGGAGGACGTTGGCGTCCCCGGTGACCTCGGGAGCCTGGTCCTGGGTCTCACCCTGTACAACGGCGCGGTGCTCGCGGAGGTGTTCCGGGCGGGGGTCAACGCCGTGCCCACGGGGCAGGCGGAGGCGGCGTACGCGGTCGGGATGCGCAAGGGACAGGTGCTGCGGCTGATCCAGGTGCCGCAGGCGGTCCGGATCATGCTCCCGGCGATCATCAGCCAGTGCGTGGTGATCCTCAAGGACACCTCGCTCGGCTACGTGATCATCTACGACGAGCTGCTCTCCCAGGCCAACAACATCGGTGACTTCATCGGCGCGAACCTGCTCACCTATGTCTGCATCGCGCTGATCTATGTCAGCATCAACTACTCGCTGTCGCGCGTGGCGACCTGGCTCGAGGCACGCACCACCCGCGCCGCCCGCAGCAGCGCCCAGCGCGTCGAGGGCGCCACGGGCGCCTTGACGGGCGGGTGAATCCGCAGCCGCTCGGATACCGGTCGAGGGGCTGCGCGAACGCGGCGATCGGCGCACACTGGACGCACCAGCCGACGGCGTCGGGAGGCAGCCGTGCAGCACCCAGCGTCCACAGTGCCCGATCTCGTTCCCGTGCTCTCTCGGGGCAGGCATCGCAACCCGCGCAAGGGCGCCTGCTTCATGGAGATGGCCGGCTTTTTGGCAGGCGAGAGGTGGAGCGACCACCCTGCCTGCACCCACTCGCTGCTGGCGACGCTGGCCCGGTCGGTCAACGACCTGATCTCGGACGCCGGCCGCCGGCGGCTGGTGCCGATGATCCCGACCGTGGTCGGGCTCGACGGCGACGACGTTCGCATCGACGCCACGATCGCGCTGCGCTGCGCGTGGATCGCGCTGCCGGTCGCGGCGGCCGAGCGGCAGACTGCCCTCGCGGTATCGGTGCTGACCAGCGAACGGCTTCTCGCAGGCATGGACGGACGCGAGTCCGGGCTGAGCGAGCCGAGCCGCCGTGCTCTGGACGCGGCGCCGTACGCGGCCCGGCAGGCGGCAGCGATGGTGCGCGACCTGCCCATGACCGTCCGCCGGTATCGCCGGCACTCGGCGCCGGCGACCGTGGCGTGCGCCACCACCGGTGTCGCGCAAGCGTGCATCGCCGACCCCGACGCACTGCTCTACGCCATGCTCGCGACGGCCGTCGAGGACACTGCGCGGTTGGTCGCTGCGCGCAACGCTCAGCGAGCCACCTCGGTGGTCCGCGACTCGCGGACCACCGTGACCTTGACCTGACCGGGGTAGGTGAGCTCCTCCTCAACCTGCTTGGCGATGTCGCGGGCGAGCACCTGCGCCTGGATGTCGTCCACCTCGTGCGGGAGCACCATCACGCGCACCTCGCGACCGGCCTGCATCGCGAAGACCTTTCCCACCCCGGGCTTGCAGCGGGCGATGCGCTCGAGCGCCTCCACCCGTTGCACGTACGACTCCAGCGCCTCGCGGCGCGCGCCCGGCCTGCCCCCGCTGACTGCATCGGCGGCTTGCACCAGGACTGCCTCGACGGTGCGCGGCTCGACCTCGTTGTGGTGCGCCTCGATGGCGTGCGCGACGTCCTCGCACTCCCCGTGGCGGCGGGCCAGCTCGGCGCCGACGAGGGCGTGTCCGGTCGCGCTGCGGTGCGTGAGCGCCTTGCCGATGTCGTGCAGCAAGGCCGCGCGGGAGCACAGCTCCGGGGGGACCCCGATCTCAGCAGCCATCAGCTCGGCCAGCTTGGCGGACTCTCGCAGGTGGGCGAGCACGTTCTGTCCGTACGACGTGCGGTAGCGCAGCTGGCCGAGCACTCGAACCAGCTCGGGGTCGAGGTCGGTGATCCCGACATCGGTGACCGCCTCGTGCCCGGCGCGTACGCACAACCGCTCAACCTCGGCGACCTGGCGCTCGTGCACCTCCTCGATCCGGCCGGGATGGATCCGCCCGTCGAGAACCAGCTCGGCCAGAGTGAGCCTGGCGACCTCGCGACGGATGGGGTCGAAGCAGGACAGCTGCACCGCCTCGGGCGTGTCGTCGATGATCAGGTTGACCCCGGTAACCTGCTCGAAGGCCCGGACGTTGCGCCCCTCGCGGCCGATGATCCGGCCCTTCATGTCGTCGCTCGGCAGTGCGAGCGAGCTCACTACCGTCTCGGTGGTGGTCTCCGCGGCAATCCGCTGCATGGCCGTGGCCAGGATTCGCCGGGCGCGTGCCTCGCCGTCGACCCGGGCGGCGCGCTCGATGTCGCGAACGGTGTGTGCGGCCGCCAGCTTGGCGTCGCGCTCGAGCCGGGTCATCAGCTCGAGCCGCGCCTCGGCCGCGGACAACCCCGCCGCGTCAGCCAGAGCCGACTGCCGCTCGCCCGCCAGGGCCAGCTCGGCGGCATCGAGCCGCGCCTGGCGGACGGTGAGATCGTCGTCGCGGACACGGAGGTCGCGGCTGTGCTGGTCGAGCCGGCGGGCGTCGACGTCGAGCCTCGACTCACGTTCGGCCAGTCGCGCCTCGCGATGCTCCCGATCGTCAGCGGGCGAGGAGAGTCGCTTCATCGGGCTCGGATCCGCCGTGGGAAGCCGGCGCACAAGCAGGGTGAGAACCACCGCAAGAGCGACCACGACGGCGATCAGTGCAACCAGGGCGGCGATGCCGAGAGCCTGTGCTGTCATCGGCTGGTTCCTCGTCACCGCTGGTCAGGGGACTGCCTGGGCCGTCAACCTAGGCGCGCCGGACAGGTGGGTCAAGGATCGTCCGGGCCAGCCGGCACGTCGGCTCGCTCCACCGCCAGCTCAGCGGCAACGATCTGTGTGGCCAGGCCCGCGGGATAGCCCTTGCGGGCGAGCATGCCGATCAGCCGACGCTGGGCCACGGCTCGATCGACCCGGGCGAGCGACGGCAGCTTGCGGTGCACGAGCCGGCGAGCGCGCTCCCGCTCGTCGGCCGGGTCGACATCGTCGAGTGCGGCTCGCGCCGTCTCGGTGTCGATCCCCTTGGCGCGCAGCTCGTGCGCCAGCGCCCGCCGGGCGAGCCCCCGGCCACGCTGGCGCGACTCGATCCAGGACCGGGCGAACGCGGCGTCGTCGACCAGCCCCACCTCGGAGAACCTGTCGAGCAGCCGCGCAGCCACGTCGCCGGGAACCCGCTTGGCCGCCAGCGCCTGCGCGAGCTCGGCCCGGCTCCGCGGCCGGTCGGTCAGTCTGCGCAGCAGGATCTGCCGTGCCACCTGCTCGGGGTCCCCCGGCGGGTCCAGCTGCGGGTCGAGCCCCGGATCGTTGGCCGGGTCGGCGCGCGCACTGTCGGGATCGGTCCGCACGAGCGTCGTCAGAAGTCGATGCCGGTCGGCTCGGCGGGTCTGGCGGGGTCAGCCGCCGGTCCGGCGGGGTCAGCCGCCGCCGGCCCGTCGACGGTGGCCCCGACGCCGTACTTTTCCTTGATCCGCTTCTCGATCTCGTCGGCGAGGTCGGGGTTGTCGCGCAGGAAGGACCGCGCGTTCTCCTTGCCCTGGCCGAGCTGGTCGCCCTCGTAGGTGTACCAGGCCCCCGCCTTGCGGACGAGTCCCGCCTCGACGCCGACGTCGATCAGGCCACCCTCCCGGCTGATCCCCTGACCGTAGATGATGTCCAGCTCTGCTTGCTTGAACGGAGGACTGCACTTGTTCTTCACGACCTTGACCCGGGTGCGGTTGCCGACCATCTCGACACCGTCCTTGAGCGTCTCGATACGCCGCACGTCGAGCCGGATGGAGGCATAGAACTTCAGCGCCCGCCCGCCGGTGGTGGTCTCGGGCGAACCGAACATCACGCCGATCTTTTCGCGGAGCTGGTTGATGAAGATCATCGTGGTGCCGGCGCCGCTGAGGGCGCCGGTCATCTTGCGCAGCGCCTGGCTCATCAGCCGCGCCTGCAGGCCGACGTGGGAGTCACCCATCTCGCCCTCGATCTCGGCACGCGGCACCAGCGCGGCCACCGAGTCGATGACGATGATGTCGAGGGCGCCGGACCGGACCAGCATGTCGGCGATCTCGAGCGCCTGCTCACCGGTGTCTGGCTGCGACACCAGCAGGGCGTCGGTGTCGACGCCGAGCCGCTTGGCGTAGTCAGGATCGAGGGCGTGCTCGGCATCGATGAACGCTGCGATACCGCCCATCTGCTGGGCGCTGGCGACGGCGTGCAGCGCCACGGTCGTCTTGCCCGACGCCTCGGGACCGTAGATCTCGACCACCCGCCCGCGCGGCAAACCACCGATGCCGAGAGCGATGTCGAGGGCGATCGACCCGGTCGGCACCACCTCGACCGGCGCGCGCGCCTCGTCGCCGAGGCGCATCACCGAGCCCTTGCCGAACTGCCGGTCTATCTGTGCGAGTGCCGTGTCGAGTGCCTTGTCGCGGTCGTTCGCGCCCATCAGCCCGCCTGTCGTGTCGTCTGTCGGATCTGTCTGGATCTATCTGGATCTGGCTTGGATCTGTTGTCGGGTCGTCGTGGTCCGGTGCAACGCACCCTAGGAGCCGCCGCCGACAGTGGTCGGCTCGCAACCGGCACCTGTGCACAGGCTAGGCGAACAGGTGTTCGACCTACGGACCGACACGCCGGACGCCGGCCCGAGCGGCCGAGGCGACCGCGGCCGCGAATGCGGTGCCCGGCGCCAGCTGGGCCACTGCCTGCGCGTCTGCCCAGGTGTCGACGTCGGCGCGCTCGGGAAGCAGGTGCACCCGAGCCCCTGCAGCGGTCAAGGCCTGCTGGGTGAGCGCGCCGGTCTCGTCGGTCGACATGGGGACGTCGACGAGCACGCGGGCCAGCGCCGGTCGGGCGACTGCGAGGCCCCACCACCCGCCGTCGGCGGCGTGGCCCAGGACGGCATCGTGTCGCCGGGCGGCCGCCAGGGCCTCGTGGAGCACGGCCGGGGTGAGCTGCGGGGTGTCCATGCCGACCTGGAAGACCGGGCCACCGTCCCTGGCGTGCGCGTCGGCGTGCGCAGCCGCCAGCCGCTCCCCG
>JACCWP010000132.1 GCA_013697585.1 Nocardioidaceae bacterium
GCCCCGGGGTCTCCGGGGCCTCGTCGCACGATGTGGAGGCGCGGGTCAGCGACTCACCGCTCCTCGCCGGGCGCTGTCGCCGACGTGCCGAGCAGGCGGCCGGTCTCGTCGTGGATGGCTACGGCCATCTGGCGCAGCTTGTCGCCGTGCTCGCGGCCGTGATGGGCGCAGAACAGCAGCTCGCCCCCCGCGGGCAGCTCGACCCGGACATAAGCCTGCGCACCGCAGCGGTCGCAACGGTCCACGGCAGAGAGGGCGGCACTCGGGGCAACAGCAGTCGTCACGTGTGTCCTCCATTCCATACTCGTCGGAACGGGCCTCTCGGGACCCTTTCACCGGGGTAACAACATCCAACCACGCCGCACCCTTCCCGCCGGGCACCCCCGTCGATGTGACGTGCATCGTGCCTGCTTCGTTCCGCTGGCGGTGGGCCGACCAGATGGCCCTGCGCCCGTGACTCGAATCCTGGACCCGAAGGCCCGGCAGAGCACCCGCGCCACGCGCGCAAATCATCCTTACGGCCCATGTGGTCGGTCTGACCGGCGCGCTGCCATGGACGGGGGGTACCGGCTGGGTAGGCTCGCCCGGAGTTGCTAGCCCACTCCCGGCCCGCACCCGGCAGCCGGCCGACGAGAGGCCGCCCGACCATCGACACCGCCTACAACGCCCGCCACCTGCTCGTGCTGGAGGGGCTGGAGGCGGTGCGCAAGCGTCCGGGCATGTACATCGGCTCCACCGACAGCCGTGGCCTCATGCACTGCCTGTGGGAGATCGTCGACAACGCGGTCGACGAGGCGCTGGCTGGGGTCTGCACCCGGATCGAGGTGGTGCTGCACCGGGACGGGTCGGCCGAGGTGCGCGACGACGGCCGCGGCATCCCAGTCGACACCGAGCCCAAGACCGGCCTGTCGGGCGTCGAGGTCGTCTTCACCATGCTGCACGCCGGTGGCAAGTTCGGCGGCGGCTCGTACGTCGCCACCGGGGGGTTGCACGGGGTCGGGGCCTCGGTCGTCAACGCGTTGTCGGAGCGGCTCGACGTCGAAGTGGACCGGGGCGGCGCCACCTGGGCGGCGTCGTTTCGCAGGGGCGTCCCCGGCAGCTTTGCCGGTGCCGGGCCGGGGGCCGACTTCACAGCGTCGACGGGACTGAGCAGGCGAGGGCGGGCCAAGAAGGGCGTCTCGGGGTCCCGGGTGCGCTACTGGGCCGACCGGCGCGTTTTCGTCGCCGACGCCGCGTTCAGCTATGACGAGGTCGTCGCGCGGGCTCGGCAGACCACGTTCCTCGTCCCGGGGCTCGAGATCGTGGTCCGCGACGAGCGGGCGGGGGTCGAGGCCGGGCCGCGGGAGGAGAAGTTCAAACACGAGGGCGGCATTGCGGAGTTCTGCGAGTTCCTGGCCGTCGATGACCCGGTCACCCCGGTGTGGCGGCTGCGCGGCAGCGCTGACTTCACCGAGACGGTGCCGCTGCTCGACGACGCCGGTCACATGACCCCGCAAGACGTCGACCGCGAGGTCGTCGTCGACGTGGCGCTGCGCTGGGGGACCGGTTATGACTTCGACCTGCGGTCGTTCGTCAATATCATCGCCACGCCCAAGGGGGGCACCCACGTCGCCGGTTTCGAGCGGGCCCTCACGCGTACGTTCAACGACGTCCTGCGCGCCAACCGGATGCTCAAGGCCGGTGACGCCGACGTGTCCAAGGAGGACGTCCTCGAGGGCATGACGGCCGTGGTGACCGTCCGGCTCGCCGAGCCGCAGTTCGACGGCCAGACCAAGGAGGTGCTGGGCACCCCCGGCGTGACGCGCATCGTCGCGACAGTGGTCGGCAACGAGCTCAAGGGGCTCTTGACCTCCGCCCGGCGCGGTGTCAAGCAGCCGGCGCGAAGCGTGCTCGACAAGGTGGTCAGCGCCGCGCGGACCCGGATCATGGCCCGCCAGCAGCGCGACAACCAGCGACGCAAGACCGCGCTGGAGTCCAGCGCCCTCCCGGCCAAGCTCGCCGACTGCCGCGAGGGTGGCGGCGAGCGTTCCGAGCTGTTCATCGTCGAGGGTGACTCGGCGCTCGGCACAGCCAAGCTGGCCCGCGACGCCGCCTTCCAGGCCTTGCTGCCGATCCGCGGCAAGATCCTGAACGTCCAGAAGGCGTCGATCGGTGACATGCTCAAGAACGCCGAGTGCGCCTCGATCATCCAGGTGGTGGGCGCGGGCAGCGGGCGAACCTTCGACGTCGACCAGGTCCGCTACAACCGGATCATCTTCATGGCCGACGCCGACTCCGATGGCGCGCACATCCGGTGCCTGCTGGCGACGCTGTTCTTTCGCTACATGGAGCCGCTGGTGCGTGCGGGCCGGGTGTTCTCCGCGGTCCCACCGCTGCACCGGGTCGAGCTGGGCAGGCCCAAGAGGGGCATGGACAAGTACGTCTACACCTACTCCGACGCCGAGCTACAGCGTCGGCTCGCCGAGCTGAGCAAGCGCAATCTCGGGTGGAAGGACCCCGTCCAGCGTTACAAGGGGCTCGGCGAGATGGACGCGGCCCAGCTGGCCGAGACCACGATGGATCCTCGCCGACGAACGCTGCGCCGGATCACCGTCGACGACGCCGAACGTGCCGCCGGTGTCTTCGAGCTGTTGATGGGCAACGAGGTCGCGCCGCGCAAGGAGTTCATCGTCCAGGGTGCGTACGAGCTGGACGCCGACCGAATCGACGCCTGAGCCAGCGCGGCGCACGCTGCACACCCCAGCCAGAGTGGCGCACGGTGGTCGTGGCGCCGACACCAGCGACAGCCACGTCGCGCCACTCGGCGAGTGTCGGGCGGCGCGCCGTGGTGCATGGATCGGAAGGAGCGCACCGGCACGGGAGTGCCGGCGCACGACAACCCGCCGGGAGAGTCGATGGACTCGTCCCGGCGGGATGGTGGATGGCTGGTGGAACTAGGTCAGGCGGACTTCTTCGCCCGCGCAGTCTTGCGCGCGCCGGCTGCCTCGCTCTGGAAGCTCTCGGTCGCCCGCTCGGTGGCCTTGGTGGCCTCGTTCGCGACGGACTCGAGGTACGGCGTCATCGCCTCGGCAAGGCCGTGGTAGAGGTCGCGCTGCATGCCGGCGATGCGGTCGAGCCGGTCGAACGTGCCGTCGACGAACGCAACCGGGTTGACCGGCTCACGCGGGTCGGACAGCTCGACCAGGTTCTGCGAGCCGTCCTGGAGGTACTGCGCCCAGGCCTGCGCGTTCTCGAGGAAGACGGCCTGGCTCTTGGACACGGTTTCGGTGTACTGCTGGACGAGGGTGCTCATGTGCATCACCTTTCGACGATCTGGTTGTGTTCGGCGGGCCGAGATGCTCCCGACCGGTTGCGTACTATGTTACGCACTCAGCATGGCGCGTCAAGCGCAGCCGTACGAACCGGGCGTGAGTGGCGTCACACCTGCGCGTCGGCGGCTGGCACGGCGACGGGCGCCCCCGCCGCGCTCAGCCGCGCCTGCGCCGCGCCGTAGTAGCGGAACAGGATCTCGGCGACGCACACCGGCTTGTCGTGACCCTCGCGCGTGAAGGTGAGTCCCATGACCAGCTGGTGACCGCCGGGGACGTCCTGCACCGCCACGCACTCCGCGATCAGTCGCACGCGCTCGTCCACCGGCAGTGGCGCCGGGAACCGCACCCGGTCGGCTCCGTAGTTGACCACCTGGGTCGCGCCCCGCACCTCGAGCAGCTCGAAGAGCAGCCCCGAGGCCATCGACAAGGTCAGGTAGCCGTGCGCGATCGTGCGCTTGAACGGGCCGGTCGCGGCCCGCTCCGGGTCGGTGTGGATCCACTGGTGGTCGCCCGTCGCGTCGGCGAAGGTGTCCAGACGGTCCTGGGTGATGGTCACAGCACGGCTCGGGCCCAGGCGGCGCCCGACCAATGACGGCAGCTGCTCGATGTCCAGGCTGACGATCTCGGGCGCGATGTTGGCCACCGTGCTTGATTCAGTACTTGTCTCGTTCACGCCGCCAAGCATCCCAGGGGGTGAGGTGCCGACGTCGGGCGGCTCGCCCGGCACCCCACGGTCCTCGAGATCTCGCTTCGGTCCTGCGCCGGCGCCGGGTGATTCGGGATTCAGAGCGGGATGCGACACCACATGCCTCAGCGAATCAGCCGCACCTGGAGGGGCAGACCGAGAGGGGACCAGTCTCGATCCGCGGTGAGCACCTCGGCAGGCGTGCTGCGCAGGGCAAGCGCCAGGCAACAGCGGTCCCCGAGCGACAGCGTGCGGGCGCCGACCAGGGCGCGCATCGCGCCGCCAGCTCCGCATCTGCTGCCAGCAACGGCTCGACGGACACTCCGACGGCGCTCAGCAGTCCCCGGATCGGGCTTGCGTCGATCTCGGCGTCAACCACCTTGCAGATCAGCTCCGCAAGGTTCGCGGCTGCAAGCGACGCACCCGGCAAGGCGGCTGCCACCACGTCCGCTCCAGGTTCGTCCTGGATCAAGGCGAGGACGCCGAGGCATCCAGGACGGTCACTCGCCGGCGGCCTCGGCTCGTCGCTCTGCGAGCAGCTCGTCAACCAACGAGCGAGCTGCCGGAACTGTCGCGCCGAGCCTGCGCAGCTGCGTGACCGCATCCTGCGGCCGCTGCAGAACAAGCCTCCCCCTCGTCGACCCGCAGCTGCAACCGGTCGCCGGCTGCGAGTGACAGCGCCTCCCGGACCGCCACCGGGATCACGAGCCGACCCTGCCTTCCCAAGACCACCGGGCATCCATATCTCCACCAATGGCACGTAGTGAGCCATCGTGCCACCACTGCGCCGGTCTCCCTCGGTGTCACGTGCTCGTGACCGCGGGTCAGGTCGGTGCTGGGCCGACGAAGCTGCGGTAGACCCGCAGCAAGGCTTCCTTCTGCTCCGCGGTGAGCCTCGTGTCCTGACGGATCACCGCCTCGGTGTCGACGACGGACAGGTTCTTTGGGTCCAGCAACCCGCTCTGAGCGAGCAGCGTCTCGGTGGTCACGCCGAGGGCATTGGCGATCGAGCGCAGGACCGGCACGGACGGCTGGTGCAGACCGCGCTCCAGCTGGCTCAGGTAGGCGTTGGACACCTTGGTGACCTCGGCCATCTCCCGCAGCGACAGGCTGGCGAGCTGGCGCTGCGCGCGGATGAACGTGCCGAGCGCCTCTCGCTGGGTCCGCAGCGCGTCTCCGGGGTCCACCACAGGGCCCAGCGTACGACCGGAGCGCGCCGGCAGGACTCAGCCCGTCGCGTTGTCGACGCCTGACGGAACCTCGTTGCGTACGTAGTACCCGGGGGCGTCACCGAGCACCCGGTGACGGCGGCTGCCCGTGCGCGGCGGCTTCCGCAGCCTCCCGCCGCGCACGGCCGCCCACGGTACCCAGGTCTCCCACCACGACTGCTGTTGCTCCTCGGCGTGCTCTCGCCAGCGGTCGGCGTCGACCTCGTCTGCGGAACCGGTCCAGTGCCGTGACTTCGGGTGGGGCGGGTTGACCACCCCTGCGATGTGCCCGGACGAGGTGAGGACGAAGGTCACGTCGCCCGGAAGCTGCCGGGCTCCCCGGAACGCCGCCCGCCACGGGACGATGTGGTCGGCCTCGGCTCCCACATAGAACACGTCCTGCTTCACGTCGCCCAGCGACAGGCGACGGCCGAGGAGCTCGAGGTCTCCGTCGGCCAGCTCGTTGTTCTGGTAGCACGACCGCAGGTAGAACGCGTGCATGGCGGCAGGCATGCGGGTGGAGTCGTTGTTCCAGGCCAGGATGTCGAAGGCCGGCGGCTGGTCGCCCATCAGCCAGTTGCTGGCGACGTAGTTGAAGATCAGGTCGTTGGCCCGCAACAGGTCGAACGTGCCGGCCATCTCCTTGGCGTCGAGGTAGCCGGACTGCTGCATCTTCTGCTCGAGCTTGCTGAGCGTGGCCTCGTCGGTGAAGGCACCCAGCTCGCCCGGCTCGCTGTAGTCGAGCATCGTGTTGAGCAGGGTGATCGAGGCGATCCGGTCATCGCCCTCACCGGCCTGGTACGCAGCGAGCATCGCCGCCAGCGCTCCGCCCAGGCACAGCGCCATCAGGTTGATCTTCGAGGACTTGGTGATGTTCTCGACGACGTCCAGGGCGATCCGCGGCCCGTGCACCAGGTAGTCGTCGAGCTGGGTGTCACGCATCGAGGCATCGGGGTTGCGATAGCTGATCGCAAAGACCGTGTGCCCGTGCTGCACGGCCCACTCGAGCAGGCTGCGGCCCGGCGCCAGGTCCATGATGTAGTACTTGTTGATCCACGGGGGGCTCACCAGGATCGGCACCTCGTGCACCTGGTCGGTCTGGGCGTCGTACTGGATGAGCTCCATCAGGTGGTTGCGGAAGACGACCTTGCCCGGAGTCGCGGCGAGGTTGCGGCCGAGCTCGAACGACGACGTGTCGACCTGCCTCGGCCGGCCGCCGTTGTGCCGCACGTCGTCGATGAACGTGCGGGCGCCGCGCACCACGCTCGCCCCGCCGGTCTCGAAGGCGCGCTTGAGCGCGGCGGGGTTGGTGGCCAGGAAGTTCGTGGGGGCAGAGGCGTCAGCGACCAGGCCGAGCGCGAAGCGTGCCTTGCGCCGGGTCATCTCGTCGACAGTCGATGTCTCCACCAGGTCGGACAGCAGCCGCGTCCAGGCAAGGTAGGTCTGGCGCAGCCCGAAGTAGGCCGGGTTGTCCTCCCACGTCGGGTCGACGAACCGCTTGTCCTCGGGGCTGCCGAAGGGGCCCGGTGCGTTGCCGCCCAGCCAACGTTGGCCGGACGCCCCGACCGCTCCGAGGACCGATCCGGTGAAGTCGAGCCAGGCACCGACGGCCGCAGTTGGATGGCGGGCCAGGTTGAGACCCAGCTTGCCGAGTGCCTGCCCGAAGAGCGCGTCGTCGACGCCCGCGAACAGCGCCGCCTCCGGGCCAACTGCCGCCGCCGCGTCCACACCGGTGGGATCGGAGCTCGACTCTGCCATGGGACCCTCCTCGCTGTGGACACGGTCACGCTACCCTCGCGGCCACCAACGAGCGGACGGTGACTGATCGTGACCGATGACCACACGGGCTCCACTGAGATCCCCGACGACCGGCCGCACGCCGTCGTGGGCGACAAGCTGAAGGGCCGGGTGGCCCTGGTCACCGGCGGCACTCGCGGTATCGGTGCGGCGATCAGTCGGAGCCTGGCGTCGCAGGGCGCCACGGTCGCTGCCGGCTACGGCAGCGGGCACGAGCGGGCCACGCAGTTCCAGGAGGAGTTTGCTCGGGAGTTCGCCGTGCAGGCCGATGGGGCGACGGTGAGCCTGCACAGCGGAAACATCGGCGAGGCCGACGACTGCCGTCGCGTCGTAAGAGAGGTGCTCGACCAGCACGGGCGGCTCGACATCCTGGTCAACAACGCCGGGATCACCATCGACCGCACCGTGGCCAAGATGGGCGACGAGGACTGGCTCAAGGTGCTGGCGGTCAACCTGTCGGGAGCGTTCTTCCTGTCCCAGGCGGCCATGGCGCACATGGTCGAACGCGGTACCGGCCGCATCATCATGGTGTCGTCAGTGATCGGCGACACCGGCAACATCGGTCAGGCCAACTACGCGGCGTCGAAGTCCGGCCTGTTCGGGCTGACCAAGACGTTGGCCAAGGAGGCCGCCTATCACCTCGGCAAGGCCGATCAGCTGACCGATGACGGTGTCGGTGTGACGGTCAACGCGGTCACCCCCGGGTTCATCGCCACGGAGATGGTGGAGGCGATGCCCGAGAAGGTGCTGGAAGGCATCAAGAAGCAGGTCCCGCTGCGCAGGCTCGGCCGTGCCGAGGAGGTCGCCCGGATCGTGCACTTCCTCGCCGCAGACGCCTCGTCGTACGTCACCGGTCAGGTCTGGGGCGTCAACGGCGGCCTCGACATGTGAGCCTCAGGGGAGGGAGTGCGCAGGGTGGCCAGGGCGAGCAGGCCGGCCATGATCGCGAATCCGGCGGCCCCCATGAACACGGCGTCGAGCTGGGCGAGACCGGCCTCGAGCAGCCGGTTGCTGTAGGCGGGGCAGTCGGTCGGTGACCGGGGGCACAGCTGCTCGACTGGCGGGACGTCCGCGGCGACGACATAGAAGCGTCGCAGTCCGATCGTTGTCAGGGCGGAGATGCCGACCAGCATGCCGACCATCCGCGACACCACCAGCAGCGCGCTCGTCACGCCGTGCACCGAGTGGTCCGTCGCCGCGAGCAGGGCAGCGTTGACCGGAGCGACCGCGAGGCCGAACCCGAACCCGGCCAGCACCAGCGGCCCGGTCGCGGTCCACGACTCCAGCGCGTCGGCCCCCCATCGCGCCATCAGCACGAATCCTGTGGCGGCCATCGCCATGCCGGTCGCGGTCACGGGTCCCGCGGCGAACCAGCGGGTCAACCAACCGCCCACCAGCGCGCCGACCGGCAGCGCGGCGAGGAACCGTACGAGCACCAGCGCCGCGTCGAGCTGGGAGTCTGGATAGACCGTCAGCCGGGCCAGGAACGGGATGTCGACCAGCGCGGCGATCAGCGCGGCGCCGACGAAGAACGACACCGCCACCGCGCCCCATGCGGCGGCGGGGCGCAGGCAGCCGTGAGGCACGAGTGGGTGCTGGCCGACACGCTGGCGCCACCCGAACAGCACGCCGGCCACGGCGGCGACGACGAGCCACCCGACGCCCGCCGTGTCCAGCGCGGCGACCTCGGGGTCGGCCGACGCGAACGCCACGATCACCCCGCCGAGCGCAGTGCCGAGCAGCAGGGCGCCCCACAGGTCGGTGCGCACCAGCACCTCGCGCCACCGGCGCCAGGCCAGCAGCGGGCGGCTGGCAGCGGCTTGTCGCAGGCAGAAGCCACCCAACCCGGCGTACGCGACCAGGGCCAGGGGTGTCGCCCACCGGCTGTCGCCAGCGATGGGCAGGAACAGCCGGCCGATCTGCACGTCGGTGACGAGCACGTCCGGCTCACGCATGACGACCGAGACGACGCCTAGCGTCGCCACCGCCAGCCCCGCGCCCACCCAGTCGACACGGCCGAGCGCTGTCCCAGCGGAGCCGGCGGTGACCCGCAGCAGGGCGGCGGCAAGCACCAGCCCCACCGCGAGGTTGAGCCAGAAGATCGCGCGCCAGTCGCCAACCGCGAGGACGAGCGCGCCGTACAGGGGCCCGAGCACGGCCCCCACCTCCTGCACCGCGCCGACGACGCCGAGCGGAAGGCCCCGGCGGGCAGGCGGCCACAGGTCTGCCACGAGGGCGAGGGTCGCTGGCACCAGCCCGCCTCCGCCGACGCCCTGAAGGAAGCGGCCCACCACCATCGACGTCAGGTCGTAGGCAGCGGCGGTGACCAGCGAGCCCACGGCGAACACCACGAGCGAGCCGACGAGCACAGGCGTGCGTCCGCGGAGATCGGCGATCCGGCCGATCAGGGGCAGCACGCCCACGTAGCCGAGCAGGAAGCCCGAGATCAGCGGCGCGGCCCGTTGCAGCTCGTCTGTCGACAGGCCCGCCGCGGCCATCATGTCCGGCAGGGCAAGCACGACGACGTAGGTGTCGGCGGCCGCGAACGCGACCGCGCCGGCCGCCAGCCCGAGCAGGAGCCGGGCGAGCGCGTCGACCCGCCCGTCAGGCTCCGCGGAGGCGCTCACGGTGCGGTGATGTCGACGCTCTCGTCGGATGGCTCCACCACCAGCTCGTAGGTCACGTCACCACCGTCGGGATAGAACGGGCCGGTGATGGAGGCGTCGCGCAGCACGTCGTCGTCGGTGAGCCGGAACTCGACCGTGAAGTCGGCGGCATCGTCGGCCGACGGGATCAGCTCGGCGACGACAGCGCCGGGCAGCGTTCCGCTGATCGCGGTAAGGACGTCGCCCCCGTCGCGGCTCTCACCCTCCGAGCCCAGATCCTCGGCGCTGGTCAGCCAGCCGGACACGCCGCCATCGGTGGCGAGGAGGGCGGCCGGGTCGGGGGCACCGAGCTGGCCAGGGTCGACGGGGGAGAAGCCGGGGGTGAACGGCAGCTCGGCGTAGACGTCACCGTCGACCGACACGACCTCGGCGTCGACCTCGCCGAGTGCACCGGACGCGACCGTCACCGTTCCCTCGAAGGCTGGGTCGTGGTTGCCGACACCGTCGGCCTCCACCAGCCCCTGCACACCGTCGGGAAGCGCGTCCGTCGCGAGCCGCACCTGCAGGCTGGCCGCCTCGTCGAGCGACGTCCGGGCCGTGTCCATCCGGGCGCCCAGGTCTTCGGGTGTCTCCTCGCCGCCGTCGTCGGAGCAGGCTGCGAGGCCGGCCAGCAGGATCACTGCGGACAGTACGGTGGCCAAGCTCGTGCGGCGCGTTCGACTCGCAGGACGGCGCACGCCTCAGCCTCTCACGGTGCCCAGCACCGGCCCCGCCACCGCGGCGACGGGCTGTGCGAGAGGGGTACCGGACCCGTCCCGGCGGCCGGGCTCGGCGGGCAGGTCGATGGCCGCCCCGCTGTGGGCGGCCGCCCTCGCGGGACCAGCTCCGGCCCACGCCAGGAGCAGCCGCTGCTCGCCGCGCAGGAACCGGTGGCAGCGCACGCCACCGGTGGCCCGACCCTTGCCGGGAAAGTCGGCGAACGGCGTCACCTTGGCCGTGCCGGCCTCGGTGCCCGGGAGCGCGGTGCCCGCACCCGCAACGGTCACGACTACGGCGCCGTCTGGATCGGTCACGGTGCCGAACCACAGCGCGGCGGCACCGGTCGCGAGCCGGACTCCAGCGACCCCGCCGCCTGCGCGGCCCTGCGGGCGGACGGAGTCTGCCGGAAAGTGCAGCAGCTGCGCGTCTGTCGTGACAAAGACCAGTTCGGCCTCGGGCGAGACCAGCTCGACCGCGCCGACCAGCTGGTCGCCGTCGTCGAGCCTGATCACGTCCCAGTTGTCGCGGTGGGTCAGCAGCTGCGGCTGGACCCGCTTGACGAGACCGCGCGCCGTACCCAGGGCGAGGCCCGCGCCCGCGGGGTCGAGCCCGGCGAGGCAGAGCACGCGTTCGCCTGGCCCGAGGGCCAGGAACTCCGCGATCGGGGACCCGCCCTGCAGGTTCGGGGCGTGCGCGGTGGCGGGCAGCGTCGGCAGGTCGATCACCGCGAGCCGGTGCAGCCGCCCGGTGCTCGTGACGACGCCGACGTGACCGCGGCTGGTCGCACTGACCACCGAGAGGACCGTGTCGTGGCGAGAGCGCCCACCGCCCTGTCCGGGTGGCTCCGCCGAGCTGGTGCGGGCGAGCAGCCCGGTGGCGCCGACCAGCACCAGGCACGGGTCGTCGGTGACCTCGAGCGGCGTGTCGGCGGTGACGGGCTGGCCGGCCGACTCCAGCAGGACCGTGCGACGCGGGGTGCCGTGCTCGGCGGCAGTGTGGGCCAGCTCCTCAGCGACGGTGCGATCGAGCACGTTCGGGTCGGCCAGCAGCGCGTCGAGCTCGCCGATGGTCTCGCTCAGCGTCTGCTGCTCGCGCTCCAGCTCGATCCGGGCCAGCCGGGTGAGACGGCGCAGCGGCAGGTCGAGGATGTGGGTCGCCTGGACATCCGACAGGTCGAACACCTGCCTCAGGCGCTCGCGCGCGGTCGGGGGGTCGTCGCTGGTGCGGATCAGCTGGATGACCTCGTCGAGGTCGAGGATCGCGATCAGCAGCCCCTCGACCAGGTGCAGCCGGTCCGCGGCCTGGCCCCTGCGGTGCGTGCTACGGCGGCGAACCACGTCGCGTCGGTGGCTGAGAAAGACCTCCAGCAGGTCCTTGAGCCCAAGGGTGCGGGGCTGGCCGTCGACCAGCGCCACCGCGTTGATACCGAACGAGTCCTCCATCGGCGTCAGCTTGTACAGCTGCTCGAGCAGTGCTTCAGGCACTAACCCGTTCTTGACCTCGATCACCAGGCGCAGCCCCTTTGCCCGGTCGGTGAGGTCCTTGATGTCCGCGACGCCCTGCAGCTTCTTGGCCTGCACCAGCGACTTGATCCGCTCGACGACCTTCTCGGTGCCGACGCTGTAAGGCAGCTCGGTGACCACGATGCCTTTGCGCCGGGGGGTGACGTTCTCGATCCGTGCGGTGGCGCGCATCCGGAACGAGCCCCGTCCGGTCTGGTAGGCGTCGCGGATGCCGTCGAGGCCGATGATCTTGCCGCCGGTGGGCAGGTCCGGGCCGGGGACGAAGCGCATCACGTCATCGAGGTCGGCCTCAGGGTGCTCGATCTGGTGACGCAGCGCCTGCACGACCTCGATCAGGTTGTGCGGGGCGATGTTGGTGGCCATCCCGACGGCGATGCCGGACGCCCCGTTGACGACCAGGTTGGGGA
>JACCWP010000134.1 GCA_013697585.1 Nocardioidaceae bacterium
ACGCAGCGCAGTGTGATCTGTGGTTCCCGCCGCGCAAGATCCCGCTCGAGGATGGCTCGAGGGTGCTGTTGCCGGTGTTGGTGCTCACCGCGGCGCACTCTCGCTCGATGCTCGGCCTCGGTCATCGGCCGCCAAGCCGCGACAGGTCGGGCTGACGAGAACTCACCGACTACCCGAATCTTACCCCAGGCCGCACACAGGCCGCAGGAGGACGCGAAACGGCGCGAGACGACACGAGACGCCGCACAACGTCTGGAACCCCTGAAACTCTTGACCCTGTAGGGGTTTGAGCTTATCGGCGCAGGTCAGGCCGACCGTCGTCGGAAAGGGTCGCCCCGCCCTTTCAAGGCGGCAGCACGGGTTCGAATCCCGTTGGGGGCACGCAGCGGGCGTGCGTTAGCATTCACGACGCAGCACGCATCATCCTGGCCCCGTAGCGCAGCTGGTTAGCGCGCCGCCCTGTCACGGCGGAGGCCGCGGGTTCGAGTCCCGTCGGGGTCGCCTAGGCTGTCCACCTCCCGGCCCCTGTAGGCTCGGCCGAGCCCCAGGGCAGGTAGCTCAGTTGGTACGAGCGTCCGCCTGAAAAGCGGAAGGTCGGCGGTTCGACCCCGCCCCTGCCCACCGCGCCGCTGTCGAGATCCGCACCCTTGGGCAGGAGACTCCGCGCGACGACACCGTACGAGCGAGCAGGTCGGATCCCCGCGGCGTGCGTGCGATCTCCTTTGGCGACGCGAGGTCCTCGAGTCCATCTGTGTGGCCGGTGCCATGGCGAATCCGGTCGAGCGAGTCACGGGTACCGCAGCGGTTGGACGACGACGCCGCAGGCAGCCGTGACGCCGGTGCCTGATCGACGCTGACCAGATCATTAGGACCCGGACATGGAGTTTCGGCTGCCCGATAGATTGAGTTGTGCAGCCTGTAGTCTTCGATGTAGCCTGCGGTATGCCTCCGATCAGTCGCCGAGCCCTCCTGGGTGGCGCCGTTGCCGCCGGCGTGGCGGTGCCGGCGGTGAAGCAGGCCTTCCCCGCCCACGAGGGGTTGGCACCGACCCTCCGTCGCGGCGGCGACTCAACCGACACCATGGCCGACGCGACTCATGGTGGTGGGAGCGAGGGGCCGACGTTCCAGCTCGGTGACGTCGTCGACCACGCAGCCAACGGTTTCAACCCGACCGACATCCTGCGGGACTTCGACTACGGCACGGTGACGCGCCTGCCCGGCGGGCGGATCCTGCGCGAGTACGAGCTCGTCGCCGCGGACAAGGAGATCGAGGTCGCTCCCGGCGTGAGGTACCCTGCCTGGACCTACAACGGCCGCGTTCCCGGCCCCACGCTGCGGGCCACCGAGGGCGACCTGATGCGGGTCCGCTTCGTCAACGGGTCGGAGCACCCGCACACCATCCACTTCCACGGCTTCCATCCCGCCGAGATGGATGGCGTCCCCGGGATCGGCGCAGGAATCGTCGAGCCGGGTGCGGCGACGACATACGAGTTCGAGGCAGAGCCGTTCGGCCTGCACCTCTACCACTGCCATGTGGGACCGCTCGCCGAGCACATCGCCCGCGGCCTCTACGGCACGTTCGTCTGTGACCCCAAGCAGGGCCGTGCCGAGGCGGACGAGATGGTCATGGTGATGAACGGCTTCAACACCAACTTCGACGCCGAGGGCAATCAGACCTACGCCATCAACACGGTCGCCTTCCACCACATGAACGAACCGATCCAGGTCCGGCGCGGCGAGCTGATCCGGGTCTACCTGGTGAACACGCTCGAGTACGACCCGGTCAACTCCTTCCACACCCACGCGACGTTCTTCGACTACTACCCCACCGGCACCCGACTCGAGCCGAGCGAGCTCACCGACACCGTGGTCCTCGGCCAAGCCCAGCGCGGGATCTGCGAGCTGCGCTTCAGGTACCCGGGAAAGTTCATGTTCCATGCCCACAAGACCGAGTTCGCCGAGCTCGGGTGGATGGGCTTCTTCGAGGTCAGCTGATGACCGAGAAGCGACCGACACGAGACAAGGCCGAGGGCCTGACGCTGGACCGGGTTCCCGCGTGGACGCTCGCGCTTGTCCCACTGGCCCTCATCGCTGGTGCGCTGGTCGCCCTGCTCACGATCGGCGGAGCCACCCTTGGCGAGCGGCGTGGCCCACCGGTCGAGGACCTAGGCGTCGAGAAGACGATCCTGCGGCCGGGCGAGATCGAGCTCGCCGTGCGCAACGTCGGACCCGAGGCGGTCGACGTCGAGCAGGTGTTCGTCAATGACACCTACGTCGACTTCACCGAGAGCCCCGAGGCAGCCGGCCCGCTGGAGAGCCAGACGCTGACCCTCGACTATCCCTGGCAGGAAGGTTCGCCGCTGCTCGTCACCATGCTGACCTCGTCGGGGGCGACCGTCGAGCACCAGATCGAGGTCGCCGTCGCCACGCCCGAGGCCGATGCCGGCTTCTACGGGCTGATGGCGCTGCTCGGCACGTACGTGGGAGTCGTCCCGGTGGCGCTCGGGATGCTGTTCCTCCCGTTCCTCCGCGGTGTGCCCGAGCGGTGGATCCGGGTCGTCATGGCCGCCACCGTCGGCCTGCTCGGGTTCCTCGCCGTCGACGGCTACCTCGAGGGCGCCGAGGTCGCCGCGCAGAGTGCGGGCGCGTTCGGGGGGATCGAGCTGCTCTTCGTCGGCGCCGCGCTTGCCTACTTCACGCTGGTCGCCCTCGGACACTCGCTGCGCGGTCGTCGGGACCGGTCCGAGGCGGCCGGCGCCGGCGGCTTCCAGCTCGCCTTGCTGGTGGCGATCGGGATCGGGTTGCACAACCTCGGGGAGGGGCTCGCGATCGGCTCGGCCTACGCGATCGGCGAGCTCGCCCTGGGCGCCTTTCTGGTCGTCGGCTTCGCCTTGCACAACACCACCGAGGGGCTGGCGATCGTGGCGCCGCTCGCCCGCAACACTCGACCCTCGCTGGCGCGCGTTGCCCTGCTGGGACTGATCGCGGGGGGGCCGACGATCCTGGGCGCCGTGATCGGCGCGTCCGTGTACAACGCGGAGGTCGCTGTCTTCCTCATCGGGATCGGGATCGGTGCGATCGCCCAGGTGATCGTGCAGCTCGTCCCCGCGATGCGCGACCGGGCCGGTCGAGCGCTCTATCCCGCAAGCGTCGGCGGTATCCTGGCCGGCATCGCCATCCTGTACGTCACCGGCCTTGTCGTCAGCGCGTGACGACCATGCGGCTGCGTACCAGGCCCACGACCGGAGCATCTCGACGATGACGGTGTCGCTGTCGGACCTCACCCCGGTGGCGCAGGACTACCTCAAGGTCATCTGGTCGGCGGGCGAATGGGACGACGTCTCGGTGACGAGCAAGATGATCATGCAGAAGATGGGGGTGGGCGCGTCGACGGTCTCCGAGAACGTGCGCCGACTCGTCGAGCAGGACCTCGTGAGCCACGCGCCCTACGGATCGGTCGAGCTCACCGACACCGGCCGTCCGCTCGCGCTGCAGATGGTCCGCCGGCACCGGCTCATCGAGACCTACCTGGTCGAGTCACTGGGCTATGGCTGGGACGAGGTCCACCAGGAGGCCGAGGTCATCGAGCACGCCGTCTCGGACACCTTCATCGATCGGATCGACGCTCACCTCGGCCACCCCCGCCGCGACCCGCACGGCGACCCGATCCCCTCGGTCGAGGGAGAGATCGCCAGACCCGACGCGGTGTCGCTGGCCGACCTCTGCGCGGGTGACGGGGGTCAGATCGTGCGCTTCGCCGATACCGAGCCGGACAACCTGCGCTACTTCGGCACCCTCGACCTGGTGCTCGACGGTCGGCTGCTGGTCACCGAGAACCTCAGGCACGCGGGAATCATGTCGATCACCGTCGATCGCGCCGTCCACTCGGTCACCATCGGCGCCCGGGCTGCGCAGGCCATCTGGGTCGTTCCGGAACGCCCCCTCTCTGCGCCAGACTGCGCGTCATGATCATCATCACCGCCAAGTTCCAGATCCTTCCCGACGACGCCGACAGCTGGCCCGACATCGCGGCCGACTTCACCCGGGCGACTCGCGCCGAGGCCGGGTGCCTGTGGTTCGACTGGTCGCGCGACGTCGAGGACCCGACGACGTACGTGCTGATCGAGGCCTTTCGTGACGACGAGGCCGGCGCGGCACACGTCCAGTCGGAGCACTTCAAGCAGGCGCAGCAGTCCCTGCCGCCCCATCTGGCCGCGACGCCACGGATCGTCAACGCGACCGTGCCGCAGGACGACTGGTCCCTGCTCGGTGAGCTGGCGGTACCCGCGGACCGCTGACGTCGCGGCAGGCCCGCGGAGGGCTCAGGATGCGACAAGTGTCCGCACCGCGAGCCAGCCAGGCCGGTCAGATCGTCGGTGCTGACGTGGTCGACGCCGTTGTCGGCGAGCACGGACCACAACGTCGTCCGGGTCTCGCTGCGGGATGTCGGGTGTCGCCCAGTTTCGCAGCCGGTAGCCGGCCTGGTGCGCTCGCGACCAGGTCGAGCTGCTTTGCGATGCTCCGCGGTCGGAACGGTCCGAGCCCGGTCCAGGTGAAGTGATCCGTCCAGTTGTCGCTGACCAGGGGCGCAAGAGACGGAGGGCGATTCTGGCCCCAGGTCGGTCAGCCGGCCGTCGTGGGCGGCCCAACGAACCTGCCGAGGTACGCAACGGGGGACGACCGCGGCTGTGCCGTGGGCCGCATCGTCATCGACGTGCTCGTCGGCCTCAGGGTACGGCGCCGCTACCTGCCTCCGCCGGCGCTCCGGCGGACGACGGAGGCAAAGCCGACGTTCTCGTAGGCGTCGAAGTTGTTGGTGTCGAAGACGAAGTTGAGGCCGTTGGCCGAGGCACGGTTCAGCACCAGGCGCACGTCGCCGAGCCTGGGGCGGTTGGACTTGCGGATGAGGAAGACGTTGTCGCGGAAGGGCCGCTCGCCGCTGATGACGATCTTGGCCGAGACCTTGCCCTGACGCGCCTTGATGGTGAACGCCTTGATGGTGGCGTAGGTGTCGCCACGGGCAAACTTGATGCCCCCCACGTGCTCGAGCCTGGCGTCGTTGTTGGACGCTTCGACGATCGGGAACCGGAAGGCCGGCGTGCCCTCGTAGACGAACAGACTGGCAGGGTCGGTCGGCGACGGCGTGATCCGGTTGTTCTGCAGCTTCTGATAGAACGCTGGCGCCACGGCGACCCGGGTGAAACGACCCTTCTTGGCGTCGACGTCCGAGTCGGCCACAGCGGTGACGGGTGCGACGAGCAGGGACGCGGTGGTCACGCCGAGCGTCGTAAGGGTCGCGGCAACGGCAGTGAGGATGCGAGGGCGCATGGTGTCTCCTCCGGTTGGCGGCCGGGGGCCCGGCCAGAGCTTGCGGCTTTCGGTGACAGCCTAAGCCGCCACGCTGGCACCGGCACCCCCACCGATCAGCTGCCGCCCACGGGTGACCCAAGGGGGCGCGGCCGTGCGACGCTCAGGTGTTGGCCGGACCGCGCTGCTCGGGAAGGCTTGCGCCCGCTCCAGCGAGCAGGGCACGGACCTCGTTCTCGCGGTAGCGCCGGTGACCGCCCAGGGTGCGGATCGAGCTGAGCTTGCCCGCCTTGGCCCATCGGGTGACGGTCTTGGGGTCCACGCGGAACAAGGCCGCAACCTCGGACGGTGTCAAGAGAGCCTCGGTCTGCGTTGGCTGCGTGTTCATCGGGTCCCTCTCCTGTGTCGTCCCCTCGGTCTGGGTGACAACCTGTATGCCCCAAATCAGTGTGACAGAACGGGACACCCGTTGACCGGAAAACGAACAACCTCACCCCAAGGGTTCCCACTCGAGCGTACTGACCCGTCGATCAGTTCGCGTGCTCGCGCAGTGCGAGCCCGCCCCACCACCCGGCGACTCGTTGGTATCGGCTGACACTCTCGTCGACCCGCCCGGCACGCAGCGCCCGGACTGCCGATGCGAGCTCGACCAGCGACCGATCCGGTTCCGCCCGGTCCACCTCGTGCAAGACGGGACCGAGGCCGGCGAGATCGAGCTCGACCCAGCCGTGGGCATGAAAGGTCTCTAGCCAACGCCCCAGGTCGGTGAGTTCGAGGAGCTCCTCGGAGTCGGGAAAGTGCCGGCGAGCCGCGGCGTGCGCCCGGGCGACCCGGCGCCTGGCCTGCACCATTGGCGTCAGGTAGCGCAGCGAGGTGCGCTCGCCCAGGTCGTAGTTCTCCCGCTCGGCGGGCGCGGGGACCAGCAACCACGGCATCGGCAGCCGCCAGGTCGCCTCACGCACGTGCTCGGCGGAGTCAGGATGGTCGCGGCGCCACGACCGCAACGCCGCGTCGGCGCCGTCGACCACGGCGATGCTGGTGAGCGCTCGTACGGCGGCGGGCGGGAGCGTGCCCACGAGTCTGGCGAGCGACAGCCAGCCGCGCAGCTGCTCGTCGGTGGGTGCGACGAAGACTCGCCCCTCGCGTTCGAGCTCGAAGGCCGCCTCGCCGTGAGCAGGCCCAGGAGCGGCCAGCGCAGGAGCTCGGACGGCGGCGTGCAATGAGCGCAGCTGCTCGGCCCTGGTGAGCTCGCACGGGTCGGGGACCGACCCGCCGGAGGCGACGGGCGCCACCCCGCCGGCCAGCACCTCGGCCGGCTCGTACACCCGCAGGTAGGCGGCGTACGGCAGCACGGGGCGACACTAGCCCAGGGCCGCCGGTGCCGTCCGGGCCGGGCATGGAGGTAGTCCATAGTTGGCTCGTGACGGCAGCACGGAGCGGTGTCTTCGCTCGACAGTCCCAGCACGAGCAGGTCGTGTTCAGCAGCGACCGGCATACCGGCCTGCGCTGCATCGTGGCGATCCACTCGACAGCGATCGGGCCGTCCCTCGGTGGGACGCGCTTCTATCCGTACACCGACGAGTGGCGAGCACTCGACGACGTGCTCGCCCTGTCCCAGGGCATGTCCTACAAGGCGGCCCTGGCGGGGCTCGACCTTGGTGGCGGCAAGGCGGTGATCCTGGGCGATCCCCGGACGGACAAGACCGAGGAGCTGCTGCGCGCCTACGGCAGCGCCGTCCAGTCCCTCGGTGGACGCTATGTCACCGCCTGCGACGTGGGCACCTACCCGCAGGACATGGATGTGGTGGCGCAGACCTGCGCCTACGTCAGCGGGCGGAGCGAGGCAGGCGGCGGGCTCGGCGACTCGTCGGTGCTGACCGCCTATGGAGTGCTGCAGGGAATGCGAGCCGCCGCCCAGCACGTGTGGGGCGAGCCGGGTCTGACCGGCCGGCGGGTCGGCGTTGCCGGCGTGGGCAAGGTCGGCCGGCACCTGGTCGACCACCTGGTCGCGGAGGGGGCGACGGTGCTGGTCACAGACGTCGACGCGGCTGCAGTGCGGGCGGTGGTGTCGGCACACCCGCAGGTCGAGACCGTGGCCGATACCGCGGAGCTGGTGCGGCTTCCACTCGACGTGTATGCGCCGTGCGCCCTCGGTGGGGCGCTCGACGACGCGACCGTGGAGATGCTGCGGGCGGCGGCGGTGTGCGGCGGCGCCAACAACCAGCTTGCCCACCCCGGGGTGGAGAAGCAGCTGCGGGACCGAGGCATCGTGTACGCCCCCGACTACTGCGTCAACGCGGGCGGACTGGTGCAGGTCGCCGCGGAGCGCGAGGGCTCGTCCATCGTCGATGCGCGAGAAAAGGTCACCAGGATCTACGACACCACGTTCGCGGTGCTCACCCGGGCGGCCGCCGAGGGTGTGCCGCCGTCAGAGGCTGCGGACAGCATGGCCGAGCAGCGGATGGCGCAGGCCGCAGGCGGCTGAGGCTGCCGACGGCCGGGAGCGTCAGCGGGCGGTCGACTCGGCGTCGCCGGTGTCTGCGTGGCTCGAGTACGGGTCGTAGTCGTCAACCTCGTCGACAGCGGACGTTCCCGTGCCAGCGGCGTCGTCTCGCTCGTCACCGTGCAGCTCACGTTGCAGCTGGGTGAAGTCAGTGCCCTGGTTGCGGTACTTCAACTCTCGGGCAACCTTCGTCTGCTTTGCCTTGGCTCGGCCGCGGCCCATGGGTCCGACCCCCTTGCACAGGTCGAGCCGGGAATACCGCAGCGGCGCCCGGCCGGTGTCATCAGATCTCTCGTACGTGTAACGGTACCCCGCGGCACGGGCATTCCGCACACCGGCCAGATTGCGGCCAGTCGCGACGATCCGGCGAGGGTCACCGTCGGTGAGGTCAGGGATGCTCACCATGCAGCTGCACGTCACCAGCAGCGCGGGCCACCACTTCGCCGCACACCCACGCGGGGAGCCCGCGCGCAGTGAGCAGCCGGACGGCGGCATCGGCCGCGTCGGCCGCAACAACGGCGACCATGCCGACACCCATGTTGAGCGTGCGCTCCAGCTCGTCGCGGTCGACACCCCCTGCGCTCCCGACCACGCCGAAGACAGGTTGCGGCGTCCAGGTGGCTCTCGACACCTGCGCGCCCGCTCCCGTCGGCAGGACCCTGGCCAGGTTTGCCGCCAACCCGCCGCCGGTGACGTGCGACATCGCATGCACGTCCGCTGCTCCGGCCAGGGCCAGGCAGTCACGGGCGTAGATACGTGTCGGCTCGAGCAGCTCGTCGCCGAGGCTGCGACCCAGGTCGACGATTTCCCGGTCGAGTGCCCAGCCGGCTCGTTCGAGCAGGACGTGCCGCACCAGCGAGTAGCCGTTGCTGTGCAGCCCCGACGAAGCCATGGCCACCAGCACATCACCGGCACGGACCCGGCCGGGGCCGAGCAGCCGGTCGGCCTCGACCACCCCGGTGGTGGCGCCCGCGAGGTCGAAGTCGTCTGGTCCCAGCAGACCCGGGTGCTCGGCGGTCTCGCCGCCGAGCAACGCGCATCCAGCGAGCACGCACGCCTCGGCGACCCCCTGGACGATCGCCGCGACTCGCTCCGGCACCAACCGTCCGCAGGCGATGTAGTCAGTGACGTAAAGCGGCTCGGCCCCGCACACCACGAGGTCGTCGACGAGCATCCCGACGAGGTCGAAGCCGATGGTGTCGTGCCGATCCATGGCCTGCGCGATCGACACCTTGGTGCCGACGCCGTCGGCCGACGTCGCGAGCAGCGGCCGCTCGTAGGCCTTCAGGGCAGAGGCGTCGAAAAGACCGGCGAACCCACCGATGCCGCCCACCACCTCGGGCCGTCGTGCCTTGTCCACCCAGCGGCGCATCAGATGCACCGCACGCTCGCCCGCGACCATGTCCACCCCGGCGGCGGCATACGTCGCGGCGCGACCCGCCACCTCACCCACCCCCGCGATTGCGGGCAACCGTGTGCTCGGCCGGAGCATCCGCCACCCACTTCCCCGCAATTGCGGAGCCCGCGGCAGGAGGGGGGAGCTCGAGCAGGTCCTTGCCGAGCTGGTCGGCGGGTGGCAGCGGAACCGGGTAGACGCCGTCGAAACACGCCCGGCACAGCTGGTCGGCAGGCACCTCGGTCGCGGCGATCAGCTCGTCGAGGTCGACGTATCCGAGCGAGTCGGCGCCGAGCGTGGTGCAGATCTCGTCGATGCTCAGCCCGCTCGCGATCAGCTCGGCGGGGCTGGCGAAGTCGATGCCATAAAAGCACGGCCACTTCACCGGCGGGCTGGAGATGCGCACGTGCACCTCGGCGGCGCCCGCCTCGCGCAGCATCCGCACCAGCGCCTGCTGGGTGTTGCCGCGCACGATCGTGTCGTCGACGACGACCAGCCGCTGGCCGGCGATGACGTCGCGCAGCGGGTTGAGCTTGAGCCTGATACCCAGCTGGCGGATTGTCTGGCTGGGCTGGATGAACGTCCGCCCGACGTACGAGTTCTTGACCAGCCCCTGCCCGTAGGGGATACCCGACGCCTCGGCATAGCCGATCGCCGCGGGGGTGCCCGACTCGGGGACCGGGATGACCAGGTCGGCCTCCACCGGGTGCTGGCGGGCCAGGCGGCGTCCGATCTCGACCCGCACCGTGTGCACCCGCCGGTCGGAGATCCGGGTGTCGGGCCGGGCAAGGTAGACGAACTCGAACAGGCAGCCCTTGGGCTCGGCCGGGGCGAACCGGCGGGTGCGCAGCCCGTGCGCGTCGACGGCGACCAGCTCCCCCGGCTCGATCTCGCGCACGTACGAGGCGCCGACGATGTCGAGCGCGGCGGTCTCGCTGGCAACGACCCAGCCTCGCTCCAGGCGGCCGAGCACCAGCGGGCGGATGCCTTGCGGGTCGCGAGCGGCGTAGAGCGTGCCCTCGTCCATCCACACCAGCGAGAACGCGCCGCGAAGCGCGCAGAGCACGGCCTCGGCGGCGTCCTCGTGCGACCGGTCGGGGTAGGACGCGAGCAGCGCGGTCATCACACCCGTGTCGGTGGTCTCGATGTCCCGGCTGGGTGCTGCCACCAGCTCGCCCGCGTCGGCGGCTCGCTTGTCGAGCAGGCCGACCAGCTCGCGTGTGTTGGTGAGGTTGCCGTTGTGAGCGAGGGCGATCGCGCCACCCGCGGTAGGTCGGAAGGCCGGCTGCGCGTTGAGCCAGGTGCTTGCACCCGTCGTCGAATAGCGGCTGTGCCCGACCCCGAGATGGCCCTTGAGCGACTTGAGGGTCGACTCGTCGAACACCTGCGAGACGAGTCCCATGTCCTTGTAGACGACGATCTGCCGACCGTTGCTGACGGCGATGCCGGCAGACTCCTGACCGCGGTGCTGCAAGGCGAACAGGCCGTAGTAGACGAGCTTGGCGACGTCTTCACCCGGCGCCCACACACCGAACACTCCGCACGCGTCCTGTGGGCCGAGGTCGTGTGGGTCGAGCTGGTCGGTGAGTCGACCGTCTCCACCAGGCACCCGCCCATCGTACGGCGCGCCGGCTCGTCGGGCTGTCACCGCCAGTTGGGGCTCTGGGCCGCGTTCGTGGTGACAGGTGGTGCTCGAGCTAGGCGCCGAGGCGGTCGAGCAGCAACGCCTCGGCCAGGCACACCTTCGCGAACTCGTCGAGGTGCAGGCCCTCGTTGGCACCATGCGGTCGGGTGTCTGGGTCGCAGACACCGGTGACCAGGATCGCCGCAGCGGGGAAGGCGGCGGCGAGCTCGGCGATGAACGGGATCGTCCCACCGACACCGATGTCGACCGGCGCCGCGCCGTCCCAGGCGGCGGTGAAGGCCGCGCGCGCCGCGTCGTACGCCGGCCCCCGGGCGTCAATGGTGAACGGCTGCCCCAGGTCGGGGTCGACAACCCGCACATGCGCCCCCCAGGGTGCGTGCGCCTGGAGATGCCGGGTCAGCGCGGCTAGTGCGTCGTGGCAGTCGTCGCCGGGCGCCACCCGCAGGCTCACCTTGGCGCGAGCGAGGGGCACCAGCGTGTTCGAGGCGTGCGCGGCCGCCGGGGCGTCGATGCCGGTGACACAGATGGCAGGACGGGTCCAGAGCCGCTCCACGGCCGGGCCAGACCCCATCTGACTGACGCCGTCGAGCATGCCGGCCTCGGCGCGCAGGCGGTGCTCGGGATAGTCCAGGTCGCTCGCCGGGCCGGAGCCCAGACCGCTCACGGCCACGTTGCCCTCGTCGTCGTGCAGCGAAGCGAGCAGCCGGGCCAGGGTCGTGATCGCGTCCGGCGCCACGCCGCCGAACATGCCCGAGTGCACTCCGTGCTCGAGGGTCTGCACCTCCACGATGCAGTTGGCGATCCCGCGCAGCGACGTCGTGAGAGCAGGGACCCCGATGTCCCAGTTGCCCGAGTCGGCGATGACGACGACGTCGGCGGCGAGCCGGTCGCGGTGGCGTTGGAGGATCGCGGGGAGCGACTCGGAGCCCGACTCCTCCTCGCCCTCGACGAACACGGTCACCCCGACAGGAGGCCGCGCGTCATGGGCGAGGAACGCCGCAAGGTGCGCGGCGATCCCGGCCTTGTCGTCGGCAGCACCGCGACCGTGCAGCCGGCCGGCGCGCTCGCTCGGCTCGAAGGGCGGCGAGTCCCACTCGGCCTCGTCGCCGGCCGGTTGCACGTCGTGATGGGCGTACAGCAACACGGTCGGAGCGCCGGCGGGGGCCGGGTGTCGCGCGATGACCGCCGGCCGGCCGCCCTCCCGAACCGTGTCGACCTCCGCGAAACCGGCATCGGTGAGCATCCGCGCGACCGCCTCGGCGCTGCGACGCACCTCGGGGGCGTCGCCGTCGACATCGCTGACCGACGGGATCCGCACCAGCTCGTCGAGCCACTCGCGTACCTGGGGCAGCACGCCGACGACAGCCGATCGGAGGACAGCGGTCCGGGCGGCGTCGGGCATGCTCGCGACCCTAGGTCCGGCACCCCTCGACCGCAGAGCGAGCGGCGGGGACGGAAGACTTCGTCAACGGCACGGTGCCCCGGTCAGGACGGCGGCAGTCGGCGCGAGCACAGTTGTCCCGCGGGGCACCCCTCGACGGCGTCGACCCCGGCCACAAGAGCCGCGCCGGCAGGAGTCACCGCCAGCAGGGAGAAGCGGCTCACCTCCCGCGGCCCGACAACCGAACCGACGCTGGCGCAGTCCGCCCCGGGCAGGCAGCGGAAGAAGTGCTGTTCAACGGTGTCGTCGCCGATCGAACGCCACCGCAGCAGCAGGGCACCGCCGGGCGCCGTCGCGCCGTCGAGGTTGGGAAAGGCGTCGTGGGGGATCGGTCCGTCCAACTGCACAGGATCGGTCAGGGCGCCGTCAGGCAACAACTTTCTGGTAATCACCTGGTAGGCGCGACTGTCGGTGATGCGGGTCACGTAGGACAGCCGGGTGGTTCCGCTGTCGTCGAGGGCACCGACAAGTGCAGGCAAGGCAGGGACCGGCAGCCGGCGGATTGGCGACCAGTCTCCCGCGGCGTCGCGGTGGCGAACGAGTTGTCGAAGCCGGAAGGGGAACTGTGCGTCGTACTCCTGCCACAGCACCGTGATTGCGCCGTCGGCCGTGTTGAGAACGGAGACGTCGCTCACGGAGGCCAGAGTGCCGCCGCCGGAGCGCAGCGGCCTCAGCGGGCCCCACACCAGGTCGCCTTGGTCCCTGCGCAGCACAACCTCGAACAGCCCTCTGGAATGGCGGTCGGCGTGTGCGTGCTGGGCGACGAGGAGGTGCACGCGGCCGGCGCCTCCATACCAGAGCCCCCTGGCCACTGCGTAACCCAGGTCGAGGCCGGGGGACAGCTGCCAGGGCTCATGCGAGGGCTTGACCGCCGCGCGCACCCGGCCGTAGCCAGTCGTGCCGACGGTGACGACGCCGGAGACCGGCCGCGCGATCGCCTTCGCGGGGGTGAACAGGTCTTGGTAGGGGAATGGACGTGCGTCGCCCCACTGGCCCGTCGGGCTCATGTGGGCGAAGAAGCCCTTGTTCGCGAGGAAGACCGTCGCGCCGCCGCCGCTCCCGGTTGCCAGCGGGCCTGCGACGGAACCGCGCGGAGCGTTGTCGAGGCGCTGCGGCGCCGCCCAGGACGCGTCGGCTCCGGGTGCGCGGCTGGACACCCACACGCCGCGCTCACGCCCGTAGACGACGACAGCCCGACCGTGTTGCGTGCTGGTCAGCGCCGGCTCACGCGCGTCGGTGCCGGCGGGGTCGACGACCTGTGGCGGCTCCCACTGGTCCAGATCGGCTGCCGCGGGACCACCCGCCACCAGTCCGAGGGAGCCGAGCGCGAGCACCGACATCCCCACGGCAATGAGACGGATGCGAGATGTCATCACTGGAGCCGCTCTCTGCTGTCGTCAATGGGCGCCCACGGGCGGTCTGTGTGGACGCTACAGTTCGCGACCCGTGCGTGTGGCGTAAACGGAACTTGCGGCGCCGCGACAAGTGCTGGTGCGCACACGGGCGTCTTCGTCAGCCGGTGAGCGGTAGCAGCGGCGACAGGTCGGATCGCTCGCCCGAGGCCACGACCCGCCCGTCGGCAACCGCGGTGGCCCACGACTCGCGGCCGGTGGCCAGTGCGATCCATGTCGTGGCGTCGCTCTCGACAACAGCCGGCGGGGTGCCGCGGGTGTGCCGGGCACCGGGCACGCACTGCGCCACCGCGTAGGGCGGCACGCGCACCTCCACGCTTGCGCCTGGGGCCTGCTCGATCAGCACCGCCAGCAGGTGGGTGACGAGGAGCCGCTCGTCGGCGGGCGAGGCCGCGCCGGACTCGACGCGGGCGAGCGCGGCGGTCACGTCGGCTTTGGGCGCGCGACGAAGGCGGGCAGGCACGCCGACGACGCTAGCCGGCTGCCGCTGAGGTCGAGCGACCGTGCCACCGCGCACCTGCAGCGGGTCGACCGCGCCCGCACCGGTGTCGTCGACGGCACGCAGTGGCGGATGCTCAAACCGCGGCCGGCTCTGAGCCACCGGCTCGGCGTGGCCGAGCAGTCGCCTCACCGTGCATGGCCGCAGGCAGGGTCGCCTCCCAAGCGGTGCGCAGCTCGGCCAGCGACACGCTGAACAGATCCTCCAGCAGGATCGTCGGCTCGGGGTCGGCGCCCGTCACCACACCGATCCGGGCGCAGGGAACGGCGTGCGCCGCCGCCAGCTCGGCGAACCGCTGCTCGTCGGCGGGCGCGACGGCGACGACGGCTCGCCCTGCGGACTCCGCGAACAGTGCGACCGTCGGATCGACTCCGGCAGGCAGCCGCACGCAGGCGCCCACCCCGTGACGCAGGCACGACTCGACCAGCGTCAGGACCAGGCCGCCGTCGGACACGTCATGTGCGGCTGCGAGCACCCCGGCGTCGGCCGACTGCCACAAGAGCTCGACGAGGGCGCGCTCGGCGCGGAGATCGACGACCGGCGGCAGCCCGCCGAGGTGCCCGTGCTCGACGAGAGCCCACTGTGAGCCCGACAGCTCGTCACGAGTGTCACCCAGGGACCAGATCGCCTGTCCCGCAAAGCGAAAGTGCGGCGTCACCCGTCGCGCCACATCAGGCAGCACGCCGAGCACCCCTACGACCGGCGTCGGCAGGATTGGCGTGTCGCCGGTCTGGTTGTAGAAACTGACGTTGCCGCCGGTCACCGGCAGCCCGAGCGCCCGACAACCGTCGGTGAGTCCCTGCACTGCGCGCTCGAACTGCCACATGACGGCCTGGTCCTCGGGCGAACCGAAGTTGAGGCAGTCGGTCACTGCGAGCGGCCGGGCGCCCGAGACCGCGACGTTGCGGCAGGCCTCGGCCAGGGCCAGCTGCGCACCGGCGTAAGGGTCGAGGCGAGCGAAGCGCCCGTTGCCATCGGTGGCGACCGCGACCCCGAGGCCGGTCTGCTCGTCGACCCGCACCACACCGGCGTCGGCGGGAGGCGCGAGCACCGTGTTGCCGCGCACGTACCGGTCGTACTGGTTGGTGACCCACGACTTGTCGGCGCAGCTGGGAGAGGCGACCATCCGCAGCAGGGTGGCCCGCAGCTCGGCGCCGGTACGCGGGCGCGGCAGCCGCTCCGCAGCGTCGGCCTGGAGCGCGTCCTGCTCGGCCGGTCGGGCGATGGGGCGCTCGTAGGCAGGTCCGTCGTGGGCAACGGTGCGGGGTGGTACGTCCACGACGGTCTGCTCGGACCAGCTCACGACCAACCGGTTGCCGGTGGTGACCTCGCCGACCACGGTCGCCTCGACCTCCCAGCGGGCGCACACCGCCAGGAACCGCTCGACGTGCTGCGGCTCGACGACAGCCATCATCCGTTCCTGGCTCTCGCTCATCAGGATCTCTTCGGGCGCGAGCGACGAGTCACGCAGCGGCACCTGGTCGAGCCGCACCCGCATGCCGCCGTCACCTGCGCTGGCAAGCTCGGAGGTCGCACACGACAACCCGGCACCGCCGAGGTCCTGGATGCCGCTCACCAGACCCTCGGCGAACAGCTCGAGGGTGCACTCGATCAACAACTTCTCCATGAACGGGTCGCCGACCTGGACGCTCGGGCGCTTGGTGGGTCCGCCCGACAGCCCATCGCCGGCAGTGGTGAAGGTCTCGCTGGCGAGCACGGACACCCCGCCGATACCGTCACCTCCCGTCCGCGCGCCGTAGAGCAGGACCAGGTTGCCGGCCCCGCTCGCGTGCGCGGTGTGCAGCTGCTCATGCCGCAGCACGCCCACGCAGAGGGCATTGACCAGGGGGTTGCCGGCGTACGTCTCGTCGAAGGCGACCTCGCCGCCGATGTTGGGCAGGCCGAGGCAGTTGCCGTATCCGCCGACCCCGGCCACGATCCCGGTCATCACCCGGACGGTGTCGGGTGCGTCGAGCGGCCCGAAGCGCAGCGAGTCCATGACCGCCACTGGTCGGGCACCCATCGCGAGGATGTCGCGGACGATGCCGCCGACCCCTGTCGCGGCACCCTGGTACGGCTCCACATAGCTCGGGTGGTTGTGCGACTCCATCTTGAACGTCACCGCCCAGCCCTGGCCGATGTCGATCACGCCCGCGTTCTCGCCGATGCCGGCCAGGGTCTTGCCGAGTGGTGTCTCTTGCGGCAGCTCGGCGAACCGGCGCAGGTGCACCCTGCTCGACTTGTACGAGCAGTGCTCGGACCACATGACCGAGTACATCGCCAGCTCGCAGCCCGTGGGCCGTCGTCCGAGGATCGTGCGGATCCGCTCGTACTCGTCGTCGCGAAGACCCAGCTCGGCCCACGGCTGCGGTAGATCGGGGCTCGCGGCGGCCAGCTCGACGGTGTCCACGTGGCGGTCAGTCATCGGCCAGAAGGCTACCGACGCCTGCGAGACGGGGCGGACACCCACAGCCCGAAGCCGTCGGCGTCGAACCCGGCGGCGATCCGGGCGGCGAACGCATCGGACTGCGTCCGGTGGCCAGCAGGGCCGGAAAGTAGCGCATCACCTCAGGGCCGGCGTTCAGCTCGGCGAACGGTGCTCGGTCGTCAGCGGTCCAACCGGCGCAGCACCAGCCGGTCCTCCTCCAACCGGGTCCGCTGCCATCGCGCGCAGCGTCCGTATGGTCGGCGCATGGTCGTGCTCCTGGCGTTGGGGTCAGCGGCCGCGTACGGGATCTCGGACTTCGCCGGCGGCATCTTGTCGCGTCGCTCGAGCCCGTGGGCGGTCGCGGTGGCCGCACAGGCGTCGGCCGCGGTGCTCACCCTGCTCGTGGCGACGCTGTCCTGGGGTGACCCGGAACCCGCTGCCTGGGCGTGGGGCGCGCTGTCCGGTGTCGGAGGCGGCTTTGGCGCGGCGTTCCTCTACCGGGGGCTCGGCGCCGGGTCGATGACTGTCGTCGCACCGGTGTCGGCGGTGGGGGCAGCGCTCCTCCCCGTCGCCGTCGGTATCGCCAGCGGCGAGCGGCCCAACGCACTGACCTGGATCGGGGTGGCGTGCGCCTTCCCCGCGATCTGGTTGGTGTCCCTGGCCATCGAAGCGCCGGGCGGGACGCACGCCCCTCGCCGCCGGGGACGGGCGGGCGAGCTGACCGACGGGTTGCTGGCCGGGCTCGGCTTCGGGCTGCTGTTCTCGGCCCTCGGTCAGGTTCGCGACACGGCGGGGCTCGGGCCGCTGGCGATGTCCTATGCCGTCTCGGTCCCAGCCACCATCGTGCTGGCGATCATGCTCGGAGCGAGCTGGGTGCCGCGGGGCCGGGCGGCCGTGCAGGCCGTGGGGGTGGGCGTGTTCGGGACTGCCGCGACGGTGCTGTTCCTGCTCGCCGCCCAGACGGGGCTGCTGACGGTGGCGGCCGTCATGTCGTCGCTGTATCCGGCCACGACCGTGCTGCTCGCCGCGGTCCTGCTGCATGAACGGATCGGCAAGGCCCAGGGGCTGGGTCTGCTGCTCGCCGGCTGCGCGGTCGGCCTGGTCGCCGCCGGCTGACGCTCCCCGCCGACGTGGCCCCGAAGGGGGGTTCGACGATGCCGGAGCCTCAGGCGCGGGCCAGCAGGGCCGTCAAGGCCGAGGTGAAGAACCCGAGCCCGTCGGTGCCGGGACCGCACAGCGACTCCACTGCATGCTCTGGGTGCGGCATCAGGCCGACGACCGTACCGCCGGGGTTGCAGATTCCCGCGATGTCACGCAACGAACCGTTGGGATTGACGTCGACGTAGCGAGCCACGACCCGTCCCTCACCCTCGAGCCGGTCGAGGGTGGCCGAGTCGGCCACGTAGCCACCCTCGCCGTTCTTGATGGGCACGACGATCTCGGCGCCCGGCTCGTAGGCGTTCGTCCACGCCGTCGAGGCATTGGTGATGCGAAGTCGCTGGTCACGGCACACGAACTGCTGGTGCTCGTTGCGGATCAGGGCGCCCGGGAGCAGGTGCGACTCGCAGAGAATCTGGAAGCCGTTGCAGATGCCGAGCACGGGCATCCCCCGGGCGGCGGCGTCGATCACCTCGGTCATCACCGGCGCGAAGCGGGCGATGGCACCACAGCGCAGGTAGTCGCCGTAGGAGAAGCCGCCGGGCAGCACCACAGCGTCGACACCGTGCAGGTCGTGCTCGCCGTGCCAGAGCCTCATCGGCTCTGCGCCGACGATGCGCACTGCGCGGGCGGCGTCGACGTCGTCGAGCGAGCCCGGGAAGGTGACCACCCCCAGCCTCACCTGCCGTCCTCCACGCGTACGGCGAAGCTCTCGATGACCGGGTTGGACAACAGCGTCTCGGCAATCCGACGCACCTCGGCAAGCGCCTCGTGGGAGACGTCGTCGATCGTGAGCTCGAACCGCTTGCCCTGTCGTACGTCGGCGACGCCGTCGAACCCGAGGCGCCGCAGCGCTCCGTGGACCGCGCGGCCCTGTGGGTCGAGGATCTCGTCCTTCGGCATGACATCGACGACGACGCGGGGCATGGGGCTCCCTGGCTGGGCAGACCGAGACGACGCAACTCTAGGCGCGACGGGCGCGCGCCCAGCAGCACCGCTGAGGCGAGGACTGCGAAAGCGACAAAAATTGTCCGAATGGCCTACCCATACCTGAGCCGTCACGCCCCGAACACCCAGCGTGACCTCAAGTGACTTGGCTCGGCGGGCCGCGCTGACCTGCTGCCGCCGACACCCGGACCGAGGACGGTAGGACATGGCAATGCGGAACGTGATCCCGCTCGGCTGCAACGACACGTGCGCGGCCGTGCTGGCCGGCGACGACGTCAGGTGCACCCTGCAGGTCGGCCACGGTGGTGCGCACGAGCAGGTGAGCCTGCGGGGGTCGGCGCAGGTCACCACGTGGTGGTACGAGGAGCGGGCGTCGCCGCGGCACCTCGACCTCAGGCCAGTCGGCGACCGGTGACACGCTCGTAGGCCTCGACGTAGCGGCCCCGGGTCGCTGCGACGATCTCTGCGGGCAGCGGCGGGGGAGGCTCACCCGAGTAGCGGTCCCAGCCGCTCTCGGTCGAGGTCAGCCAGTCGCGCACGAACTGTTTGTCGAATGACGGTTGCGGGCTGCCGGGGGACCAACCATCGGCCGGCCAGAACCGTGACGAGTCTGGGGTGAGCAACTCATCGGCCAGCACCAGCGTGTTGTCGGTGCGACGCCCCAGCTCGATCTTGGTGTCGGCGAGCACGATGCCGCGATCGCGCGCGATCTCGTGCCCGCGCCGATAGACCTCGACCGTGATCACGCGCAGCTGCGCCGCCAGGTCGGCTCCGACCTCGTGCTCCACGTCGGCGTAGGTCATTGGCGCGTCGTGGCTGCCCACCGCCGCCTTCGTGGTGGGCGTGAAGATTGGCCGGGGCAGGGCTGAGCCTTCGACGAGGCCGGGCGGCAACCCAACACCGCACACCGCGCCGGTGGTGGCGTACTGCTCCACCCCCGAACCGGCGAGGTAGCCGCGGGCCACGCACTCGACACCGATCATGTCGAGGCGCTCCACCACCACCGCCCGTCCGGCCCACTCCATGGGCGCTCCCGCCGGGAGCTCCGTGGACACGACATGATGCGGCAGGAGGTCCGCGAGCCGCTCGAACCACCACAACGACAGCTCGGTCAGCACCCGCCCCTTGTCGGGAATCGGGGTCTCGAGCACGAAGTCGTAGGCCGAGATGCGGTCGCTCGCCACCATCAGCAAGGTGCCGTCGCCGAGCGCGTACAGGTCGCGCACCTTGCCGGCGTGCAGATGGGTGGCTGCGGCGAACGTCGCGACGGTCACCACGGAACTCTAGGACTGTTGGCGCTCACCCGGGAGACGCGGCCTGAACGCCGTCAGCCGGCGCCGGGTTGTCGGGCCTACAGGATCGTCCCCGGCACGTACGCGGCGGCGTCGGGGTGCTTGGCCGCCACCGCCTCCACCCGCGCCACCAGTGAGTCCACCTGGCCGGCCGCGGCTCCGGTGAAGCCGAGTGGACGCGCAATCGCGTCGTCGAGTGTCTGCCTGGTCAGGCCGAGCCGCGGGTCGGCGGCGAGCCGATCGAGCAGGTCGTTGCGCTCCACCCCCGTCTCGCGCATCGCGACAGCGACCGCGACCGCGTGCTCGCGCACCGCAGCGTGGGCGGACTCGCGACCGGCCCCCTGTCGCACGGCGTGGGTCAACACTTTGGTGGTGGCCAGGAACGGCAGGTAGCGGTCGAGCTCACGGGCGACGACGGTGGGAAAGACGCCAAACTCGTCGAGCACGGTCAGCATCGTCTCGAACAACCCGTCGGTGGCGAGGAACGCGTCCGGCATTGCCACCCGACGCACGACGGAGTCGGAGACGTCGCCCTCGTTCCACTGGTCGCCGGCAAGCTCGCCGAGCATCGTCACGCTGCCGCGGACGACCACAGCGAGCCCGTTGACGCGCTCGGCCGAGCGGGTGTTCATCTTGTGCGGCATGGCCGACGATCCGACCTGTCCGACCTGGAAGCCCTCGGTCACCAGCTCGTGGCCGGCCATCAGCCGGATCGACGTGGCCAGGTTGGACGGCCCCGCGACCAGCTGGGCCAGCGCAGTCACCGCATCGAGGTCGAGCGAGCGCGGATAGACCTGCCCGACGCTGGTCAGCACGCGCGCAAAGCCGAGATGCTCCGCAACCCGCCTTTCCAGCACAGCCAGCCGATCCGCATCACCCCCGAGCAGGTCGAGCATGTCCTGGGCCGTGCCCACCGGACCCTTGATCCCGCGTAGCGGGTACCGGGCCACCAGCTCCTCGACCCGTTCGAGCCCGACGAACACCTCGTCGGCCACGGTGGCGAACCGCTTGCCGAGCGTCGTCACCTGGGCCGGCACGTTGTGGCTGCGTCCGGCCATGACGGTGTCCCGGTGCTGCGCGGCGAGCCGGGCCAGCCTGGCCAGCAACGCCACCGCGCGATCGCGTACGAGCAGCAGCGAGTCGCGCACCTGCAGCTGCTCGACGTTCTCGGTGAGGTCGCGCGAGGTCATCGCCTTGTGCACGTGCTCATGGCCGGCCAGCGCGTTGAACTCCTCGATCCGCGCCTTCACGTCGTGCCGAGTCACCCGTTCCCGCCGGGCGATCGACTCGAGGTCGACCTTGTCGAGCGCGGCCTCGTACGCCTCCAGGACACCGTCGGGCACAGCCACCCCCAGGTCACGCTGGGCGGAGAGCACCGCGAGCCACAACCGGCGTTCCAGCACGACCTTGTGCTCCGGCGACCACTGCTCGACCATGGGCGCGGACGCGTAGCGGTGCGCCAGGACGTTCGGGATCGCGCTCACCGGTTCATTGTCGCGCACGCCGCAGCCGCCGCAACGATGGACCGCAAGGACGATCAGGCGGCAACGGCGGTCAAAATCGACTCATGATCGCGACGGACACGCTGCGGGGATCCTCACCCTGGTCGACACCGAGCGCCTACCGCGAGAGGAAGGTGCCACGCACGCCCTCCCCACCCCCACACCGACCTCGGCGCGGGCGACCCGATGCGATACGCCCAGCTGCTGTTCGCCGGCTCCGACAGCATCGCCAGCCGGACCTGCGCGCCTTCCACCACGACGACATCGACACGCCGGTCGACCCGTCCACCCTCGCCGAGCGGCTGGATGGCGCCGGGTTCGAGACCGTCAGCACTCGCGTCGAGGCGGACGACGGCTTGTTCGCGTTCTGGGCGCGCCGGCGGGCAGCCGCGTCACGCTAGGCAGCAGTCGTCGCCGTCGCGCAACCGCGAGGCGCACAGGTAGTCGTCCAGGTCGGACCGGAACTAGCCCGCCGCCGCCCAGGTGGCGACGTCGGTGCGGTGCTGGGCGCCGTCGAGAGTGATGAGCTCGACGCCTGCGTACGCGCGCTGGCGGGCCTCGGCCACGTCGGCGCCGACCGCTGTGACGGCGACGACTCGGCCGCCGGCCGAGACGAGCGCGCCGTCGGCGCGGACGGTTGTGCCTGCGTGCACGACGTGTACTCCCGGGCACCGGCCAGCGGCGGACAACCCGTGCAGCAGACCACCCAGGCGAGCGGCCCGCGGATATCCCGGTGCTGCGAGCACGACGCTCACCGCCGCGCCCGATGACCAACGCAGCGGTCCCACCTCGTGCAGCCGGCCGGTGGCTGCCGCTCGGAGGACAGTGCCGAGCGACGAGTCGAGCAGCGGCAGCACCACCTGGGTCTCGGGGTCGCCGAAGCGGGCATTGAACTCGACCACCCGCAGGCCGCGCGAGGTCAGGGCCAGCCCGGCATAGAGCAACCCCGCGAAGGGCGTGCCCCGCCGCGACAGCTCGTCGACAGTCGGCTGCAGCACCCGCGCGACCACGTCGTCCACCAGGCCCGCAGGCGCCCAGGGCAGCGGGGCGTACGCCCCCATGCCTCCAGTGTTCGGACCGGTGTCACCGTCGCCGAGCCGCTTGAAGTCCTGCGCGGGCACGAGCGGAAGCACCGTCTCGCCATCGGTGACGGCGAACAGGGACACCTCCGGTCCGTCCAGGTGCTCTTCCACGACGACCACCCCGTCCGCCGTCAGGCACCCGGTCGCGTGCCTCAACGCCTCCGCCCGGTCGTCGCTGACCACGACGCCCTTGCCTGCCGTCAAACCATCGTCCTTGACCACGTACGGAGCGCCGAACGCGTCGAGCGCCGCAACCACCGCATCCCGGGTCGTGCACACGTGCGCCAGCGCGGTGGGCACCCCCGCAGCCGCCATCACCTCCTTGGCGAACGCCTTCGACCCCTCGATCCGCGCGGCCTCCGCGGTCGGCCCGAAGCATGCAATCGCCTTGTCTCGTACGGCATCGGCGACGCCGGCCACGAGTGGCGCCTCTGGCCCGACGACCACGAGGTCGACGTCGAGCCGGGCCGCCAGGGCGGCCACCGCCGCGCCGTCAACCGGGTCGACCTCGTGCCGCTCGGCAAGGGCGGCGATCCCGGGGTTGCCCGGCGCGGCGTGCACCTGGTCGACCAGCTCGTCGCGCGCGAGTGCCAGCACCAGCGCGTGCTCGCGTCCACCGGTCCCGATCACGAGGACATCCACGGTCGAGCAGGTTACGCGGCCGACCCCCCGCTTGTGGTCACCGCAAGCCGGGGTCGGGGCACTGGGGGTGGTGACACGTCGGCGGCGGGGGGTCAGAGCAGGTCGTGCAGGACGAGCGACTCGTCCCGCCCCGGACCGACGCCTACCACCGAGATCCGCCGGCCAACCATCTCCTCCAGCGCGTGGACGTAGTGCTGCGCGCTGGCGGGCAGGTCGGCCAGGCTGCGCGCCCCGCTGATGTCTTCCCACCAGCCGGGCAGCTCCTCGAAGATCGGGGTGGCATGGTGAAAGTCGGTCTGCGTCATCGGCATCTCGTCGTGGCGCACACCGCCGACGTCGTACGCGACGCAGACCGGCACCCGCTCCAGACCGGTCAGCACATCCAGCTTGGTCAGGACGAAGTCGGTGACACCGTTGACCCGCGCGGCGTAGCGGCCGATCACCGCATCAAACCAGCCGCACCGCCGGGGTCGGCCCGTCGTCGTCCCGTACTCCCAGCCACTCTTGCGCAGACGCTCGCCGATCGCGTCGTGCAGCTCGGTGGGGAACGGCCCCTCCCCGACCCTGGTCGTGTAGGCCTTGAGGATCGCCACCACCCGGTCGATACGCGTCGGCGGGATGCCCGACCCGGTGCACGCACCGCCGGCCGTGGCCGACGACGAGGTGACGAAGGGATAGGTGCCGTGGTCGACGTCGAGCAGGGTCGCCTGGCCGGCCTCGAGGAGCACCGTCCGCCCAGCGTCTAGCGCACGTTCCAGCAGCAGCGACGTGTCGGCCACCATCGGGCGCACCCGGTCGGTGTACGAGAGCAGCTTGTCGACGACCTCCGCTGGGTCGACAGCGCGGCGGTTGTAGACCTTGGCCAGGATCTGGTTCTTGAGCTCCAGGGCGCCTTCGACCTTCTGCAGCAGGATCTTCTCGTCGAACAGGTCCTGCACCCTGAGGCCGAGCCGGTTCATCTTGTCCGCGTACGTGGGCCCGATGCCACGCCCGGTCGTGCCGATGCGGCGCGAGCCAAGAAATCGCTCGGTGGTCTTGTCCAGGACCCGGTTGTAGGGCGCGATGATGTGGGCGTTGGCGCTGACGACGAGCCGAGACGTGTCGATGCCGCGCGCGTCGAGTGTGTCCAGCTCCTCGAACAGCACGGAGAGGTCGACCACGACCCCGTTGCCGATCACGGGGACGACACCGGGGGTCAGGATGCCGCTGGGCAGCAGGTGCAGCGCGTAGGTCTCCGCACCGATCACCACGGTGTGCCCGGCGTTGTTGCCGCCATTGAACTTGACCACGAGGTCGACCCGGCTGCCGAGCTGGTCCGTCGCCTTGCCCTTGCCTTCGTCTCCCCACTGGGCACCCACGATCACGATGGCAGGCATGGCTTCCTCCATCGGGCGAAGGCCCCGGTCGGGCGCGGCAAGGGTAGCCGAATTCGAGCCTGGTCCTGCTCGGCGCCTGCCTAGCCTCGACAGTCGTGGAGCTGCTCCTGGTCATCACCAACGTGCCGCCGGCGGTGCCGAGAAGGTGGCCGGGCTGGGCAAGGCGTACGAGGTCAGGGTGACCGCACGAGTGGCAGGCTGATGCCGTTTGTCATCACCGGAAAGACAGGCCCCGGGAGTGGTGACATGGTGGGTCCGAGGCGCGTCGGAATCGCATCGGGGGACGATTCCGCCGCGCCCGGTGGTGCTGACGGTGTCCGGCGGCGTGGAGCGGGCTCAAGCGCCGAGTTAGAGCAATGCCGCGGCCGCCTCGGGGCTGGAATCGGCCAGGAACCCCCGGCAGCGCTCGGCCTCGTCGATCTCGTCGATCCGCGCGGCTGCGCGGGCCAAGGCAGCGAGCGCCCGCAGAAAGCCGTGGTTCGGCTCGTGGCTCCACGGCACCGGCCCGTGCCCCTTCCAGCCGCTGCGCCGCAGTGAGTCGAGCCCCCGGTGATAGCCGGTTCGCGCGTAGGCGTACGCCTCGACGTCGCTGCCAGCCTCCAGCGCCCCTTCGGCGAGCACCGCCCACGCGAGGCTCGACGTGGGGTGTGACCGGGCCACGGCGACTGGGTCGGCGCCCGCGTTCAGCGGCTCAGCTGCGGCGTCCGATGCGAGCAGCGTCTCCGGCGGCCCACCTAGCAGGTTCTCGTGCACCATCCCCCCATCCTGCCCCGCCGCCCGCCGCCGTTCTCGCAGGGTCTCCTGCGAACACTTTCGCAGGTGACCCTGCGAAAGCTGCGGAGGGTGGGCGGGGTCAGCCGAGGCGGGTGCCGGCCGAGCGGAGGTGCTCGCAGGCGGAGGTGACCCGCCCGGCCATCGCGGCCTCGGCGGTCTTGCCGTAGGCACGTGGGTCGTAGGCCTTCTTGTCACCGACCTCGCCGTCGACCTTCAAGACCCCGTCGTAGTTGGCGAACATGTGGGCAGCGACCGCTCGGGTGAAGGCGTACTGCGTATCGGTGTCGACGTTCATCTTCACCACTCCGTAGTCGACGGCGGCGGCGATCTCGTCGGCGCTCGAGCCCGAACCGCCGTGGAACACCAGGTCGAACGGCTTGTCCTTGCCGTACTTGTCGCCCACCACCTGCTGGGCCTCCTCGAGGATCTCGGGGCGGAGCTTGACGTTGCCCGGCTTGTAGACGCCGTGCACGTTGCCGAAGGTGAGGGCCAGCAGGTAGCGGCCCTTGTCGCCGAGCCCGAGCACGTCGGCGGTGCGTACGGCGTCGCCGGGCGCCGAGTAGAGCTTTTCATCCATCTCGCCGACGATGCCGTCCTCCTCGCCCCCCACCACGCCGACCTCGACCTCGAGCACGACGTCAGCCGCGGCGGCCTGCTCCAGCAGGTCCTCGGCGATCTGCAAGTTCTCCTCCAGCTCCACCGCCGAGCCGTCCCACATGTGCGACTGGAACAGCGGCTCGCCCCCGCCCGCGACCCGCTCCCGGGACAGCGCGAGCAGGGGCCGGACGAAGTCGTCGAGCTTGTCCTTGGGGCAGTGGTCGGTGTGCAGGGCGACGTTGACCGGATACTTCGTGGCCACCTCCCGCGCATACGCCGAGAACGCCGAGGCACCCGTGACCATGTCCTTGATGGTCGAGCCGGACAGGAACTCCGCACCGCCGGTCGACACCTGCACGATGCCGTCGCTCTCGGCCTCGGCGAAGCCGCGGAGAGCGGCGTGCAGGGTCTGCGACGACGTGACGTTGATCGCCGGGTATGCGAACGACCGCTGCTTGGCGGCGTCGAGCATCTGCCGGTAGACGTCGGGGCTCGCGATGGGCATGAGGGCTCCTCGACTGGTGTGGCGGGTGGCCCAGTATGTCAGGGCAGCTTGCCCAGCAGCGCCCGCGCTGCCACCTGGACCGGGTCCCACACCGACGAGAACGGCGGGGCGTACGCGAGGTCGAGCGCGACCAGGTCGGCAACACTCAGCCCGGCCCACAGCGCACTCGCAACGGTGTCGATGCGCAGCGCCGAGCCATCGCGCCCGACGATCTGACCGCCCAGCAACAGCCCACCGGGTTCGGCCGTGAGCCGCACCGTCATCGGCTCGGCACCGGGGAAGTAGCCGGCGCGGGTCGTCGTCTCGGCCGTCGCCGACACCGCGTCGCGGCCCAGCTCGTCGGCCTGCGCCGCGGTCAGCCCCGTCCGTCCGAGCTCGAGGTCGCAGACCTTGGTGATCGCGGTTCCCAAGACTCCAGCAAACTCCTCGCGCCCACCGCTGAGGTTGAGCCCCACCACGCGGCCCTGCTTGTTGGCGTGTGTGCCGAGCGGCACGTGTACGTGGTCGCGGCGGATCCGGTCCCACGACTCGACGCAGTCGCCTGCCGCCCACAGGCCGTCCTGGCCGGGGACCGCCATCGACGCAGCGGTACGCAGACCGCCCGACGCTCCGATCGGCAGCCCCGCGTCCCGGGCCAGTCCGACCCGCGGCTGCACGCCGATCCCGAACACCACAACCTCGGCGCCATACGTACCGACCTCGGTCACGACACCAGACACCCGACCGTCGGCACCGGACTCCAAGGCCTCGACACGTGCACCCATCACCATCCGGACGCCCATGGCCTGCATGGCCTCGCGCACCTGCTTGCCGAGGTCGGGATCGAGGGTGCGCATCGGCTCGTCGGCTTGGTCGACCAGGGTCGTCTCCAGCCCCCGACGCACGCACGCCTCGGCCATCTCGATGCCGATATAGCCGCCGCCCACCACGACCGCCCGCCGCGGGTCACGCGCCAGCGACTCGAGCAGCCGGCAGCCGTCATCGAGGGTCTGGACGCCGTGGACCCCCTGGGCGTCGACGCCGGGTACGTCGGGCACGATCGGCTCGGCACCGGTGGCCACGACCAGCTGGTCGTACCCGATCCGCTGCTCCCCGGCCTCGCCTTGCACCACGACCTCGCGAGCAGCCAGGTCGAGAGCGGTCGCGGTCACTGCGGTGCGCACGTCGATCCCCCGCGAGCGATGCTCGCTGGGCGACCGCGCGACGAGACCGTCGGGCCCATCGACGTCGCCCGCCACCCAGTAGGGAATCCCGCACGCGGAGTACGACGTCCAACGGCTCCGCTCCACGACGACGACGTCGAGGGCGTCACCCGCGCGGCGCTTGGCTGTCGACGCGGCCGACATGCCCGCCGCGTCCCCGCCCACCACGACCACCCGGTCCGTCACCGACACACCGTAGGTCAGTCTTGCGCTGGCTGTCCGTCGGGTGTCAGGTGCCGAGGTCTGCGTGCGCGCGCACCCACGCGTGCATCGCGACCGCCGCGGCGGCCGCGGCGTTGAGGGACCGGGTGGAGCCGAACTGCGCGATCGACACCGTCCGCGAGCATTCCGCGCGGGCTTCGTCGCTCAACCCCGGACCCTCCTGCCCGAACACCAGCACGCACTCGCGAGGCATACGCGCCTGCTCCAACGGCTCGCAGCCCGGCTGGTTGTCGACCCCGACCAGCGGCAAGCCGGCAGCAGCCGCCCACCGCGCCAGTGCGGCCACGTCGACGTGGTGGCGCACGTGCTGGTAGCGGTCGGTGACCATCGCGCCTCGCTTGTTCCACCGCCGTCGCCCGACCACGTGCACCTCGGCGGCCAGGAAGGCGTTGGCGGTGCGCACGACCGATCCGATGTTGAGGTCATGGTGCCAGTTCTCGATCGCGACGTGGAAGCCGTGCCGGCGCGCGTCGAGGTCGGCGACGATCGCCGCGTGTCGCCAGTAGCGGTACGCGTCGACGACGTTGCGCCGGTCGCCGTGAGCCAGCAGGTCGGGGTCATAGCGGTCGTCGGCGGGCCACGGACCGGCCCACGGGCCGACTCCCACCACCGCGGTCCGGTCTCGGCCGCCCTGATCTTCCACGGGCGTTCACGTTAGTGGCACCAATGCGGGCGCCGTGGGTCCACGCACCCGCGGGTAGGCTCGCAGGCGTGACGAACGCCCTGGGCCCCGGTTGGCTGGATCCCAACCAGATGCTGGAGTCGGCCGGCACCTGGGGACTGTGGGTGGCACTGGCCGTCATCTTCGCGGAGTGCGGTCTGTTGATCGGGTTCGCGTTCCCCGGCGACACGTTGCTGTTCGCGATCGGCCTGCTGTCCAGCCAAGGGTACGTGCCGGAACCGTTCGGGATCGTGCTGGTCGTGCTGACTGCTGGGGCGATCGTCGGCAACGCGGTCGGCTACGAGATCGGTCGCTGGGCCGGACCGCCGCTGCTCGAGCGCGAGGACCGACGATGGCTCAGCGCCGAGCACATCGAGCGCACCCGCACGTTCTTCGAAAAGTACGGCCCGCCCGCGATCGTGCTCGCGCGGTTCGTCCCGATCGTGCGCACCGTCATCACGGTGACGGCCGGGGCCGCCGGCATGGCCCGGCGGACGTTCCTCGTCTACTCCACCCTCGGCGGCGTCGTCTGGGTCTGCGGCGTGACCTCGCTGGGCTACTTCCTGGGCAACGTGCCGTTCGTACGCGACTACGTGCAGCCGCATCTTGACCTGATCCTGATCAGTGTGGTCGTTCTGTCCGTCCTGCCGGCAGCCATCCACTTCGGCCGCGACCGGGCCCGCCGCCGCCGTGCGGCCGAACGAGCTCGGCAGGCGCCTCCCGCCCCCGACGTGGTGGATCAGGGCAGCTCGAGGTCGTCCGGACCGTAGGCGTACCGGTACCCCAGCCCGGCCGCCTCGATCGCCGCCCCCGCGCCGGTCGCCCGATCGGCCACGACCGCCACCGCCACGACCGCCGCGCCCGCCGCGCGCAACGCGTCCACCGCGGTCAGCAC
>JACCWP010000136.1 GCA_013697585.1 Nocardioidaceae bacterium
AAGATCAGACTGATCAACCACCGCGGCTACGGACACCACAGCGCAGCCGCCGTCATCGCGATGATCTACCTGTGCTGCTCCGGCCTCACCATCGAACTACCCACAGGAAGGTGAGGAGTGCCCGAAAGTGACGGGGGGGAACCCGGCCGTAGGCTGGCCGCCGTGGCCGACCCCGCGACGTACCGACCGGCGCCGGGCGACGTCCCCGACGCCCCTGGGGTCTACCGGTTCCTCGACGCGTTCGGGCGGGTGGTCTACGTCGGCAAGGCCAAGTCGCTGCGGCCCAGGCTGTCGTCCTACTTCACCGACGTCGCGCACCTGCACCCCCGCACCCAGCAGCTGGTGACCAGCGCGGCCAGGGTCGACTGGACCGTCGTCAAGACCGAGGTCGAGGCGCTGCAGCTCGAGTACAGCTGGATCAAGCAGTACGACCCGCGGTTCAACGTGAAGTACCGCGACGACAAGTCCTATCCCTGGCTCGCGGTCACCGTGGGTGAGGAGTTTCCCCGCGTGATGGTCGGCCGCGGCCCGAAACGCAAGGGAGCCCGCTACTTCGGCCCCTACAGCCACGCCTGGGCGATCCGCGAGACCGTCGACCTACTGCTGCGGGTGTTCCCGATGCGGTCCTGCTCAGCCGGTGTGTTCAAGCGGTCGGCTCAGATCGGCCGGCCGTGCCTGCTCGGATACATCGGCAAGTGCGCAGCCCCCTGCGTGGGGCGGGTGACGGCCGACGAGCACCGCGTGATCGTCGACGACTTCGTCGCCTTCATGTCCGGTCGCACCACCGAGCAGGTACGCCGGCTCGAGCGCGAGATGAAGGCCGCCGCAGCCGAGCTCGACTACGAGCGCGCCGCCCGCGTACGCGACGACATCGCAGCGCTGCGGCGAGCGCTGGAAAAGAACGCGGTGGTGCTCGGCGACGGCACCGACGCCGACGTGATCGCCCTCTCCGAGGACCCGCTGGAGGTCGCGGTGCAGATCTTCAACGTGCGTGGCGGCCGGGTCCGCGGGCAGCGCGGCTGGGTCGCAGACAAGGTCGACGACGCCGGCACCGGGGACCTGGTCGAGCGGGCCATCGTGCAGCTCTATGACGCCGAGAGCGGCGAGGCGGTCCCCCGCGAGGTGCTCGTGCCCGTGCTGCCCGACGACTTCGAGGCGGTCGAGCAGTGGCTGGTCACCCGGCGCGGGGGCAGGGTGTCGCTGCGGGTGCCGCAGCGCGGAGACAAGGCCAGCCTGCTCGAGACCGTCGCCCGCAACGCGGGCCAGAGCCTGGTCCTGCACAAGACCCGGCGAGCCAGCGACCTGACCACGCGCAACCGCGCGCTCGAGGAGATCCAAGTGGCGCTGGGGCTCGACGAGGCGCCGCTGCGGGTCGAGTGCTACGACGTGTCCAACCTGCAGGGCACCCAGGTCGTTGCGTCCATGGTTGTGTTCGAGGACGGTCTTCCCCGCAAGGGCGAGTACCGCCGCTTCGTCATCAAGGACGTCGCGGGACAGAACGACGTCGCGAGCATGTACGAGACCGTCACCCGCCGGTTCCGACGGATGCTCGACGAGCAGAGTGAGGGTGGTGCCGTCGGCGGGGTGCCGGACCCCGAGGACGGTCCCCTGCTCGTCGACCCCGACACCGGGCGGCCGCGCAAGTTCGCGTACGCACCCGGCCTCGTGGTGGTCGACGGCGGGCCGCCACAGGTGGCCGCCGCCCAGCGGGCGCTCGGCGACCTGGGCATCGACGACATCCCGGTCTGCGGCTTGGCCAAGCGGCTGGAGGAGGTGTGGCTGCCCGACCAGGCCGCCCCGGTGGTGCTGCCGCGCAGCAGCGAGGGCCTCTACCTGCTACAGCGGGTCCGCGACGAGGCGCACCGCTTCGCCATCACCCACCACCGCTCCCGGCGGTCCCGCTCGATGGTCGAGAGCGCCCTCGACGACGTCCCCGGGCTGGGCGAGGTACGCCGCCGGGCGCTGCTCACCCGGTTCGGGTCGCTCAAACGGCTGCGTGCGGCCTCGGTCGACGACCTCGCCGAGGTGCCGGGGATCGGTCGTCGGACAGCCGAGTCGATCGTGTTGGCGCTGCAACCCGAGGGCGCCGCAAGGTCGGCACCATGAGCGACGGCCGCCAGCTGTTGCTGGTCACCGGCATGACGGGGGCGGGACGCAGCACCGCGGCCGGGGTGCTCGAGGACCTGGGCTGGTTCGTCGTCGACAACCTGCCACCCCAGCTGATCGACGACGTGCTCTCGCTGGTCGCGGCCGAAGGGCGGGATGCCTCCCGGATCGCCGTCGTCGTCGACGTCCGTACCGGCTCGCTCTTCTCCGCGCTCCGCGGCGTGCTCGCCCACCTCGCCGAGCGCGGCACCCGCCCATCGATCCTGTTCCTGGAGGCGACAGACGAGGTGCTCGTACGCCGCCAGGAAGCGGCCCGACGCCCGCACCCGCTGCAGGGCGGCGGACGGTTGCTCGACGGCATCACCGCCGAGCGGCAGATGATGGGCGACCTGCGCGGCGACGCCGACCTGATCATCGACACGACCAACCTCAACGTGCACCAGCTCGCCGCCAAGGTCACCAACGCCTTAGCCGACGACGATCCCGATCGTCTCCGGGCCACCGTGGTGTCGTTCGGCTTCAAGTACGGGATCCCGGTGGACGCCGACATGGTTGCCGACATGCGCTTCCTGCCCAACCCGCACTGGGATCCCGCGCTGCGGCCGATGTCCGGACTGGACGAGCCGGTCCGCGACGCGGTCGTCACCCGGCCCGAGGCGGTCGCCTTCCTCGACCGCTACGACCAGCTGCTCGCGACGCTGACCGACGGCTTCGCGCGGGAGGCCAAGCGCTTCCTCACCGTGGCCATCGGTTGCACGGGCGGACGGCACCGCAGCGTGGCGATGTCGGAGGCACTGGCCGAGCGGCTGCGCAGGCATCAGGTGACGACGATGGTCGTCCACCGCGACCTGCACAAGGACCGGCACCACGACCAGCACCACGACCACCCCCCCGACCACCCCCAGCAGAGAAGGCGAGCCGGCGAGTGAGACCGGCCGAGGTCGCCCCGCGCGTGGTGGCGCTGGGCGGCGGGCACGGGCTCGCCGCCTCGCTGGCCGCCCTGCGGCACGTCAGTCCCTGGTTGACCGGCGTGGTCACCGTCGCCGACAACGGCGGCTCGTCCGGCCGGCTCCGCACCGAGCTGGGAGTGCTCCCACCCGGAGACCTGCGCATGGCGCTGGCCGCGTTGTGCGGCGACGACGACTGGGGTCGCACCTGGGCCGACGTGCTCCAGCATCGCTTCCGCAGCGCCGGCGACCTGCACGACCACGCGCTCGGCAACCTGCTCATCGTTGCTCTGTGGGATCTGCTCGGAGCCCACGGCAGCCGGGCCGAGGACGCCCACGTGGCCGGGCTCGACTGGGTGGCGCGACTGCTCGGGGCGCGCGGCCGGGTGCTGCCGATGAGCGCGGTGCCCCTGGACGTGATGGCGCAGGTGCACGGCGGTGACCCGGCCCGACCCGACGACGTCGTCCTGGTCCGCGGGCAGGTTGAGGTGGCGTCGACCCAGGGGCGGGTGCTGTCCGTCGTGCTCGACCCCCCCGACCCCCCGGCCTGCGCCGAGGCCGTCACTGCCGTGCATGAGGCCGATTGGGTGGTGGTCGGCCCGGGTTCCTGGTTCACCAGCGTTCTGCCGAACTTGCTGGTGCCTCAGCTCGCCGCCGCCCTGCAGGCCACCTCCGCCCGCCGGTTGCTGACGGTCAACCTCGCTCCCCAGCAGGGGGAGACCGACGGGTTGTCGGTTGCCGAGCACGTCGACGTGCTGGCCCACCACGCTCCCGACCTGCGACTCGACGCGATCCTCGTCGACCCCCGCGCGGTCGCGACGAAAGACGACCAGTCGCGCCTCGACGACGCCGCGGACCGGCTGGGCGGGACCGTGGTCGTGACCGACGTGGCAGTCCGCGACGGCGGCCCTCGCCACGACGTGCTGAGACTGGCGGCGGCCTACCTCGACATCATGGGCCAGCGCTGACGGGGGCTGGGCCGAACGTGGCAGGATCGGCGCTATGGCGATGACGGCCCAGGTGAAGGCGGAGCTCGCGAACACCTCGGTGACCAAGTCGTGCTGCCGCAAGTCGGAGGTTTCCTCCACGTTGCGGTTCGCCGGTGGTCTGCACATCGTCGCCGGGCGCATCGTCGTCGAGGCCGAGCTCGACACCGGCGCTGCGGCTCGCCGACTGCGCCGCGACATCGCCGAGGTCTACAGCCACCCGAGCGAGATCGTGGTGATCAGCGCGGGCGGGCTGCGCAGGGGAACCCGCTACGCCGTACGCATCGTCCGCGACGGTGAGGCGCTGGCCCGCCAGACCGGGCTGCTCGACCAGCGCGGCCGCCCGGTCCGCGGGCTGCCACCACAGGTGGTGTCCGGCTCTGCCTGCGACGCCGTCGCGGCATGGCGTGGCGCGTTCCTCGCGCACGGCTCGCTGACCGAGCCCGGCCGGTCCAGCGCCCTCGAGGTCACCTGCCCCGGCCCAGAGGCCGCGCTGGCCCTGAGCGGGGCCGCCCGCCGCCTCGCCATCAGCGCCAAGGCACGCGAGGTCCGCGGCGTCGACCGGGTCGTCATCCGCGACGGCGATGCCATTGCCGCCCTGCTGACCCGGCTGGGCGCCCACGAAAGCCTGTTGGCGTGGGAGGAACGCAGGATGCGTCGCGAGGTCCGTGCCACCGCCACCCGGCTGGCCAACTTCGACGACGCCAACCTGCGACGCTCGGCGCGGGCGGCAGTTGCAGCAGGCGCCCGGGTCCAGCGCGCCCTGGAGATCCTCGCCGAGGAGGTGCCTGACCACCTGCGCCAGGCCGGGCGGCTGCGGCTCGAGCACAGGCAGGCCAGTCTCGAGGAGCTCGGGCAGCTGCATCAGCCGCCGCTCACCAAGGATGCGGTCGCGGGGCGGATCCGGCGGTTGTTGGCGATGGCCGACAAGCGCGCCGACGATCTCGGCATCCCTGCCACCGAGGCCAACCTGACGCCCGAGATGCTCGACGCCGGTCACTGATCACAGCCCGGGCGGCGACCCGGTGCCCAGTCGGCAGCCGATAGGGTCGATGCTCGTGCGCGGGCCGGCTCGCGGTCGCGCGCACCGCCACGCATCCCGCTCATACCTCATGAGGAGACCTGCAACCGTGACCGTGCGCGTAGGCATCAACGGATTCGGCCGGATCGGGCGCAACTTCTTCCGCGCCGCCCTGGCATCGGGTGCGGACATCCAGGTCGTGGCCGCCAACGACCTCACCGACAACGCCACGACCGCCCACCTGCTCAAGTACGACTCGATCCTCGGCCGGCTGCCAGGCGAGGTGAGCGCCGACGACAAGGGGATCACCGTCGACGGCACCAGCGTGCAGATCTTTGCCGAGCGCGACCCCGCCGCGCTGCCGTGGGGCGACCTCGGCGTCGAGGTGGTGGTCGAGTCGACGGGGTTGTTCACCGACGCGACCAGGGCTCGCGCCCACATCGAGGGTGGCGCGCGCAAGGTGATCATCTCGGCGCCGGCCAAGAACGATGACATCACCGTGGTGATGGGCGTCAACCACGAAGACTACGACCCACAGGCGCACACGATCATCAGCAACGCCTCGTGCACCACCAACTGCCTGGCGCCGATGGCCAAAGCGCTCCACGACGCGTTCACCATCGAGCGTGGCCTGATGACGACGGTCCACGCGTACACGGCCGACCAGAACCTCCAGGACGGACCCCACAAGGACCTGCGCAGGGCCCGAGCCGCGGCGGTCAACGTGGTGCCCACCAGCAGCGGCGCCGCCGTGGCGATCGGCCTGGTTCTGCCCGAGCTCAACGGCAAGCTCGACGGCTACGCGCTGCGGGTGCCGCTGGCCACCGGTTCGGCGACCGACCTGACGGTCACCGTGTCTCGGGAAGTGTCGGTCGAGGAGGTCAACGCGGCGGTGGCCGCCGCCGCCGACGGCCCGATGAAGAACTTCCTGCGCTACACCGAGGACGAGATCGTGTCGTCCGACATCGTGACCGACCCGGCCTCTTGCATCTTCGACGCCAAGCTGACCAAGGCGAGCGGAAACCTGGTCAAGGTCGTCGGCTGGTACGACAACGAGTGGGGCTACTCCAACAGGCTGGTCGATCTGGTCAGCTACGTCGCTGCCCGATGAGGTCGATCGACGACCTGGGCGACCTGTCCGGACGCGCCGTGCTCGTCCGCAGCGACCTCAATGTCCCCCTCGACGGTGACGCGATCGGCGACGACGGGCGGATCCGGGCCAGCGTCCCCACCCTGCAGCGGCTGCGCGACGCGCGGGCCCGGGTGGTCGTCGTCGCTCACCTCGGCCGCCCGGACGGGGGGCCCGACGAGCGTTTCACGCTTGCCCCGGCGGCGCGCCGGTTAGGAGAGCTGCTGGGCGCACCGGTGCGGTTGGCAGGCGATGTCGTCGGCGACAGCGCCCGGGCCATGGTGGATGGCCTGTCCGCCGGCGACGTCGGCATGCTGGAGAACGTCCGGTTCGAGACGGGGGAGACAAGCGACGACGACGACGAGCGTGCCGCGCTGGCCGACCGGCTCGCCACGCTCGCCGACGTATTCGTCTCGGACGGCTTCGGGGTCGTCCACCGCAAGCAGGCCAGCGTCTACGATGTGGCGCAGCGGTTGCCGAGCGCCGCTGGGTTGCTGATCGAGGCCGAGGTGAAGGCGTTCGGGAGGCTGGTCGACAACCCTGAGCATCCGTACGTCGTCGTGCTCGGCGGGTCGAAGGTCTCGGACAAGCTTGGCGTCATCGACAACCTGCTCGACCTCGCCGACGTCTTGCTCGTCGGTGGGGGCATGGTGTTCACCTTTCTTGCGGCGCTTGGCCATCCGGTCGGCCGCAGCCTGCTCGAGGCCGACCAGGTCGACAGCGTCCGCGGCTACCTCGACCGAGCCAGCAACGAGGGCGTACGGATCGTGCTGCCCACCGACGTAGTCGTGGCCGACGCCGCCGACGCCTCGGCCAAGGCGCGGGTCGTGCCGGCAGGCCAGATGCCCGACGACCTGATCGGCCTCGACATCGGACCCGCGGCCGCCGAGGGCTTCGCGGCCGAGATCGCCAAGGCTCGAACGGTCTTTTGGAACGGACCCATGGGGGTCTTCGAGATCGAGCAGTTCGCGCACGGCACGTCGGCGGTGGGGGCGGCGCTGGCGGCGTCCGAGGGGCTCACCGTCCTCGGCGGAGGCGACTCTGCCGCGGCCGTGCGGGCGCTCGGATTCAGCGACGATGCGTTCGGGCACGTCTCGACCGGCGGGGGTGCCGGCCTGGAGCTGCTCGAGGGCAAGACCCTGCCCGGCCTCAGCGTGCTGGAGGGCTGACGTGACCGCGAAGCCTGCCTCGGGCCGGCTGCCGCTGCTGGCGGGCAACTGGAAGTCGCAGCTCAACCACCTCGAAGCGGTCGTGCTGGTGCAGCGGCTCGCCTGGACCCTGCAGGACAAGCGGCACGACCCGGCACGCTCCGAGGTCGCGGTCATCCCGCCGTTCACGGCGCTGCGGAGCGTCCAGACTCTGGTCGACGGCGACGGGTTGGCCCTGCAGCTCGGGGCCCAGGACGTGTCCGAGCACGACGGTGGCGCACACACCGGCGACGTGGCGGCCTCGATGCTCGCCGCGCTGGGCTGCCGCTACGTCCTGGCTGGTCATTCCGAGCGGCGCGGGGGGCACCGCGAGGACGACGCGCTGGTCAACGCCAAGGTCCGCCGGGTGCTGGCGGCCGAGATGGTGCCTCTCGTCTGCGTCGGGGAGGGTCTCGACGTCCGGCAGGCTGGCGAGCACGTGCCCTACGTGCTCGCGCAGCTCGACGGCTCGCTGGCCGGGCTGAGTGCCGAGCAGGTGGCCGGTCTCGTCGTCGCCTACGAGCCGGTGTGGGCCATCGGCACCGGCGAGGTGGCCACCCCGGCCGACGCCCAGGAGGTGTGCGCGGTGCTCCGGACCCGGATTGGTGAGGTCTGGGGGGACGACACGAGCGCTCGGACGCGTATCCTGTACGGCGGCTCGGTCAAGGCCGCGAACGTCGCGGCCATCATCGCCGAGCCGGACGTGGACGGTGCCTTGGTCGGAGGAGCCAGCCTGCAGGCGGACGAGTTCGCCGGCATCGCGCGGTTCTATGACCTGCCCGTCTTCTGACGTGACCGACCGACCGCGCTCGCCCGATACAGTAAGGCCCGACCGACGTGATCTTGGCGTTCTCCATCCTGCTGCTCACGACCAGCATGCTGATGATCGTGCTCGTGTTGCTGCACAAGGGCCGCGGGGGCGGACTGTCGGACATGTTCGGCGGCGGCGTCTCCACCAACCTGGGCGGCTCGTCGACCGCGGAGCGCAACCTCGACCGGATCACCGTCGGTATCGGCGTGACCTGGTTCTTGTGCATCATGGCGCTCGGGCTGCTGCTCAAGTCGTCCGGGTGACGGCACTACGCTCATGCTCCACCCCGATACACCGACAAGCTTGAGGAGACGGACACGTGGCTGGAGGCTCTGCCATCCGAGGCAGCCGGGTTGGTGCCGGGCCGATGGGGGAGGCCGAGCGGGGGGATGCCGCCCCCCGGCAGGAGGTGACGTACTTTTGCGCGCGCGGCCACAAGACGACTCCCAGCTTTGCGCTCGACGCCGCGGTCCCCGCCCAGTGGGACTGCCCTCGCTGCGGGCTCCCAGCCAGCCGTGACCAGGCCAACCCACCCGCCGCACCGAAGATCGAGCCGTACAAGACCCACCTCGCCTACGTCAAGGAGCGCCGCTCCGATGACGAGGCGGCAGCGATCCTCGAGGAGGCGCTGGTCACGCTGCGCGATCGCCGCAAGCGCGGCGAGGTCGTCTTCTAGACCCTGGGGTCGCTCACCACCGGAAGGGAAAGCGGCGCCGAGTTCACTCCACGCGAGCGGGCGATCGGCAGCTGCCTGGTCGACCTGCCCGGTCGACGTCATTGTCCGCGTGACCTGACCTGTCGCCGTTGCCTGATCCGCTGGAGCGCCGACGTCCGGGCACTGCCTCGGCGCCGGATTCGCTCGTCAACGTCGAGCTCTGTCAGCAGTCGTTTGATGGTGGCCAGCAACGCGAAGTTCAGCTCGCTGTGGATCGGGTCGTCGTCGACCAAGACCAGCTCGGTGATTCGTGCGCGAGCCTCCCGCAAGCCGTCCAGGGCCTCCCGAAGCGGTTCCGTGTCGGGTGCTGGGCTGCGGCCGTGTTGGGCGTCGGCCCGTACGAGCCGTCCGAACGCCCGGAGCCCCGCAGCGAACTCGTGCACAGACATGGCAACGGCACTCTCGACCTCTGGCCCGACTGTGCTGTCGTGCTCGGCGGCGGCGCTGTAGGCGTCGAGCAGGGAGCGGAACATGCTGCGCACCGCCACCGCGGAGTGCTCCAAGGCCTCCATCCCGTGACGGAGACCGGGGCTGGGATCCGCAGTGCCAGCGGCTCGCAGGTTGAGTCGTCTGCTCTCCTCGGCGCGCAACAACGTGGTACCCACGTTCGGAATCTCATGATTGAGTCGCCGTGCCTCGTCCAGCCAGCCCACCGCGGCGTCGGCGAGGTCGGCGCCGTTCTCGCTGGCGCTGGCCACCTGGTCACCTGCCCGCTCCAACAGACCGGCCAGGTCGGTTGCCATGCCCGCTATGGACTCGCCCGCATCCTGGGCCCTGACACTCGGCGGAAGCAGCAGGTTCGAGACAACCCCCACCGTGGCGCCGACGAGTGTCTCGCTGAGCCGCTGCCAGGCAGCCGATTCAGCGGCGAGTGAACCGACCCCGAGGACCAGCATGGCGCTGATCGGTACCTCGATCAGATTCGCCCCGAGCCTTAGCGCCTGACCCGTCAGGATGGATACGGCGATGACGATGGCCAGGCTCCACCACGTCAGCTCCACCGCCGTCGAGAGCATCGCCGCTACCGAGACACCCGCGACCACGCTCAACACCCGATCCAGGCCGCTGGCCAGCAGGCTTACCGGGGTCACCTGCACCACGAGCAACGCCGTGAGCGGCGCCAGCAGCGGCTGGGTGCTCGGGAACAGGAGCTGGGCCACCAGATAGGCGGCGACGGCGGCTGCGGTCAGGCGGACCGCCCACGTCAAGGCTGGCCAGCCACCGCGGCGAAACCGCGCAGCCGACACCGCCAGCACGCACCCGACACGACCCCAGACCGAACTCACCAGCCCATCATCGGCCAGCGCAGACGATCGGGAGGCGTCAGGGAGATGCGGCGCGGACCAGACCGGGTGGCAGCTGGCTGCCGGCCGCGGCGTCGAGCAACCACAGCGTGCGTTCCCGGCCCCGGGGCCCCGACGCCGGCACCTGCAGGGGGCCGGCGCCGCCGAGGGCGAGCCGCGCGGCGCGGGACTTCTCCTCGCCGCTCACCAGGAACCACACCTCGCGCGAGCGCGACAGCGTGGGGAACGTCATGGTCACTCGCGTCGGAGGCGGCTTGGGCGAGTCGCGCACTGCCACCACCGAGCGCTCCTCGTAGCGGGCCGGGTGGTCGGGGAACAGCGACGCCACGTGCCCGTCCGGGCCGACCCCCAGCATGAGCACGTCGAAGGTCGGTGCGTCGCCGTGGTCCTCGGGGCGGGCTGCGCGGGCCAGCTCGTGCGCGTAGGCATCGGCCGCCGCGTCGGCGTCGTCGCCGTACGGGCCGTCGGCGGCTGCCATCGCGTGCACCCGCTCAGGATCGACGGCGACGGCGTCGATCAGGTCGGCTCGCGCCTGCACCTCGTTGCGCTCCGGGTCGGCCGCCGCAACGAACCGCTCGTCGCCCCACCACAGGTCCAGCCGTGACCAGTCGACGGCTCCACGGGCGGGGGAGTCCCGCACGGCTGCGTGCACCCGGCGGGCGATGCCACCGCCGGTGAGCACCACCGACGGGATCCGGCCCGTGCTCTGCACGTCGACCAGCCCGGTCAGCAACCGCGCCGCCACCGCCGCCGCAACCTCGTCGGCGTCACGGTGCACGACCACCGTCGGTGGCGGGGTCATCGTCGTGCCTTCGTAGCCTTCGTAGCCTTCTTGGCAGCCTTCTTGGCAGCCTTCTTGGCAACCTTCTTCGTTGACGGCTTCGTGGCAGCCTTCCTGGTTGACGGCTTCTTGGCGGCTGCGTCCACGCTCCGGCCGTAGGCGCGCAGGGCCTGCTCGTAGACGTCGTCGTTGTCGAGGCGTCGCAGCTCCTCGGCCAGCAGCTCGGCCGTGCCGCGGCGCTGCAGAGCGACCGGCCGGTCGGCCTCACCAGGGATCCGGAACGTCGCCACCGGTCCGTCCGGACGCTCCACTGCGATGTCGCCGTGCCGGGAGTGCAGCCGTACCGCGGTGATGCCGGGCCCGGAGCTGCCGCGCAGCTCGACCGGCACCTCCAACCGGTTGGCCAGCCAGGCCCGCAGCAGCCCGGCGCTTGGATTGGGGTGCTGCGCCTCGACCATGGCACCCGTGATCCGCACCGGGTGCTGCTCCAGCCCGGCGGCGAGAAGCGCTCGCCACGGCGTGAGCCGTGTCCAGGCCAGGTCGGTGTTGCCGGGTGCATGGTGCTCTGCCTGCGTGTGCAGCGCGCTCGACCGGCCGCGGCGGGCTGCTGCGCAGTCAGTGATGCGGCGCTGCGCCATCGTGCCAAGCGGGGCGGCCGCCGGGTCGGGAGGCGGGTCGGTCGGCCACCAGGCGACCACCGGCGAGTCGGGCAGCAGCAGTGGTGTCACCACCGACACCGGGTGGTCGACCAGCTCGCCAGACAGGCGCAGCAGCACGGTCTCGCCGGAGGCTCCGTTGCCGATGGAGACCTCCGCGTCGAGCCGGGGCTTGCCGCGCCGCCGACCCCGGATCACCCCGAGGATGCGCGCCGGATGCTCGGTCGCGACCGCTCGCGCGGCCCGCAGCGCATCGCTGTGGTGGGTCTCGTCGGTGACGACGACAAAGGTCAGCACCATGCCCATCGCCGGGCTCCCGGCACGCCGTCGGGCCTCAAGCAGGGCCGAGACCACCTTGCCGGCGTTGGTGTCGGTGAGGTCGATCCGCATCAGCGCGCCTGCCTCCCGCCGCTCACCTGGATCACGGTCGCCTCCAGGTTCGCCCGTCGCGGGCGAGCATCTGCTCTGCGGAGTCCGGTCCCCACGACCCGGCGGGATAATGGTCGGGCCTGCCGTGTTCGGCCCACCACGACATCACCGGGTCCAAGATCTGCCAGGACAGCTCGACCTCCTCGTGCCGGGGGAACAACGGGGGGTCGCCGAGCAGGACGTCGAGGATGAGCCGCTCGTACGCCTCCGGACTGGACTCGACGAAGGCGCCGCCGTAGGCGAAGTCCATGTTGACGTCGCGCAGCTCCATCGCGGTGCCAGGCACCTTGGCGCCGAACCGCAAAGTAACGCCTTCGTCGGGCTGGATCCGCATCACCACGGCGTTGTGGCCGAGGTCCTCGGTGGCCGTGGCCGCGAACGGCAGGTGCGGTGCTCGCTTGAACGAGACCGCCACCTCGGTGACTCGACGGCCGAGTCGCTTGCCCGTGCGCAGATAGAACGGCACGCCGGCCCATCGTCTGTTCTCGATGTCGAGCCGCAACGCGGCGTAGGTCTCCGTGCGGGACGGCCGAGAGATGTCGGGCTCGTCGAGGTAGCCGATGACCTTCTCGCCGCCCTGCCACCCGGCGGAGTACTGCCCGCGGGCGCTGGCAAGGTCGAGCCGGTCCGCAACCCGGACGGCGGCGAGCACCTTCTGCTTCTCCAGCCGCAGGCTGCGAGCGTCGAACGACGCCGGGTCCTCCATCGCGATGAGGGCCATCAGCTGCAGCAGATGGTTCTGGATCACGTCTCGAGCCGCACCGATGCCGTCGTAGTAGGCGGCCCTGCCACCGATACCGATGTCCTCGGCCATGGTGATCTGCACGTGGTCGACGTAGTTGGAGTTCCACACCGGCTCGAACATCGCGTTGGCGAAGCGGAACGCCAGGATGTTCTGCACGGTCTCCTTGCCGAGGTAGTGGTCGATGCGAAAGACCGACTCGGGCGAGAACACGTCCGACACCACGGCATTGAGCTGGCGGGCCGAGGCGAGGTCGTGGCCGAACGGCTTCTCGATGACGACCCGGCGCCAGCTGGCGCCGGCGGGCTGGGCGAGACCGTGCTCCTTGAGCTTGCCAATCACTGTCGGGAACGCGCCGGGGGGGATGGACAGATAGAACGCGTGGTTGCCCGAGGTGCCGCGGGCCTCGTCGAGATCCCCCACGGTGCGCCGCAGCCGCTCGAACGCGTCGTCGTCGTCGAACGAGCCGGACACAAACCGGAAGCCCTCGGCGAGCTGCTTCCACGTCTCCTCCCGGAACGGTGTCCGGGCGTGCTGCTTGACCGCGTCGTGCACGACCTGGGCGAAGTCCTGGTGGGCCCAGTCCCGGCGGGCGAACCCGACCAGCGAGAAGCCCGGTGGGAGCAGACCGCGGTTGGCCAGGTCGTAGACGGCGGGCATCAGCTTCTTGCGGGACAGGTCACCGGTGACGCCGAACAGCACCAGCCCGCACGGTCCCGCGATGCGAGGCAGCCGGCGGTCCTGCGGGTCGCGCAGCGGGTTGGTCGGTGGCGTGTCCTGCACCGGTGTCATCGGCGAGTCACCGCAGCGTCTTGAGCAGCTGCTCGACCCCGGCCGTGCGGTCCAGCAGGTGCAACCGCAGCACTGGTCTGCCGTGGTCGGCGAGCACCTGCCCGTCACCGGCCGCCTGCGCAGCGATGAACCCCCCGAAGGTGAACTCGCGTCCGGGTACCGGCAAGTCCTGGGCCGGGTCACCTGTGACCTGCAGGTAGCAGCCGGTCACCGGTCCGCCCTTGTGGTACTGGCCGGTGGAGTGCAGGAACCGCGGGCCCCAACCGAAGGTGGTGGGTCGGCCGGTGCGGGTCGCCAGCTGTCCGCGTACGTCGGCGAGCGGACCGTGCGTCCAGCGGTCGAGGTAGGCCATCACCGCAAGGTAGCCGTGCTCGCCGTCGACCTGGGACAACAGCGCTGCGACGGCCGCCGCGACCGTGCTGGTACCGGGCGGCAGCAGCCCGCCGGTCGCGTGCACCTGCACCGAACCGTCGGTGAACAACGGGTCGGCGGGCTCGTCCCGGTCGGCCAGCTGCCCGCGGGCCGCCTCCTTTGCGCTCTCGACGTCGGGTTGGTCGAACGGGTTGATGCCGATGACCCGGCCCGCGACGACGACCGCGTGCTCCCACAGCAACAGCTGGGCGCCGAGCGATGCGTCGACGCTCACGGCATAGCCCGACGACGGTCGCACTGTGTCGTACGGAAACCCGCTGCCGATCGAGACCAGCACCGTGTCGGCCTGGTTGGGGTCGAAGCCGGGCGCCGACACCGCCTCGACCGCGACCGGCAAGATGCCCTTGTCCTGCTTGCCGGTCGACTCGGCGATCAGTTGCTCGGCCCAGTCGCCGAACCCGCGGATCGGCGTATCGGCGTCGGCGAGCACCACCTTGTCGACCCCCTCGGTGGCGGCCAGGCCCAGCAGCGCGCCGAGCCGCAGGCCAGGGTTGTCCACGTCGTCACGGGCCAGTGCCTCGCCGATGGCGGACGCTTCGTCGAGCAAGCGGCCGATGTCGGCACCCGCCAACCCGCTGGGGACCAGACCGAAGGCGGTCAACGCCGAGTATCGTCCGCCGACGCCGGGGTCTGCCGCGAAGCAGCGATACCCGGCCCCGGTCGCCTCTTGCTCCAACGGGGAACCCGGGTCCGTCACCACGACCAGGTGGTCGGCCGGGTCACGGCCGGCGTCGCGCAGCGCCTGCTCGTATGCCCGCCGCTGGCTGTCGGTCTCGACGGTGCCACCGGACTTGCTGGACACCACGACCACGGTCTGTGTCAACCGGTCGGACAGCGCGGCGCGCACGGCATCGGGGTCGGAGGAGTCGAGCACGGTGAGATCGACACCGGCGGTGCCGCAGATGACCTCCGGGGCCAGCGACGAGCCACCCATGCCGCACAGCACCACGTGGGTCAGCCCACGCTCGGCCAGCTCGTCGCGCAGGCCCTCGATCTCGGCCACCAGCGGCCGTGACGTCTCGGCGAGGGACACCCAGGCCAGCCGTCTGGCGGCCTCTGACTCCGCGGACTCACCCCACAGGGTCGGGTCCTGTGCGACCAGCCGGCTCGCCATCTGGTCGTCGACGAGCTGCTGCACGGTGCGGGCGAAGCCATCCTCGGCCGGGTAGCCGAAGGTCAGCTCATAACCGCCGCCTGCGGCGTCGTCCGGGCCGTGCGATGAGGCTACGGTGTTCCAGACGGTCACCGAGCGCCCTGTCCTGGCGCCCCGTCGTCCAGGGCGTCGCGGACCGTGTCGAGCAGCTCGGCCCACGACTTCTCGAACTTCTCGCCGCCTTCGCGCTCGAGCACCTCGATAACGTCGTCGTACCCGATTCCGAGCTCGGCGAGCCGGTCGAATACCTGCTGCGCGTCGTCGGCGCGACCACGCACGGTGTCGCCCTCGACCTCGCCGTGGTCGGCGAACGCCTCGATGGTCCCCTCTGGCATGGTGTTGACGGTGTCCGAGGCGACCAGCTCGCTGACGTACATGGTGTCCGGAAGGTTCTCGTCCTTGACCGACGTCGATGCCCACAGCGGGCGCTGCCGGTTGGCACCGAGCTCCTCGAGCGCCTGCCAGCGTTCGGAGGCGACGACCTGCTCGTAGCGCGCGTAGGCGAGGCGGGCGTTGGCGATCGCGGCTCTGGCCTTGAGCGACTGCGCCTCGTCACCACCGATCTTGTCGAGTCGCTTGTCGACCTCGGTATCGACCCGGCTGACGAAGAAGGAGGCCACCGAGTAGATGTCGGAGACAGCGATCCCGTTCTTGTGCGCGTGCTCGAGCCCGGTGAGGTACGCGTCCATCACGGCGTCATAGCGGTCGAGGCCGAAGATCAGCGTGACGTTGACGCAGATGCCCTCTGCTATCGCCGCGGTGATGGCGGCAAGGCCCTCCTGAGTGGCGGGGATCTTGATCATCACGTTGGGCCGGTCGACGAGCCACCACAGGGCACGCGCCTCTGCGACCGTCGCCACGGTCCGGTGGGCGAGTCGGGGGTCGACCTCGATCGACACCCGCCCGTCGCGCCCCTCGGTCGACTTGTGCACGGGCGCCAGCACGTCACACGCCCACCGCACGTCGTACGTCGTGATGGAACGAACCGCCTCCTCGAGGGAGACGCCGCGCGCCCGAAGGTCGCGTACCTGCTCGGAGTAGTCGTCGGCAGACTGCAGCGCCTTGGCGAAGATGGTGGGGTTGGACGTCACGCCGACGACGCCCCGCTCGCGCAGGTCCGCCAACCCGCCGGATGACAGGCGTTGCCTGGAGATGTCGTCGAGCCACACTGCCACGCCCTGCCGAGCGAGCGAGTGAAGTCGGGCGTCTGTCATGGTGTCCTCCGGGTGCTGCTGGTGCGGTCGTGGGCCTGTGGTCATTGTCCGGCCGGCTCGTCGTTGTCCGATCAACGGCCGGCGGCCGCGATGCTCTCGCGGGCCGCATCGGCAACGGCGTCTGCGGTGATGCCGAACTCCTGATAGATCGTCTGGTAGTCGGCGGACGCGCCATAGTGCTCGAGGGACACGCACCGCCCGGCGTCGCCCACCAGGTCGCGCCAGCCCATCGAGACGGCCGCCTCGACGCTGACCCGGGCACGTACGGAGGGCGGCAGCACCTGGTCGCGGTAGTCCTGGTCCTGCTCGTCGAACCACTCCCGGCACGGCATCGACACCACGCTGGCCCGCACGCCCTCGGCGGCCAGCTTGTCGCGGGCGCCGACCGCGAGCTGAACCTCGGAGCCGGTGCCGATGAGCACCACGTCGGGCTCGCCGTCGCGTCCGTCGAGCACCGGGGCGTCGATCAGAACGTACGCCCCGCGGGCCACCCCTTCGGCGGAGGAGAACCCGTCCTCGTCGCGCGGGTAGACGGGCAGGTCCTGCCGGCTCAGCGCGAGCCCCGCCGGCCGGTCGTTGTGCTCCAGCACAGTGCGCCACGCCACCGACGTCTCGTTGGCGTCGGCCGGGCGCACCACGTCGAGACCGTGGATCGCGCGCAGCGCGGCGAGCTGCTCAACCGGCTGGTGGGTGGGCCCGTCCTCGCCGAGCCCGATGGAGTCGTGCGTCCACACGTAGGTCACCGGCATCCGCGACAGCGCTGCGAGCCGAACGGCCGGACGCATGTAGTCGCTGAACACCAGGAACGTGGCGCCGTACGGACGGGTGCCACCGTGCAGCGCGATGCCGTTGAGGATCGAGCCCATCGCGTGCTCACGGATGCCGAAGTGCAGCGTGCGACCGTAGCGACCGCCCTGCCACATGCCGGTCTGGAACTCCTCGGGCACAAAGGACTCTTCGCCCTCCATCGCCGTGTTGTTGCTGCCGGCCAGGTCGGCCGAGCCGCCCCACAGCTCGGGCAGCACCGGTGCCAGTGCGCTGAGCACCGCTCCGGACGCCTTGCGCGTGGCGACGTCCTTGCCGGCCGGGAACGTCGGCAGCGCGTCGGCCCACCCGGCGGGTAGCTGGCGCTCGGTCATGCGCTCCCACAGCTCGGCCCGCTCGGGGTTGCCCCGGCGCCACGCTTGGAATGCCTCGTCCCAGTCGGAGTGCCGAGACCCACCGCGCTCACCGACCGCACGGGTGTGCGCCAGCACGTCGTCGTCGACGACGAAGGTGGCGTCGGGGTCGACACCGAGCAGCCGTTTGGTGGCCTTGACCTCGTCGTCGCCGAGCGCGCTGCCGTGCGCCTTGCCGGTGTTCTGCGCCTGAGGCGCCGGCCAGGCGATGATCGTGCGCAGGACCACCAGCGACGGCTTGCCGCGCTCGGCACGGGCCGCGACCAGGGCGGCGTGGAGCGCCTCGGCGTCCTCGTCGTATGTGCCGTCGGGGCCCGCCTGCGCGCCCATGCCACCGGTCCAGTCGACGGTCTGCACGTGCCAGCCGTAGGCCTCGTAGCGCTTCCCGGTGTCCTCGCTCATCGCGACGTCGGTGTCGTCCTCGATCGAGATGTGGTTGGCGTCGTAGATGACCACCAGATCACCTAGCTGCTGGTGCCCGGCCCACGACGACGCCTCGCTGGTGACGCCCTCCTGGATGTCGCCATCGGAGGCGATGACCCAGACGGTGTGGTCGAACGGGCTCTCGCCCGGTGCCGCGTCGGGGTCGAGCAGTCCGCGCTCACGGCGGGCGGCGGCGGCCATGCCGACCGCGCTGGCCAGACCCTGACCCAGCGGGCCGGTGGTGATCTCGATGCCGTCGGTGTGGTTGACCTCCGGGTGCCCCGGGGTCCTGGACCCCCACGTACGCAAGGACTTCAGGTCGTCGAGGTTCACGTCGTACCCGGCGAGGTAGAGCTGGATGTACTGGGTGAGGCTGGAGTGGCCGGCGGACAGGACGAACCGGTCGCGGCCGGGCCACTTCGACGCGGCGGGGTCGTGACGCATCAGCCGCTGATAGAGCAGGTATGCCAGCGGCGCGAGGCTCATCGCCGTGCCGGGGTGTCCGTTGCCGACCTTCTGCACGGCATCCATCGCGAGGGTGCGGACGGTGTCGACCGAACGTCGGTCGAGGTCGGTCCACTCCAGCGACGTCGAAGCTGTCGTGGAGCGGGCGGCCTGATCTGCGGTCGTCACGGGTCGGAGCTCCCCTTGGTCGATGAGGTCGGGACGGGACCGTCGCGTTCGACGGGTGCGTGGACGGGCCGGTCAGGCGATGCGCACCAGCGCCCGTTGGGGAGCCTACTGCTGGGGCTGACCGCCTGCTGCCCAGCCGCCGCAGGCCGGCCATAGACTCGACGCGGCCCGTAGCAGCGCGCCGCCCCCGAGACCGAGCAGGTAGCCCCCTTGTCGACTGTGGACCGCCGGACTGCCACCGGGGAGCCGCAGCCGGCCGACCCGAGGCTCGACCGTGCGGTCGGCGCGGCCGAGTCCGGGCGGCGGCGGCGGCTGGTGGATCGCATGGGGGCGTACGTCGCCCTGACCAAGCCGCGCATCATCGAGCTGCTGCTGTTGACCACCGTGCCGGTGATGTTCCTGGCGAGCGGCGGGGTGCCCGCGCTGTGGCCGGTGCTGGCAACCGTGCTCGGCGGCATGCTGTCAGCCGGCAGCGCCAACGCGCTCAACTGCGTGGTCGACGCCGACATCGACCAGCAGATGCGTCGAACCCGTCGCAGACCGCTGCCGAGACACCTGGTCAGCCGTCGGGCGGCGCTGCGCTTCGGTCTCGTGCTCGGTGTCGTCTCCACCCTGTGGCTGGGATTGGTGGTCAACTGGCTCTCGGCGATGCTCGCTGTGGTCGCGAACGTGTTCTATGTCGTCGGTTACTCGATGGTGCTCAAGCGGCGTACGTCCCAGAACATCGTCTGGGGTGGCGCCGCTGGCTGTTTCCCGGTTCTCATCGGGTGGACCGCCGTCACGGGTGAGCTGGCCTGGGCGCCGGTCGTGCTGTTCGTCGTGGTGTTCTGCTGGACCCCGCCGCACTTCTGGGCGTTGGCGATTCACTACCGCGACGACTACGCCGCCGCCGGCGTGCCCATGCTCCCCGTCGTCGCGACCGCGCCGCAGGTGGCACTGCGCGTCGTCGGGTACGCCTGGGCGAGCGTGCTCACCTCCCTGCTGCTGTGGCCGGTAGCCGGCACTGGCCTGTTCTACCCGGTCGTCGCGTCGGTACTCGGCGCCGCGTTCCTGGTCGAGGCGCACGCGTTGCTGGCGCGTGCCCGCCGCGGCGCCCCCCTTGCAGAACTCCGCCCGATGCGCTTGTTCCACGGATCGAACGCCTACCTGGCCCTGCTCTTCGTCGCCGTTGCCATCGACCCGCTGCTCCGCTGACCCGTACCGCCTCACCTGAAGGATCCGACCTGTTCGCACTCTGTGCTTGGTCACCAGGTCGCGGGGTGCGTCAGCACCGGTCCTGTGGACGGCGAGCCCGGTCGGGCAGTGGCTCCGCTAACGATCCAACGCTGTAACGGCTGGGGTAGACGTCACGTCGGATCGTTCGGGTGGGGCGACGGCGAGGCCGGCCTCGCTCTCGAGCCACAGCCAGGTGGCCACCGCGACCAGGACGGAGGCGCCGAGCAGGTGCGCGGCGACGAGCAGCAACGGCAGGTCGGTGGCGTACTGCACCAGCCCGATGGCGCCCTGCGCCAGCTCGACGACCAGCAGCCACCCGGCTGCGCGGGCGGCCCGCGTCGCGCCCGCGGCCCGCAGCGCGCACAGCGCTCCGACCGTGAGCCCCACGAGCAGAAAGACCAGGTCGGCGTGGACCTGGCTGACGACGGCGGGGTCGAGGCCGTTGCGTGACGACGAGACGTCACCTGCGTGCGGCCCGCTGCCGGTGACCACGGTGCCCGCATAGAGCACCACCCAGCAGACCGCGTACGTCGCCCGCACCAACCACCGGGCCGGCGCTGGCGCCGCCCGCGACGCCGGCTGCGGGGCGAGCTTTCGGAGCAGCAGCACCGACCAGGCGATGAGCAGCATCGACAGCATCAGGTGCAGTGCGACCACCCACGGGTTGAGGTCGGTGAGCACCGTCACCCCGCCGAGCAGCGCCTGCGCGGGCACGCCCAGCGCGAGCCAGGTCGCGGTGCGCCAGCTGCCGGCCGGCGCAGAGCGCAGCCGTCTGACCGCGAGCCACGTGCAGCCTGCTATCGCGACCAGCACGAACGTCAGCAGCCGGTTGCCGAACTCGACCACCCCGTGCACGCCCAGCTCGCCGTGCGGTACGAACGACTGGTCGGTGCAGCGGGGCCAGGTCGGGCAGCCGAGCCCGGAGCCGGTCAGGCGCACAGCGCCCCCGGTGAGGACGATGCCGATGTTGGCCAGCAGCGACGCCAGCGCCAGCAGCCGGACCGTACGCGCAGACGCGGCGGGCAGCCGATCGAGCAGGCTCACGTCAGTCCCATCGGAACGTCCGGGCCACCACGGCCGCGCCCAGCAGGGTCCAGCCGGCGAGCACCGGCAGGTGACTCACGCCCGTCCCCGCGCCGGTGAGCGCCTCGCGCAACCCTTCAGCCAGCGCGCCCGACGGCAACAGCGCCAGGTGGGCCGAGGCGGCGGCCGGGTAGCGGTCGAGGGGCACCAGCACGCCACCTCCGACGAGCAGCAGCAGGTAGACCAGGTTGGCCGCGGCGAGCGTGGCCTCCGCCCGCAGCACTCCGGCCAGCGCCAGCGCCAACGCACCGAAGGCCGCGGTCCCTGTCACGACCAGCGCCAGCGCGCTCAGCACCGCCCAGACATCTGCGCTCGGAGCCCAGCCGAGCAGCGCGGCAGTCGCGCAGATCAAAGTCAGCTGCCCCGCCAGTACGAGCTGCACCGCACCGACCTTGCCCAGCAGCAGACCTGAGCGCGGCAACGGCGTGGCCGCCAACCGCTTCAACACGCCGTAGCGACGCTCGAACCCGGTGGAGATGGCCACCGACGTGAACGCCGTCGACAGCACGGCGAGCGCGATCACCCCGGGCGTGAGCACGTCGATCCGGCGCAGCTCACCCAGGTCGATCAGCGTCCCGGCCCGCTCACCGCCCACCAGCACCAGCAGCGGGATCGCGACCGCCAGCAACAGCTGCTCGCCGTTGCGCAACAGCAGTCTCGCCTCGAGCAGTGCCTGCGCACGGATCATCCGGTGCAGTGGCGCAGCGGCAGGAGCTGGCGCGTACGACGAGGTCGTGCTCACGGCCGCAGCCCCCTGCCGGTGAGGTCGAGGAACACGTCCTCCAGGGTGCGTCGCTCGACGTGCAGCGACTCGGGCAGCAGCCCCTCGCTGGCGCACCAGGCGGTGAGGGTCGCCAAGGTGTGCGGGTCGACCTTGCCGCGGATGACGTAGCTGCCGGGCGCGGCCTCCTGCGCCTGCATGCCCTCGGGTAGCGCGGCGACCAGGCTGGCGAGGTCGAGCTCTGGTCGGGCGCGGAACCGGACGGTGTTCTCGGACCCCCGCGCCATCAGCTCGGCCGGCGACCCGGACGCGACCAGCCGGCCGTGGTCGATGACCTGCACCTGGTCGGCAAGGCGTTCGGCCTCGTCCATGTAGTGCGTGGTGAGCACCACCGTGACACCGTTGTCGCGCAGCTCGCGAACCAGGTCCCACGCACCGTGCCTGGCCTGCGGGTCAAGGCCAGCGGTCGGCTCGTCGAGGAACACCAGCTCCGGGCGTCCGACCAGCGCGGTTGCCAGCCCCAGACGTTGCTTCTGGCCGCCCGACAGCCTCCGGTACGGGGTCCGGCCGCAAGAGCCGAGGCCTAGTCGCTCGACCAGCGCGCCGACGTCGAGCGGGTACGCGTACAGCGACGCCATGTGCCCCAGCAGCTCCACCGCCCGCACCCCCGACCATGCGCCGCCGTCTTGCAGCATGACGCCGACCCGGGCCCCCAGCCGGCCGGCGTCGGCCCGCGGGTCGAGACCGAGGACACGGACCCGGCCCGACTGGGGACGGCGGTAGCCCTCGCAGCACTCGACCGTCGTGGTCTTGCCGGCCCCGTTGGGGCCGAGGACCGCGGTCACCGATCCGACCGGCACCGCGAAGGAGAGCCGGTCCACCGCCAGGACTCCGCCGTACGTCATCACGAGGTCGTCGACGACGACGGCGGGGGAGTCCACCCGGCGAGTCTAGAATCGCCACGCTCCAGCCGTGCTTGTCCCCAACCGCGAATAACGGCACACTGGCGTCATGGAAATCGGCCAGCCGGTGCGGGAGCCCGCTCCGCACCCTGCTCAGGGCCCGGACG
>JACCWP010000156.1 GCA_013697585.1 Nocardioidaceae bacterium
AGCAGGCATATCTCGGCGCCGTGGTGGATGACCTCCACGCTGGTGTACAAGATGAGCCTGGCCATCGGCGCATCGGCGAACTCAGGGGGCACCGCTGGGCCTTGCGGTCGGGCAAGCCCTGCCTCACCGAGGCCGCGGACACCCTCGACCCACTGGCCGTCCGAGGCAGTCGAATCTCGACCCGTCTGCTGAGGATCGTCAAGGCCCCCGATGCGCGGTGAGGTGTTCGAGAAGAGCGCGGTTGAACTGCTCTGGCCGCTCGAAGTACGCGGAGTGCCCCGCGCCGGCAACCAGGGTCAGCTCTGCCTGCGGAATCCGAGCAACGATGTCTCGCGCGGCCTCAGGTGGGAAGACGTGGTCGCAGTCGCCGAGGATGAAGAGCATCGGTATCTCGAGTGCAGCGACCGCGTCGATGCTGACCTCCGCCCTCCGCAGCTGCGAGAGCGCATCCGGTGGGACGGCAGGCGAGAAACTCGCGATCTGCTGAAAGAGGAACGCCAGCGCTGGACGCCGCTTCACAAAGTCATCGGCGATGGCGGCGTTCGTGCCGAGGACTGGCGGGAGGCTTGCCGCGGAGTTTCTGGCCGCGACGTGTGCGTCGAGGGCGGCACGGGATGAGTCGGTGAACATCCCGCCCAACGAGTCGCTCAAGACCAGGGACCTTACGTCGCCGGGGAACTTCAGCGCGTATCCGAGAGCGGCCCAGCCGCCCATTGACTGTCCTACGAGGTGGACCCGACCAAGATTCGCCTTCTCCACGATCGCGCGCAGGTCTGTCACTGCCTGCGCCGGAGACGCCAGACCGGCCTTGTTCGAGGAGTTGCCGAAACCACGCTGGTCCCAGGTGAGTACTCGGAAGTGGCTCGCGAAGTACGGAACCTGCTGAAACCAGCTGGCGTGGTTCCCACCGACGCCGTGGCACAAGACGATGGTCTCCGTCATCTCGCTCGCTTCGCTGAGGGAGTTATGGCCGATCAGCTCGGCGTACAGCCTCTCGGTGCCGACGTCGATGCTCATCCGATGGATGCACGGCTCGCGGTTCACTTCGCATTCCTTCCTGGAGGCAGCGTGGGCTGCAGACCAACTTTCCCGTCCGTCCCAGCGAATTGGGAAGATGCCGGTCCCCACATCATCGCTCGCTAGCTCGAGTCAGCCCTCATGGAGCCGCAGTCGGGTCGGTACGCCGGGACACCTCAGCACCTCCGCGGGGGCGCATGTTTGGTGGAGCTGAGGGGGTTCGAACCCCTGACCTTTTGATTGCGATTGGCCACGAGGCGCGCTCGCTCGCAAGATCCGCGCCTGGCAAGCACTGCCCTGCAACGACTGCAACGCCACGCATTGCAGGACGGGGTACGCCAGGGGTAGGCACGGACCAGGCCGACGAACCCGGAGTCCGGCTCAGAGGTCGGGTCAGCTCGAGGGCCAGGCAGTTGAGAGCTCAGCGGGTGCCCATGCGGGCCAGCTGATGACCCCCGCCGGCACCCCGGAGGTCACCTACGCCACGCTCCTCGGCCCTTGGTTGCTGGAGTTGTCGTAGACCGTCGCCTGATCAGCGCGCGCCATCGCGACCGCAACCAGGCGCCACAGCCGGCGGTGCCGCCAACGGATCTTCTTCTTGGGTACGGAATGGCCACCGGCCGCAACCATGGGCAGAGCTTCACCCACTCTGCAACGTCAGCACGGGTTCGTCGGCCAAACCCTTGCCGGGGGCCGGTACCACCTCGGCACATCGTATGGATAGCTTGTTGCCGTTCTTGACTGAGTGCACCCGGCTGCTCCACATACACCGTCGGATCGTCTCCGGGGTACGACGGGGCAGCTCGGCGGCCTCATGAACGTCGACCACTGCTACACCTTCGACAGCGATCCCGCAGAAAAATCACGTCATCACTCGGCTCGACGTCCTACTCATCGCGCGACAACGGCTCTTGGAGCACCCTTCTGATCACGTCGCCCCCGGAATGCGCCCGTCCCGGGCCAGCACGGGTACGTCGATGCTTACGGTCTCGGGGTACTTCAAGCCGGTGCCGGTGTTGAGTACGACGACCCGCTCGTCCTCTTTGATCCAGCCGCTCTCCCGCAGCTCACGGGCCGCGGCCATGCACGCCGCACCCTCGGGACAGATCCAGGCGCCCTCGGCCGTGGCCAGGGCGCTGACCTCGTCGAGGATGGTCTCGTCGCTGACCGCGATTGCGGTGCCGTCGGACTCCCGGACGGCCTGGAGCACGAGGAAGTCGCCGAGTGCCTTGGGCACGTTGATCCCGAACGCGAGCGTGTGCGTGCCCTCGACCAGCGTGCTCTCGTCGAGCCCGGCGTCGTAGGCGTCGACGATCGGCCGGCACCCGGTCGACTGCACGCAGACGAGACGCGGCAACTTCTCTCCGATCCAGCCGAGCTCCTGCATCTCCTTCATCGCCTTGTGGATGCCGATCAGGCCGACCCCGCCACCGGCCGGGTAAAGGATCACGTCGGGCACTTCCCAGCCGAGCTGCTCGGCGATCTCGTAGCCCATCGTCTTCTTGCCCTCGATGCGGTAGGGCTCCTTCAACGTGGAGACCTCCTGGGTGCCCGGCCGCTCCTCCACGGCTGCCTTGACCAGGGCGCCGGCGTGGTTGATCAGCCCGTCGACGAGGTAGAGCTCCGCGCCGGAGACGACACACTCGCGCCGGGTGATCTCGGGGGCGTCGACCGGCATCACGATCAGGCTGCCCATCCCGGCGCGGGCGGCGTACACCGACCAGGCAGCGCCCGCGTTGCCGTTGGTCGGCATTGCGACCGCCTTCACCCCGAGCTCGCGGGCGCGGGAGACCCCGACCGC
>JACCWP010000192.1 GCA_013697585.1 Nocardioidaceae bacterium
ATCGACGAGACGATCAAGTACTTCAACGACGGCGACATCGTCGAGGGCACGATCGTCAAGGTCGACCGCGACGAGGTCCTGCTCGACATCGGCTACAAGACCGAGGGCGTCATCCCCTCGCGCGAGCTGTCGATCAAGCACGACGTCGACCCGCACGAGGTCGTGTCCGTCGGTGACGCCGTCGAGGCGCTCGTGCTGCAGAAGGAGGACAAGGAGGGTCGGCTGATCCTGTCCAAGAAGCGCGCCCAGTACGAGCGCGCCTGGGGCACGATCGAGCAGATCAAGGACGAGGACGGCGTCGTCGAGGGCACCGTCATCGAGGTCGTCAAGGGTGGCCTGATTCTCGACATCGGTCTGCGCGGCTTCCTGCCGGCGTCGCTGGTCGAGATGCGCCGCGTGCGTGACCTGCAGCCCTATGTCGGCCGCCAGATCGAGGCCAAGATCATCGAGCTCGACAAGAACCGCAACAACGTCGTGCTCTCGCGCCGGGCGTGGCTGGAGCAGACCCAGAGCGAGGTCAGGCAGAACTTCCTCACCCAGCTGCAGAAGGGGCAGATCCGCACCGGCGTCGTCTCGTCGATCGTCAACTTCGGCGCCTTCGTCGACCTTGGCGGGGTCGACGGCCTGGTGCACGTGTCCGAGCTGTCCTGGAAGCACATCGATCATCCGTCCGAGGTGGTGGAGGTCGGCCAGGAGGTCACCGTCGAGGTGCTCGACGTCGACATGGACCGCGAGCGGGTCTCGTTGTCGCTCAAGGCGACCCAGGAGGACCCCTGGCAGCACTTCGCCCGCACCCACCAGATCGGCCAGATCGTGCCCGGCAAGGTCACCAAGCTGGTGCCGTTCGGCTCCTTCGTACGGGTCGAGGAGGGCATCGAGGGCCTGGTGCACATCTCCGAGCTGGCCGAGCGTCACGTCGAGATCCCCGAGCAGGTCGTCCAGACCGGCGATGCGGTGATGGTCAAGATCATCGACATCGACCTGGAACGTCGCCGGATCTCCCTGTCGCTCAAGCAGGCGAACGAGAACGTCGCGGTCACCGACGAGCAGTTCGACCCGGCGGTCTATGGCATGACGTCCGCCTATGACGACCAGGGGACCTACATCTACCCCGAGGGCTTCGACCCCGAGACCGGTGAGTGGCTGCCTGGTCACGAGGACGCCCAGGCCATGTGGGAGCGTCAGTACGCCGAGGCGCACACCCGCTGGGAGCAGCACAAGCAGCAGATCGAGGACGCCACGAAGGCCGAGACCGAGGCCGACAAGGAGTCCAGCTATAGCAGCGAGACTGGCGACGCAGAGGCCGAGGAGACTCCGGCGGACGACCCCGCAAGCGTGTCGACCGCGGCGCCCAGCCCGGCGACGCCCATCCCAGCCGAGTCCGGCGGCGCGTTGGCCTCCGACGAGGCCCTGCAGGCGCTGCGCGAGAAGCTCACCGGCGGCTGACCACCGGCTTGCCTCGTGCCAGGCTTGCCCGTGTGCTGCGAGTGGGCCTGACCGGGGGGATCGGCTCCGGCAAGAGCGCGGTCAGCCAGCGGCTGGCCGGCCACGGTGCCGTGGTCATCGACGCCGACCTGCTCGCCCGCGAGGTGGTGCAACCCGGAACCGCAGGGCTGGCCGAGGTCGTCGCGGCCTTCGGTACCGGCGTGCTCGCGCCCGACGGAACGCTGTCCCGCCCGGCGCTCGGCCGCCGGGTGTTCGGTGACGTCGAGGCGCGGCGCCGGCTGGAGACGGTCGTCCACCCTCTCGTGCGCGCCCGGGCCGCCGAGCTCGAAGCGGCTGCCGCCCCCGACGCGGTCGTGGTTCACGACATCCCGCTGCTGGTGGAGACCGGTCAGCAGGGCGACTTCGACGTCGTTGTCGTCGTCGACGCACCGGATGAGGCGCGCCTGGCACGGCTGGTGTCGGTGCGCGGGATGGATGCCGACGAAGCCTGGACGCGGTTGGCTGCCCAGGCGTCCAGGCACGAGCGGCTGGCGGCCGCCGACGAGGTGGTGGACAACTCCGGGACGTTGTCCGCGCTGGACCGGCAGGCAGCTGATCTGTGGCGCCGGCTGGAGGCGAGGGCAGAAAGGAAGACGTGAAGCCGGGGGGAGCGCGGGGAGGTGCGGTCAGGCGGCGAGGTCGGGGTCGGCGATGACCCGCAACCGGGCCAGAGCCTCTCGCTCGAGCTGACGCACGCGCTCGGCCGAGATCCCGTGGCGGGCACCGATGTCGGCCAGCTTGTGCGTGCGTCCGTCGAGCAGACCAAACCGTGACCGGATGATGTCGGCCTCGCGCTCACCGAGCTGGTCGACCAGGGTGGACAGCCGGGCGCGGCTCTCGACGTCGAGCACGGTCACGTCTGGACCCGGCGAACCCTCCCTGGCGACGAGGTCGCCGAGAGACGTGTCGCCGTCCTCGTCGACGGGGGTGTCCAGACTCACGTGATCGCGGCCCCAGGCGACCAGGTCGAGCACCCGCTCGACGTCCATGCCGAGCTCGTCGGCGATCTCTGCCGGGTCGGCGTCTCGGCCCAACCGACGCTCCAGCGTCCGCCGAGCCGAGCCCACCTGGTTGAGCTCCTCGACCACGTGCACCGGCAGTCGCACCACCCGGGCCTGCTGTGCGACCCCGCGGGTGATCGCCTGACGCACCCACCAGGTGGCGTAGGTGGAGAACTTGTACCCCTTGGCGTAGTCGAACTTCTCGACCGCGCGGATCAGACCGGTGTTGCCCTCCTGCACCAGGTCGAGCAGCGGCATCTGCGCGCGGCCGTACTTGCGGGCAATCGACACGACCAGGCGCAGGTTGGCCGTCACGAAGCGTTGTATAGCGCGCTCGCCCTCGGCGGCCAGCCACTCGAGCTCAGCCTGCGTCGCACGGCCGGGCGCACCGCCTCTGCGGCGGCCGACGCGCCCCTCATCAAGCAGCTGCTGGGCGAGCAGTCCCGCCTCGATGGTCTTGCTCAGCTCGACTTCCCGGGCGGCGTCGAGCAGGGGAGTACGTGCGATCTCGTCGAGGTACATCCCGACGCTGTCGCGTCCCTCAATCTCGCGCGGTCGCGAGCCGCCCAATCGCCGACCGGCGGTCCGGGTGGTGGTGTTCGGCACGGTTGCTCCACTTCTCCTCACATCGCCCATCTATGGCGCGTCAACGTCTGGCAGCCGAGCGAGATTCCGCCCGCACCGCCGCAATTACAGTGACGAGCGACACCCGCGCAGAGTTGCCGCTCTCAGCGACTTTTCAGCAGCGCACGGAGTCGTCCGCACAACCGCCGGTGCTCCAAGGGCCGGTCAGGGCTTGGCTACGGCCGAGGTCAACGGCGTCTGGGCGACGCCGACCGCATCGAGGACCCAGGCGTACTCGAAGGCGCGTTCCTTCCACGCGTCATACCTGCCGCTGACGCCGCCGTGTCCTGCCGACATCTCGGTCTTGAGCAGCACGTCGGGCGCGCCGCCATGCAGGGAGCGCAGCCTGGCGACCCACTTGGCCGGCTCGACGTAGAGCACCCGGGTGTCGTGCAGGCTCGTCGTCGCCAGCATCGGCGGGTACGTGGCCAGCGGATCGACGTTGTCGTAGGGCGCGTAGGACTTGATGTAGGCATAGGCATCGGGGTCGTGCAGGGGGTCGCCCCACTCCTCCCACTCGACCACGGTCAGGGGCAGCGAGGGATCGAGGATGGAGGTGAGCGCGTCGACGAACGGGACGGCTGCCACGACGCCGGCGAACGCGCTGGGCGCGAGGTTGACCGCGGCGCCGACCAGCAGGCCGCCGGCGCTGCCGCCCATCGCGACCAACCGGTCGACTGACGTCCAGCCAGAGGTCACGAGATCGCGGGCGGCAGCCACGAAGTCGGTGAACGTGTTGCGCTTGGTCAGCAGCTTGCCACCGTCGTACCAGTGCCGGCCCATCTCGCCCCCGCCGCGCACGTGCGCGACGGCAAAGACCATGCCGCGATCGAGCAGGGACAGGCGGGAGGCAGAGAACGCAGGGTCGATGCTGATCTCGTAGGAGCCGTAGCCGTAGAGCAGCGCAGGCGCAGTGCCGTCGCGCGGGGTGCCCACTCGGCACACGACGGACACCGGCACCTGCGTGCCGTCGTCGGCGGTCGCCCACTCGCGGTGTTGCTCATAGTCGGCGGGGTCGTAGTCGCCGAGGACCGGTTGCTGCTTGCGCAGCACCTGCGTGCCGCTGCGGACGTCCCGGTCGTAGACCGAGGCCGGCGTCACGAACGACGTGAACATGACGCGGACGTGCGGCTGGGCCCATTCCGGGTTGCCGCCGGGGAAGCAGCTGAACAGCTCTTCGTCGAAGTCGACCTCGGTCGGTGGGCCGTAGCCGGTGGCGGTCAGGGGCAGCACCGCCGTGCGGGGGAGTGCGTCGCGCCGGTAGGCAACGACCAGATGGGTGGCGAAGGCGTCCACATCGTCCAGCCGGACGTCGTCGCGGTGTGCGAGCACCTCCGTCCAGTGCTCGGGCGTCGGGTGACTGACCGGCGCCTCGGCGAGGACGAAGTTGACCGCCCCGTCGTTGTGAAGGATCAGGAAGCGGTCCTCACCGCCGACCACGGCGTGCTCGACGGAGTACTCCACCCCGTCGCGGCGAGCGGCCACCAACCGCGGCTCACCCGCAGGGTCGTCGGAGTCGAGGACGCGCACCTCGCTGGACGTCTTGGACCCGATGCCGATCATGACGTAGCGCTGGCTGCGGGTCGTGCCAACTCCCACCCAGAAGCGCTCTTCGGTCTCGTGCCAGACCAGCTCATCATCGTTGGCCGGGGTGCCGAGCCGGTGCCGCCACACCTGCTGCGGACGCCAGGCGTCGTCGACCGTGACATAGAACAGCGTGCTTCCGTCGCGCGACCAGGCCGCCGACGGGTACGTGCCGGGGATCTCGTCGCGCAGCAGCTGTCCGGTCCGCAGGTCCTTGACCCGCAGGGTGTAGCGCTCGTCGCCGCGGACGTCGGTGGAGTACGCGAGCAGGGCGCCGTCGGCCGTGACCGCGAACGCGCCGACGCTGAAGAAGTCATGCCCCTCGGCCTCGACGTTGCCGTCGAGCAGCACCTGCTCACCCGGCGGGGGGCTGCCGTCGTCGACCGCCGGCGGGGTCCAGTCGTCGGGACCGGACACCGGGCGACGGCAGCTGATTCCATACTGCTGGCCCTCGATGCTGCGCGTGTAGTACCAGTGATCACCCTTGCGGCTCGGCACCGACATGTCGGTCTCCTGGGTGCGAGCCTTGATCTCGGCAAAGATCTGCTCTCTGAGGTCGGCGAGGTGCTGGGTGCGCTCCTGTGTCCAGGCGTTCTCGGCCTCCAGGTGGGCCACGACCTCGGCCGACTCCTTGTCGCGCAGCCACTCGTACGGGTCGACGACCGTGTCGCCGTGGTGGGTTCGCTCGAAGGGTCGTTGCTCGGCCACCGGCGGTGCCGTCGGCGGCGGCGCAGTCGGCGTGTGCAGCTCGGCCATGTCTGGACGCTAACCCAACCGACGTGCGCCTTCCGGGGCTGGGTGGTCTGCGGCGAGGACTGGCGCCGGCTCTGCGGCGGCGAGGGCGTCGTCGTCGACCGCGAACGTGCGGATCGGACCGGCAGGGCTGCCAGCGGTCTCGAAGCGCACCGTGACCCGGCCGCGACCGGAGCCCCAGACCCAGCCCCGCCCGTACCGGGCGTGCTGCACGTCTGCGCCGGGCGACCACTCGGGTGACTGCGCGGAGCGGTGGCGGGCCTGGCTGGCGGGGCCGGTGAGGGTGAGCAGCGCTGGTTCGGGTGCAAGGTCCAGCGCGTCCCCGCCCGGCTCGCCGGGCAGCTCGCCGTCGAACAGGTCGTCCTGGATCCAGTCGGCCAGTCCCGACACGCCGACACCGAGGAGCCTGACTCCGCCGGCGAGCTCGGCCTCGCCCAGCAGACGGCGTACCAGCGTCGTGACGACCCGGGGGCTGTCGGTGGGCCCGGACAGCGTCGCCGCGTGGGTGTGCGTGGTGAAGTCGTGCAACCGCACCTTGAGTGTCACCGTGCGCCCCGACAGCCGAGCGGCCCGCAGCCTGGTGACCACGCGCGCGGCCATCCGGTCGGCGATCGTGGCGAGCAGGGTCACGTCGGTGAGGTCGGTCGCGAAGGTGTCCTCCACGCTGACCGACTTGGTGTCGCGCTCGGCGACGACGGGCCGCTCGTCGGTGGCTTGTGCCAGCCGGGACAGCGCCTCGCCGTGCGCCCGCCCCAGCTCGCGCACGAGCTCACTGACCGGGAGTGCCGCAACGTCGCCCACCGTGGTGGCGCCGAGCCGGCGCAGCCGGGCCGCCGTCGCGGGGCCGACACCTGGTATCACCGTGGCCACCATCGGGGCCAGCAGATCGCGTTCCGAGCCCGGGGGTACGACGACCAGGCCGTCGGGCTTGTCGAGCTCGCTGGCGATCTTGGCGACCAGCTTGGACGTGGCGAGGCCCACCGAGGCGGTCAGACCGCCGGTGGCGGCTCGCACGTCGTCGCGCAGCTGCTCCGCAAGGGCGCGGGCGGCGTCGGCGTCGAGGTGGGAGCGCGTCGCCGCGAGGTCGACGAACGCCTCGTCGAGCGACAGTGGCTCGACCAGCGGTGACAGCTCACGCAGCAGGGCCATCACCTGCGTGCTGCTCGCGTGATACGCCGTGAGCCGTGGGGACAGGTACGCCGCGTTCGGGCAGCGGGCTCGCGCCTCAGCGGTCGGCATCGCCGAACGCACCCCGTGCACGCGGGCCTCGTACGACGCGGTGGCCACCACCCCGCGACCACCGACACCGCCCACGATGACGGGCCGTCCGCGCAGTGACGGCTTGTCCCGCTGCTCGACGGCGGCGTAGAAGGCGTCGAGGTCGAGGTGCAGGACCGTCGGGGCACCGCGCATGCGGTCATGCTCGCAGCCGGTGTCCACAGCAGCCCCGTGTCGAGCCCCCAGCTCGCGCCAGCGCGACCAGGGTGCGGGCATGGATCCCTTGCCTCGGTCGACGACCGACCCGACGATAGTTGCCCCCGTCGGCGCCAAACCCGTGCTCCGGGTGCGGTCGCTGGCCGACTTGATAGCCCTGGTGCCGGTCATCCTCGGCTTCGAGCCGCGGGAGTCGCTGGTCATCGCCACCATCGCGGGCCGTTTCACCGGCTTCTCCGTCCGGGTCGACCTGCCCCCGCCCTCCCGACCCGACCTGGTCCGGCTGCTGGCCCAGCACGTGTCGGCGGCGGCCTGCACGCAGCAGTGCACCCGGGTCGCCGTCATGGCGTTCAGCGACGACCCAGCCCGCGCCCGGGAGGTCGCCGAGGTGCTCGACGTCGTGGCCGATCGCCTGGCGGTCGACGGTGTCGAGGTGACCGACGTCCTGCGGATCGGCCAGGGTCGCTACTGGTCGCTGCGCTGCGCTGAGGCGGCGTGCTGCCCGCCGGAGGGCACTGTCTACGACGCCCGGTCCACCCAGCTGCGTGCCGACGCGACGCTGGCCGGCATCGCGGTCGCCCCCGGCCGCGAGGCGTTGGCCGCACGGCTGGCCGCGGTCGGCGGCGAACGAGCTCGCGCGATGCAGGCCGCCACCACGCTCGCCGAGCAGGACGTGTTGCGCACCCTCGGCTTGCGGGGTCGCCGGTCGCTGCTCCGACCACCGCGCCGGGTGCTTCGCCTCGCGGCCGATCACGGGGCTGCTCGGGTCGACCGGCTGCTCGACCGCCTGCTCGACAGCGGCGCCGGGATCGACGGTCCGGTCCGAGACGCCGACGCCGCGGCGCTGGCCGTCTGGTGCTCCATCCTGTGCCTGCGTGACCTGGCCTGGTCGCGAATCGACCGTCCGCATGCTCGCCAGCACCTGGCCCTGTGGTCCAACGTCTCCCGGCTGGTCGTCGCACCGTACGAGCCCGCCGTCGTGTGCCTGGCCGGCTTCGCCGCATGGCTGTCCGGCGACGGCGCCAGCGCCTGGTGCGCCATCGAACGCGTCGAGGCCGTCGACCCGCACTACTCGATGGCCGGGCTGTTGCGGGACGCGCTCGAGCGCTGCGTGCCCCCTGACGTCTGGGAACCGCTGCCGCGCGAGTTGGTCCTTCCCCGCGGGTGGTCGGCTAGCCGTGAGACGTGATCTCGGTCAGGCTGTGCCCGTACGGCCGCATCGCCAGGTGGGCGGCCCGGGCGGGAGGCGTCGATGGGTCAGGAGGTCGACCACCGAGAGTTCACCCGTGAGGACCGCACCCGGTTCCGGTCCAAGGTCCACCAGTGCCTGGACGTGTTCGCGCGGATGCTGCGGGAGTCCCGCTTCGACGCCGACCGGCCGCGTACCGGTATCGAGATCGAGTTCAACCTGGTCGACGAGCGTGGCGACCCCGCCCTGCGCAACGCCGAGACGCTGGAAGCCATCGCCGACCCCGACTTCCAGACCGAGCTCGGCCAGTTCAACATCGAGATCAACGTTCCTCCTCGATCCTTGCAGGCCGACGGGTTGCGCGGCTTCGAGGACGGCGTCCGGGCCACGCTCAACTCGGCGGAGGAGCGCGCTCGAGACATCGGCACCCACCTGGTGATGGTGGGGATCTTGCCGACGTTGGGCCCGGGCCACATGACCGCGCAGACGCTGTCTGCCAACCCTCGCTACGCCCTGCTGTCGGACCAGATCCTCGCGGCACGCGGCGAGGACATCCAGGTCGCGATCGACGGCCCTGAACGCCTGACGGTCAGCACCGACTCGATCATCCCCGAGGCAGCGTGCACGTCCACCCAGCTGCACGTACAGGTCAGCCCGGACGACTTCGCGGCCTACTGGAACGCCTCGCAAGCCATCGCCGGCGTGCAGCTCGCGATGGGCGCCAACTCGCCGTTCCTGCTCGGCAAGGAGCTGTGGCGCGAGACCCGCATCGCGCTGTTCGAGCAAGCGACCGACACCCGCAGCGAAGAGCTCAAGACGCAGGGCGTCCGGCCACGAGTGTGGTTCGGCGAGCGCTGGATCACCTCGATCTTCGACCTGTTCGAAGAGAACGTGCGCTACTTCCCGGCCCTGCTCCCGGTGGTCGACGACGAGGACCCGACCGAGGTCATCGACCGCGGCGATGTGCCCCAGCTCGGCGAGATGCGGCTGCACAACGGCACGATCTACCGCTGGAACCGGCCGATCTATGACGTCTACCGGGGAAAACCGCACCTGCGTGTCGAGAACCGGGTGTTGCCCGCGGGCCCGACCGTTGTCGATGTGCTGGCCAACG
>JACCWP010000206.1 GCA_013697585.1 Nocardioidaceae bacterium
CGACCCTCCGCCCCCCGAGCTGGCCGCTGCCGGCGTCGTCCCCTGGGCCGGCGGGAGCTACGTCGACCCGCTGCGCCTGCTGCTGGTCGCATACAAGGATCGCGATCGAGCCGGCCTCGTGCGTCCGCTGGCTCAGTCGCTGGCCGTGACCGTGGAAGCCGCGCTCGCCCGTGCAGTTGACGCGGATGGGTGGGTCGAGCTGGTCCCCGTTCCGTCGTCGGCTGCCAGTGTGCGCCGGCGCGGTCGTGACGTGGTCGGCGACCTGGCTCGCCGGGCTGCGCGCCGGTTGCGGCTGAGAGGGGTCCGGGTGCGTACGGTGCCGCGGTTGCACCTCGCCCGGCGGGTGGCCGACCAGGCGGGTCTGACCGCGTCGGGGCGGGCCGCCAACCTGCACGGGGCGCTGCAGGTCCGCCGCCTGGGGCGAGCCCGCTGTCCGGTCGTCGTCGTCGACGACGTGCTGACCACCGGAGCCACTGCGGCCGAGGCCGTGCGCGCGCTGCGTTCCTGCGGGATCCGGGTGCTGGCGGTCGCTGTGGTCGCCGCCACCCCGCGACTCGGCCCGTCCTCAGCCGTCCGGACGCTGGTGGCAGCACCGGGTGGCGACTAGCGTCACACCCACCGAGGGTCCGATGAGGGAGGTCGTTGGTCGTGGACGTCGTCATCACAGGTCGCCACTGTGAGGTGTCCGACCGGTTCCGCCAGCACGTCAGCGACAAGCTGGCCAAGCTGGAGAAGTACGACCACTCGGTCGCACGGATCGACGTCGAGGTCACCCAGGAGCGCAACCCGCGGCAGGCCGACCGCGCGATCCGCATCCAGCTGACGGTCAGCTCGCGGGGGCCGGTGATCCGCGCCGAGGCGGCTGCCGAGGACAAGATGGCGGCGCTCGACGGTGCGCTGCTGCGCTTGCAGGCGCAGCTGCGCAAGACCGCTGACAAGAAGCGCATCCACCGCGGAAGTCGCACGCCGACGTCGCTGGCCACAGCCGCCGCGACCGCGGCGCCGCTGTCTGGCGAGCGTCGCGACGATGACGCCTCCGACGCTGGTATGGATGCTGTTGACGGGGCACACCAGGTGGGCGGTCTCACCGTGCTGGGCGACGGGCCGATGGTCGTGCGAGAGAAGACCCACCGCGCGGCTCCGATGTCTCTCGACCAGGCGTTGTACGAGATGGAGCTGGTGGGTCACGACTTTTTCCTGTTCGTGGACAAGCAGACCCAGCTGGCCAGCGTGGTCTACCGCCGACACGGCTATGACTACGGTGTGATCCGGCTCGCGCTGTGACCTTTCCGGATGGCTCCTCCCCGCCCGTCCGGGTGCTCGTGGTCGACGACCAGGAGCTGTTCCGGCGGGGGCTCACGCTGGTGCTGGGCGGGCTCGACGGCATCGAGCTGGTGGGGGAGGCGGGCGATGCAGCCGGCGCGCTGGAGCTCGCGCTGAGCACGGTTCCCGACGTGGTCCTGCTCGACGTACGGATGCCGGGGCGCAGCGGCATCGAGACCTGCGCCGAGCTCAAGGCCGCCGTGCCGTCCGCGCGCATCGTGATGCTCACCGCCAGCGACGTCGAGGCCGACCTCTACGACGCTGTCCGCAGCGGCGCGTCCGGCTACCTGCTCAAGGACTCGTCGATCGACGAGGTGGCCCACGCAGTGCGGCTGGTCGCCGACGGGCAGTCGCTGATCAGCCCGTCGATGGCGGTCAAGCTGCTGGACGAGTTCAAGCAGCTCACCCGCCAGGAGCGATCCGCAATCGTGCCGCCACGGCTGACCGAGCGCGAGCTGGAGGTGCTGCGCCTGGTGGCTCGGGGGCGCAACAACCGGGACATCGCCGGCGAGCTATTCATCAGCGAGAACACGGTGAAGAACCACGTGCGCAACATGCTGGAGAAGCTGCATCTGCACTCGCGCATGGAGGCAGTGATGTATGCGGTACGGGAGCGGTTGCTCGACGTGCCCTGACGAGCGGCGGGCTCGGCTACCGTCACCGCCGTGCGCTCGGACATGCTCAGCCGGTCGCAGGCACGCCGGGTCACGCTGGCTGCCCAGGGGTTCCGCGACTCGGCGCACACGCGGCCGACGATGCGCACCTTCAGCCGTGCGCTCGCGCGCACCGTGGTGCTGCAGATCGACTCGGTCAACGTGCTGCAGCGGGCGCACTACATGCCGCTCTACTCGCGGATGGGGCCCTACGACATCGGTCTGCTGGGCCGCGCGTCCGAGCAACGACCCCGACGGGTGGTGGAGTACTGGGCGCACGTGGCGGCGTTCATGCCTGTCGAGCTGTGGCCGCTGATGGCACACCGGATGCGGCGCTACCGCGAGCACGGCCATCCATGGCTCGGTGCCGAGGACCGCGCCGCGTTGGCCGCCTCGCTGCTCGCGGAGGTTCGCGAGCGCGGGCCGTCCACGGCCCGCGACCTCGACGACGGGCTGCCGAGGGTCAGGGACCACTGGGGTTGGAACTGGTCGCAGACCAAGCGGGTTTTGGAGCACCTGTTCGTCGCCGGCGACCTCGCGGTGGCCGGCCGCAACGCGCAGTTCGAGCGGCGCTTCGACCTTCCCGAGCGGGTGCTGCCCCCGTACGTGCTCGCCACCGCGACGCCCACCGACGCCGAGGCACACGTCGAGCTGGTCCGGCGGGCCGCGATCGCCCACGGCGTCGGCACCGAGCCGTGCCTGCGCGACTACTTCCGGATGCGGGGCGAGGACAGCCGGGTCGCGGTTGCCACTCTGGTCGAGACAGGTGAGCTCGTGCCGGTCCGGGTCGAGGGCTGGGACCGCCAGGCCTACCTCCACCGCGACGCCGCCCTGCCCCGCGACGTGCACGCGCGGGCGCTGCTCAGCCCGTTCGACCCCGTCGTCTGGGAACGTACCCGCACCGAGAAGCTGTTCGGCTTCCACTACCGGATCGAGATCTACGTGCCCGAGCCGCAGCGAACCTACGGCTACTACGTGCTCCCGTTCCTGCTTGGCGACGAGCTGGTGGGTCGGGTCGACCTCAAGGCCGACCGTCGCGCCGCCGGCGGCCAGGGTCGGCTCCGGGTGCTCGGTGCCTACTCGGAGCCCGACGCGCCGAGCGACGCCGGTCCCGAGTTGGCCGCCGAGCTGCGCACCCTGGCGCGGTGGCTCGGGCTCGCCGGCGTGGTGATCGCCGACCGGGGTGACCTGGCGCCCGTCCTGGCGTCGGAGCTGCGCTGAGCTCCGTCGCCTACCATGGCGACGGCCGCCTCGCGGCCCGCCGCGCAGTCGCCGACACCGAGGAGACCGTTTCCGTGCCCGCACTGATCGACAAGATCCTCCGCATGGGCGAGGGCAAGATCGTCCGCCGGCTCGAGACCGTCGCCAAGCAGGTCAACTCGTTGGAGGCCGAGTTCGAGCCGATGACCGATGACGAGCTGCGCGCCCAGACCGACGAGTTCCGCCGGCGACTCGACGACGGCGAGTCGCTCGACGACGTGATGCCCGAAGCCTTCGCCACGGTCCGCGAGTCTGCGCGGCGGGTGCTCGGCCAGCGGCACTTCGACGTGCAGCTCATGGGTGGGGCGGCGCTGCACCTGGGCAACATCGCGGAGATGAAGACCGGGGAGGGCAAGACCCTGGTTGCGACGCTCGCGGTCTATCTCAACGCCCTTGCTGGCAAGGGTGTGCACGTCGTCACGGTCAACGACTACCTGGCGAAGTACCACGCCGAGTGGATGGGTCGGGTCTATCACTTCCTCGGGCTGACCGTGGGCATCGTCGTGCCGGGGATGAGCTCGTCCGATCGCCGCGCGGCCTACGCCTGCGACATCACGTACGCGACCAACAACGAGCTCGGCTTCGACTACCTGCGCGACAACATGGCCGGCTCGGTCGAGCAGTGCGTGCAACGCGGCCACCACTACGCGATCGTGGACGAGGTCGACTCGATCCTGATCGACGAGGCGCGCACCCCACTGATCATCTCGGGCCCGACCCAGGACGAGGTGCGGTGGTACGGCGAGTTCTCGATCCTCGCCACGCGACTGGTCAAGGACGTCGACTACGAGGTCGACGAGAAGAAGCGCACCGTCTCGGTGCTCGAAGGCGCGATCGACAAGGTCGAGGACCACCTGGGCATCGACAACCTCTATGACTCGGTGAACACCCCGCTGATCAGCTTTCTCAACAACGCGATCAAGGCCAAGGAGTTGTTCCGGCGCGACAAGGAGTACGTCGTGATGAACGGCGAGGTGCTCATCGTCGACGAGCACACGGGCCGCATGCTTGAGGGCCGCCGCTACAACGAGGGCCTGCATCAGGCGATCGAGGCCAAGGAGAAGGTGCGGGTCCGCGAGGAGTACCAGACGCTCGCCACGATCACGCTGCAGAACTACTTCCGGCTCTACGACAAGCTCGCGGGGATGACCGGCACGGCGATGACCGAGGCCAGCGAGTTCGACAAGATCTACGGCCTGGGGGTGGTCCCGATCCCCACCAACATGCCGGTGGCGCGCACCGACCAGCCCGACCTGATCTATCGCACCGAGAACGCGAAGTTTGCCGCCGTGGTCGACGACATCGCCGAGCGTCACGGGGTGGGCCAACCGATCCTGGTGGGCACGACCAGCGTGGAGAAGTCGGAGCGGCTGGCCACGCTGCTGGTCAAGCGCGGCATCCCGCACGAGGTGTTGAACGCCAAGCAGCACGACCGGGAGGCGGCAATCGTCGCCCTGGCAGGTCACAAGGGCGCGGTGACCGTCGCGACCAACATGGCGGGTCGCGGCACCGACATCATGCTCGGCGGCAGCGTCGAGTTCCTCGCCGACCAGCAGCTGCGCGTCCGCGGCCTCGACCCGTTGGAGACGCCGGACGAGTACGAAGCGGCCTGGCCGGGGGCGCTGCAGCAGATGCACAACCAGGTCGGCGACGAGCACGACGAGGTCGCCGACGTGGGCGGGCTGATGGTCCTCGGCACCGAGCGGCACGAGTCACGCCGCATCGACAACCAGCTGCGCGGTCGGTCCGGCCGGCAGGGCGACCCGGGCGAGTCGCGCTTCTATCTCTCGCTCGAGGACGACCTGATGCGGCTGTTCAAGTCCGACTGGGTCGACTGGGTCCTGCAGACCCTCAAGGTGCCCGACGACGTACCGATTGAGAACAAGCGCGTCACCGGGGCGATCGCGTCGGCGCAAGGCCAGGTCGAGTCGCAGAACTTCGAGTCCCGCAAGAACGTCCTCAAGTACGACGACGTGATGAGCCGACAGCGCGAGGTGGTCTATGCCGAGCGTCGCCGGGTGCTCGAGGGCGAGGACCTGCACGAGCTGTCCCGGCAGATGATCGACGAGACGATCCACGCCTACGTGGTCGGCGCCACCGACGGCTTCCCTGAGGAGTGGGACCTGGATGCGTTGTGGATCGCGCTCAAGCAGCTGTATCCGATCTCGTTCACCCGGCACGCGTTCGAGGACGAGCACGGCGGGCGCGAGGCGCTCGACCGCGACCTGCTGATCGCGGCGATCCGCGACGACGCCCAGGCTGGCTATGACGCCCGCGAGGAGCAGCTCGGCGGTGACGTGATGCGCGAGCTGGAGCGCAAGGTGCTGCTGTCGGTTCTCGACCGCAAGTGGCGCGAGCACCTCTACGAGATGGACTACCTGCGCGAGGGCATCGGGCTGCGGGCGTACTCGCAGCGCGACCCGCTGGTCGAGTACCAGCGCGAAGGCTTCGACATGTTCCAGGCGATGATGGACGGCATCAAGGAGGAGTCGGTCGGCTTCTTGTTCAACCTCGAGGTGCAGGTCGATTCCGAGCCCGTCGACGACGAGCAGGCCGCTGACATCACCGCGCCCACGGTCGAGCCCACTGACGATGCCGACCACCGCCCGCTCGTCGACTCGTCGGCACCCGCCGCCGGCGCGACCCCGATCGGCGACAAGCATCCGCAGATCCGCGCCCGCGGCCTGGGCGCGGTCACGACGCCACCCCTGCTGACCTACGCCGCGCCCACCGATGACGGCGAGGTCGAGGTGCACCAGGAGCGCACCGAGCGCACCGACCCCGCACCTGCCGGTGCGGGCGGTCGGGCCGGCTCGTCGCGTCCCGGGCAGAAGTCGAGGAACAAGAAGAAGCGCCGCTGAGGGCAGCCGCTGTCGTGGGACTGCTCACCCGAGGAGCAGCGCGGTGCACACCCACCGGTCGCGGCGCCGCTCCAGGCGCGCAGCCAGGGCACGGCTGCGTCCGGCGTGCCGCACGTGTCCGGACACCTCGGCCACGTCGACCCGCGGTCGGCACAGGTGCACCGACACGACGCGGGCGCGGTCGGTGTGGGCTCGAACCGAGGCGTCGGTGCTGGCCAGGATGTCGTCGGCGCGGCGCTGCACCTCGGCATAGACCTCCGGTGTCGCCCACCGCACCAGCTGGGTGACGGGACGGTCGGCGTCGACGATCTCGACGACGGCCTGAAGGAACCGCTGAGCAAGCCCGCACAGCCCGCTCGGCAGGCGATCGTGCAGGTCGCCGTCGAGGACGGCAGACAGCAGCGGCAGCGCGGGAAGCGCGGCGATCGGATCCGCAGCGGGGTCGAGCTCGAGCAGGGGAGCGCTCATCGCAGCTGTCCTTCGGTGCCGGGTGCACGGGCAGGTGCACCGAGTCGTTGGCCGGGGTGAAGCAGATCGGGGTCAGGGCCGATGACGCGCCGGTTGACGGCGTACCAGGCTCGCCAGGTGCGGTCGATCCGGGCATCGTCGGCCCCGACCGGTAGGGCGGCCGCGGCGATGTCCCACAGGGTGTCGCCGGTCTCGACAATGACCGGTGGCGCGTGATGGTGCGGCCGCGCCACCCGAGCGGCCGGTCGGTCAGGGAGCGGGAGCCCGTCCAGCCGGGTGACCGGCGGCTCTGGTCGACCCTGCGACGCGTCGCCCGTGGCGGGCGTGGCCGCGCCCACCGTGACGACGAGCCCGAGCGCGACCAGCGCTGCCGAGCGCCAGC
>JACCWP010000227.1 GCA_013697585.1 Nocardioidaceae bacterium
TCCCGCGCCGCGTCCCAACGCTCCTCCGGCCGGTCACCGAGGGTGAACAGCGCCTCCTTGCAGCCGAGCGCCGCGCCCTGCCGCGCGATGTCGAGCACCTCGTCGATACTCAGGAACGGCGCCGGCAGCAGGCCCGGGACCGTGGCGAAGGTGCAGTAGTGGCAGCGGTCGCGGCACAGGCGGGTCAGCGGGACGAAAACCTTGCGGCTGTACGTCACGACCCCGGGACGGCCGGCGTCGACCAGCCCGGCGTCGCGCACGCGGCCGGCGACCTCGAGCAGGGTGTCCAGCGCCTCGCCCTGCGCGCCGAGCAGGACGGTGGCCTCGTCGACGTCGAGCGCCTTGCCGTCGCGGGCCCGCGCGAGCGCCCGCCGCAACCCGCTGACGCTGCCTGACAGAGAGCACCCTCCCGTGGAGTCACCGTCGTCTTGGCGGCCCGACCGCGGCGGGGCCGCGCAGTCCTGCCTCACCGTCGTCCTTGTTTGTCGCAACCTTACAGATGCCCATCGGGGATTCCGCTTCCGGAGCAGCGGACGTTCGATAGCGCCGACACGCGGCACGCGGCCAGAACATGCCCGTCGAACGGTCGGATCACGTGCATGACAAGCAGTTCCGGTGATCCATCGTTCTCAGTGGTACGCGATGGTGGGTGGGTCTTCATAGCGGTGGTGCGGGCGGGGCCGGCCGTCTCGGGTCGCTGCGGTGGATCGTCGACCACGTCGACTGGCCACGTCACGCAGGAGCGCGTGGCGTCGGCTCGACCGGGGAGCCGCGGGCATCGAGTGGGGCACCGCTCCCAATCGCCGGCAGGTACTCCTCGTAGAAGACCTTCGAACGCAGGTCCCGTCTGCTGTGGGTCCCGGTCTTCTCGAACGCCGACTTCAGGTGGTCTTGCACCGTCCAGGGCGACAGGAACAGCTGCTCGGCGATGGCAGCCGTGGAGACACCCTTGACGGCTAGCCCCGTCACCTCTCGCTCGCGCTCGGTGAGCCCGTAGGCCTCCAGCTCGAGACCGACGGACCTGGTGTCGGTGGCGGGTTGGATGACGACCGCGACCTGGCCGGCGCGAGCGCCGTGCGGGACAGACGCGTGCAGCGACAGCCATCCGCTGGCGGTAGGGACCTCCAGGCTGGGCGCCGAGCCGGCTTCGTTGGAATGCGCCCGTTGCCGTGCCATCGACGCCACAGTCAGCACGGGGAGCGGGATCGGCTCGTGCGTCGCCGGGCTCTGACCGCGGAGCCGGTCCAGCAACGCCTTAGCCGGCGGTGTCACCAGCTCGACCTCGTTATGGCGTCCGAGGAGGACCATGCCAGGCGCGTGGCCGTGATCCTGTCGCCGTGCCGCGTCGACGCGCTGCGACGTGCGGAGCGCCTCGGCGATGGGGCGGGAGAGCTGCGCCAGGGTGCGGAGGTCGTGCGGGGTGAAGTCCGGTGCGTTCACCGTCCCGCTGCTGCCCGAGGGATGTCGCGACGGCCCGACACGTACACGTCGATCAGCTGTCCATGCTGGTCGACCGCTCGGTACACAGTGCCGCGTTGGGCGTGTGGACTCCTGTAGGTCGTGGGTTCGAGTCCCACCGGCTGTGATCCGGATGCGCCTATGCCTGGTCGAAGCGCGGCAGTGAGGGCCAGCGGTGGCTCGCCCAGTGGAACCAGCTCTCAAAGGCGGACGGCGCGTCGGGGGTCGGAGCGTATGAGAGCTCCGCCGGCGACGGGGGCTTGTACAGAGCGAGGAATCGATCGTGGTCGGCATCGCTCATCGGGAAAGTCGTCTCGGGAGCGGATTCCCATCGAGACGTCGCTCGTGCGCGGCGCTCCTCTTCGTCGATGCTGACGTACCGAAGGTCGAAGCGCGCCCCGGTGGATTCAGCGATGACACGGATCGCGTAACGCTCATTGGGGGACCAGCATCCGAAGTCGAGTACCACCGAGGAACTGCTGCGCAAGACCTCATGGGCAACCCAGATCATGCGCCCTTCGAGGATGTCCCTGCGACCCTCAGCGTCATTGTGGTTGAAGAGTGGAGCCATCCACTCGTCCGGCGTGAGCCGGAGGATCCCCAGCTCGTCGGCGATTCGGCGCGCCAGCGTCGTCTTGCCTGCACCCGGCAACCCCACGGTCAGATACAGCACCGCCGACTCAGTCACCACGCGATGCTCACAGCCACATCACCGGCCCGGCAAGCGACTATTCGCTACACACACATCGGCGGTCCGAACCAGCGAGTGAGCGCGTCCTCGAGCCCGACGCCGGTCCCATCTCCCACCCACGCGCCGTATCCGTCGGGTCGGATCAACACCGCAGCGGGGGCAGGGACCTCGCCGAGCGCCGGAAGCTCCCAGGTGCCGCCAAAGTCGGCCTCGACGAGCTGGACCCGATCCGCCCATGGTGTGATGTCGAATCCACCGGGTTCGCCGAGGTCGAGCAGGACCGGCTTGGCCTCGTGCAGCGAAGTGAAGACCCGGCGGGGGCCCTCGGAAGTGACCAGGTCGAGATCGGGCATGCGACGACCGAGCATCGGGTGTCCATCACCGAGGTGGTAGTGAATATCCAGGCCGGACATCGTCGCGGCGTACCGCTTGCGCGGCTCGTCCATGCTCAACAGGTCGGACACGGTGTCGCGCAAGGCAGCAAGGCGCGCGTCGCCGTGGCGGAGGAGCGCGACTTGCGCCATCGTGTTGCGCAGCACGCGGGCAGCGACCGGGTGGCGTTCGTCGTGATAGGTGTCCAGGAGGCTTTCCGGCGACACGCCCTTGACCACCTGGGCCAGCTTCCACCCCAGGTTCGCCGCATCCTGCACGCCGGTGTTGAGTCCCTGCCCGCCCACCGGGGAGTGCACGTGTGCGGCGTCGCCGGCAAGCAGGACACGTCTCTCGCGGTAGGCCGCGGCCTGACGGGTCATGTCGGTGAACCTGGAGATCCAGATGGGACTGTGCATTCCGTAGTCGGTCCCGTAGACGGAGATGAGCGCCTCGCTGAGATCGCGCAGGGTGGGTTCGCTCGTGGATTCGACGTGCTGGTCGGTCACCATGACCCTGACCGGCCCGTGGTCGGCGTAGACGATTTCGCCGTCGCGGATCTCGTACTCGACCCTGCCGAGGCCGTGGACGCCGCGGCCGTCCTGGCGCATGCCCAGCTCCGGCTCCTCGGCCATCTCGACCTCGGCGATCAGGGCACTGCTCGTCGGATCCCATCCGGGGAACTCGATGCCGGCTTCCTTGCGGACGAGGCTGCGTCCTCCGTCGCACCCGACGAGGTACTCCGCCCGCAGCGATTGGCCGTCGGACAGCTCGACATCGACGCCGGTGTCGTCCTGCGCGAACCCCGTCGCCTTACGTTCGCGGTAGATCGGCACGGCCAGTTCGTCGACCCAGCCGGCCAGGATGCGCTCGATGTGGTTCTGCCACAGCCCGAGCCCGTAGGGATGCCGCGTAGGGAAGTCGCTGATGTCGAACGGGATCCGGGCGAACCCCGCGACCTGGGCTACCTGTCCCTCCGCGAGGAACCGATCGGCGATTCCACGCTGATCGAGGACCTCGATGGTTCGTGCGTGCAGACCGCCGGCGCGAGCGCCGGGGAGGTGCTGGCTGGCTCGCCACTCCACGATGGCAGCGTCGACCCCTGCCAGCGTCAGCTCGCCGGCCAGCATCAGCCCCGTGGGCCCTCCCCCAACGATCAGTACGGCATGCTCGATCACCGCGCCCACCTCCGTGGTTCTGCCTCGAGTCGGTGATTCTGCGTAAAGAGGGGGGCCTTGCGGCAAGTGCGCCTGCACGGGGGCAGCAGCATCAGCCAACGTGCTCAGTCTTGTGCACGATCCCCGGCGAGGCGGGCCTCGCCTACCGGAACCCGGGACGGCCGCGGGACGCTCAGCCCGTCACGCCCGCTTTGGTGGCACGGACGATCGCACCGTGCATGCCGGGGGCGGCCTGGTGGGTGAACTCGACTGAGGCGTCGACGAACCCGGCCGCGGTGAGCCCGTCGAGGTACTCGCGGCGGGACAGGGCGCCGGCGATGCAGCCGACGTAGCTGCCCCGCATCGCCCGGTCGTCGGCGGTGAGGTGGTCCTCGGCGACGATGTCGGACACACCGACCCTCCCGTCCGGGCGGAGCACCCGGTGCATCTCGGCCAGCACTGCCGGCTTGTCGGTGGACAGGTTGATCACGCAGTTGGAGATCACCACGTCGACCGAGGCGTCCGGCAGCGGGACGGCCTCGATCTGTCCTTTCAGGAACTCGACGTTGCCCGCGCCGGCCCTGGCCGCGTTGGACCGGGCCAGCTCGAGCATCTCGTCGGTCATGTCCAGCCCGTACGCGAAGCCGGTGTCGCCGACCCTGCGGGCGGACAGCAGCACATCGATACCGCCGCCGGAGCCAAGGTCCAGCACCGTCTCACCCTCGTTCAGGTCGGCCACTGCGGTCGGGTTGCCGCAGCCGAGACTGGCCAGCACCGCTGTTGCCGGCAGAGTGTCGGCGTCGGCGGCCTCGTACAGCCCGGCACCGAACGACTCGTCGACCTCCAATGCCGGCGGCAACGTCCCGCCGCAGCACGACCCGCCCCCGGTCGCTGCGGCCGGCAGCTTGTCGTCGAGTTCCGGTCCGCAACACGAGGCGGCCGACCCGTTCGTCACCGCGGTCGCGGCTTCGGCGTAGCGGTTGCGAACCTGGTCCCGCAGCTGCTCATCGGTGGTCATGCCGGGCCTCCTGAAGAGTAGACATTGACATCTGTCGATGCCCAAGGTCGCAGAAGGCATCGACGGTTGTCAATGCGGTCGGGCATACTGGGCCGGTGGCCACAGCGACGACCGTCCTCCCGCTCCTGCAGACGTCCGGCTGTTGCACGCCGGTGACGACGGCGCCGCTGTCCGCTGAGGATGCCGACCAGCTGGCGCGCACCTTGCGAGCGATCGCCGAGCCGACCCGGCTGCGGTTGTTGTCGCTGATTGCCGCGCACGAGGGCGGTGAGGCCTGCGTCTGCGACCTCACCGAGCCGGTCGGTCTGTCCCAGCCGACGGTGTCGCACCATCTCAAGGTGCTCGTCGACGCCGGGCTGCTCACCCGCGAGAAGCGTGGCGTGTGGTCCTACTACATCCTCATCCCTGAAGCACTCGGCGCGCTGGCCATAGTCCTCACTCCGAGCTGACGGCAGACGACGTCGGCGTCGCCGCGGGCGAGAGCCGACTCGGTGCGTCGAGACGATGGCCTCCTAGGACGACGGAGTCGGGTGCTGAAAGCCCATCGCCTGTCGCAGCGCGACCGAGGCGGCAGCGGATGGTGGTTAGCCGCCGATGAGGCAGAACGGGCGTCCGACCGGATCGAGGTAGACCCGGAAGCCACCGTCCTTCGAGGGCTGGTGCTGGTGGACCCGCGCACCGGCGGCCATGACCGCGGGCTCGGCCGCGGCGATGTCGGGTACGGACAAGTCCAGGTGGAACTGCTGGGGGTGGGCGCCCCCGGGCCAGGTGGGCTCGACCCAGTCATCGATCCGCTGAAAGGCCAGCGTCGTGTGGCCGTCAGGGTTCTCAGGGGTGAGCCCACCACCCGGCGGAACGAGCGTGGTGAAGTCCTGGCCCGAGCCTTCCTCGACATCCCAGCCGAGAATGTCTGCGTAGAACCGGCCGAGTGCCAGGGCGTCGGGACAGTCGAGGATGACAAGGTCGAGCTTGGGCTCGAGTTGGGTCGTCTCGTTCATGTGGTCACCGTAGCCAGGCCCTCCGACCACAACTCGGGTAACAGCGGCAGGACCTCTCGGCAGCGCCGGTGACCTTGCATAAATACTGTAGGGGGGTAGAGTGTCAGCGACACTGATCACTGCGACGGGAGACGTCCAGATGACCGACACCCAGGCGCCGCACCAGCACGGTTACATCCACAACAAGGACGCGTACCTGCGCCGGCTGCGCCGCATCGAGGGACAGGCCCGTGGCCTGCAGCGGATGGTCGAAGACGAGCAGTACTGCATCGACATCCTCACCCAGGTGTCGGCGATGACCAAGGCGCTGCAGTCCGTTGCCCTCGGCCTGCTCGATGAGCACATGAACCACTGCGTCGTCGACGCCGCCAAGGCCGGCGGTCATGACGCGGACGTGAAGCTGCAGGAGGCATCCGATGCCATCGCCCGACTCGTCCGCTCCTGAACCGCAGCCGGAACATCGCGCTCGAAGGGAACCCACCGGCATGAGTGACGTCCGCCGCTACACCGTGACCGGCATGACCTGCGGCCACTGCGTCTCCTCGGTCACCGAGGAGGTCCAGGAGATCCCCGGGGTCGTGACCGTCGACGTCGCCCTCGACAGCGGCACCCTCACCGTCACCAGCAGCCAGCCCATCGACTACGGCGCCGTCGAAGCCGCCGTCGAAGAGGCCGGCTACCAGCTCGCATGAGAACCCCCGTCAGACTCGCGGGCTTCCTCGCCGTCCTCGGCGCTGCCTTTGGCATCGCGCTGGGCGTCGGGAACTCCATCGGCCCCGTCTCCGATCCGGCCAGCGCGCACGACGAGCCACACGGGGCCTCCCACGGCACGCCCTCGGACGGCGAGCAGTCGGGGACGGCCGCACCGGTTGGGACCCCAGGAGGACTGATGGTCTCCCAGGACGGCTACACCTTTGCCCTGGCCGAATCCACGAGTGCCCCGCACCAGTCCGCACCCGTGTCCTTCACCATCACAGGCCCCGACGGCCGCCCGGTAACGGCGTACGAGAGGGAGCACGAGAAGCGGTTGCACCTGATCGCGGTACGCCGGGACTTCACCGGCTTTCAGCACGTTCACCCCGAGCTCGGCACCGACGGGACCTGGCTTGCGCGGATCGACCTGACCCCCGGCGACTGGCGGCTGTTCGCCGACTTCACCCCCGGCGGCGCGGACCCGCTGACTCTCGGCGCTGACCTGTCGGTGGCCGGCGACTACCAGCCGGCAGCCCCGGCCGGGCAGTCACGGACCGCCGAGGTCGACGGCTACACCGTCACCCTCGACGGAGTACTGGTCCCGGGCAGCGACGCCAAGCTGACCCTCAGCGTCCACAAGGATGGGCGGCCGGTCACGGACCTGCAGCCCTACCTCGGCGCCTACGGCCACCTGGTCGCCCTGCGCGAGGGGGACCTGGCATACCTGCACGTCCACCCGGACGGCTCTCCCGGTGACGGCCGCACCAAGCCCGGGCCCGACGTCGTGTTCTACGCCGCCGTTCCCAGCTCGGGCGACTACCGGCTCTTCCTCGACTTCCAGCACGACGGAGTCGTACGAACCGCAAGCTTCGCGTTGCCCACTGCCGGAACCAGCCGTCTCGAGCCGACCGACCCGGCACATCCGACGGACGGGGACACCGGCACCGCCGAGGACCACAGTGGCCACTGAGCCGACAACGACCGACTCGACCGGGAGGAAGAGATGAGTTCCGCGACGCGACCCGTCGGCGTCACACCCGCAGATGCCATCGAGCTGGAGATCAGCGGGATGACCTGCGCCTCCTGTGCGAACCGGGTCGAACGCAAGCTCAACAAGCTCGATGGAGTGACCGCCACCGTCAACTACGCCACCGAGAAGGCCAGGGTCAGCTACCCCGCGAGCCTCAGCCCCGGCGACCTGATCAGCACCGTCGAGCAGGCCGGGTATCACGCCACCCTGCCCCGACCCATCGCCGGCGAGGATCCCGGAAGCACCGAACGGCGCCGCGACGAGGACGACCCGACCCGCGCCCTGCGGCACCGGCTGGTGGTTTCGGCGCTGCTGTCGGTACCGGTCATCGCGATGGCGATGATCCCCGCTGTGCAGTTCACCTACTGGCAGTGGCTCTCGCTCACCCTCGCAGCGCCGGTCGTGGTCTGGGGCGCGTGGCCGTTCCACCAGGCCACGTGGGTGAACCTGCGGCACGGCACGTCCACCATGGACACGCTCATCTCGATTGGCACGCTGGCCGCACTGGGCTGGTCCCTCTACGCCTTGTTCTTGGGCACCGCTGGGGCAGCGGGCATGACCCACACGTTCGAGCTGACCGTGGAGCGCACCGACGGCGCCGGCAACATCTACCTCGAGGCCGCCGCGGGGGTCACCACGTTCATTCTGGCCGGCCGCTACTTCGAGGCCCGCTCCAAGCGTCGCGCCGGTGCAGCGCTCCGGGCACTGCTCATGCTGGGCGCGAAGGAGGTGGCCGTGCTGCGCGACGGTGTCGAGACCCGCATCGCGACCGACCAGCTGGCTGTGGGAGACGCATTCGTCGTCCGCCCCGGAGAGAAGATCGCCACCGACGGCGTCATCGAGGTCGGCACCTCGGCGGTCGACGCCGCCATGCTCACCGGGGAGTCCGTGCCCGCCGAGGTCGGACCCGGCGACGACGTCGTCGGGGCGACCGTCAACTCGGGTGGACGGCTCGTGGTGCGCGCCACCCGGGTCGGGACCGACACCCAGCTTGCCCAGATGGCTCGGCTGGTCGAGGACGCCCAGAACGGCAAGGCCCAGGTCCAGCGCCTCGCCGACCGGGTCTCCGGCATCTTCGTCCCCATCGTGATCGGTCTGGCGGCCGCCGTTCTCGGGTTCTGGATCGGTGCCGGCGCCGGCGTTCCCACCGCGTTCACTGCCGCCGTGGCGGTGCTGATCATCGCCTGCCCCTGCGCCCTCGGACTCGCCACGCCCACCGCCTTGATGGTGGGCACCGGCCGCGGTGCCCAGCTCGGCATCCTGATCAAGGGCCCGGAGGTGTTGGAGTCCACCCGCCGCGTCGACACGATCGTGCTGGACAAGACCGGCACCGTCACCACCGGGCAGATGACCTTGCGCGACGTGATCCCCGCCACCGGCGAGGACCCCCAGCAGGTGATCCGCCTCGCCGGCGCGCTCGAGGATGCCTCCGAGCACCCCATCGCCCAAGCCATCGCCGCCGGGGCCAGGGCCGCGGTCGGCGCGTTGCCCGCCGTCTCAGACTTCGCCAACATCGAAGGACTGGGCGTACAGGGCACCGTCGCCGACGGTGGCCGCAGCCACGCGGTCCTGGCCGGCCGCCCACGCCTCCTTCGGAAGTGGTCCCACCACCTGCCCGCGGAGCTCGACGAGGCGATGGCCGAGGCGCAGGCAACCGGCGGCACCGCGGTCGCGGTCGGCTGGGACGGACAAGCCCGCGGCGTGATCGTGGTCGCCGACGCGGTGAAGTCGACCTCCGCCGAGGCGATCGCCCGGTTCCGCGAGCTTGGGCTGACCCCGATGTTGCTCACCGGAGACAACCGGACCGTCGCCGATACCGTTGCGCAGCAGGTCGGCATCGACCCTGACGCGGTCATCGCGGACGTGTTGCCGGCCGGCAAGGTCGACGTGGTCAAGCAGCTCCAGGCCACGGGCAGGACGGTGGCCATGGTCGGCGACGGCGTCAACGACGCCGCGGCACTTGCCCAGTCCGACCTCGGACTGGCAATGGGCACTGGCGCAGATGTCGCCATCGAAGCCAGCGACCTCACCCTGGTCCGGGGCGACCTGCATGTGGCCGCAGACGCGATCCGGCTCTCCCGACGAACCTTGTCGACGATCAAGACCAACCTGTTCTGGGCCTTCGCCTACAACATCGCGGCACTGCCGCTGGCCGCGGCCGGGCTGCTCAACCCGATGCTCGCCGGTGCCGCCATGGCGTTGTCCTCGGTGTTCGTCGTCAGCAACAGCCTGAGGCTGCGCCGGTTCCGGGCGAGCTGGCCCGCGTCCAGCACCTCCGGGCGCGGCCGGCAGTAGGTGCAGACCGCCCCTACGCAGAACAGGGCCTTCGTCGAAGGCTGGTGCGGGAGGCCTTGGCGGCGAGCATCAACCATCATGGGATCTCACGAAAGTCAGAAGCTGGGCGTCTACAAGCGTGATCCACAAGCAACCCTTCGAGGCCGTCGTCGCGAGACACGCAGCCACCGTGCTTCGCGTTTGCCGCGCTGTGCTCGGACCCACCGACGCCGACGACGCCTGGTCGGAGACGTTCCTGTCGGCAATGCAGGCATTCCCCGACCTGCCAGCTGACGCCAACGTCGAGGCGTGGCTGGTGACCATTGCCCACCGCAAAGCCATCGACGTCACCCGCGCCACGTCACGCCGCGCGACACCGACCGCCGAACTGCGTGAGACCACGACCGAACCAGGTGCCGACCGCCGCGACCTCGACCTCACCGCTGCGCTCGCACAGTTGCCTGCCAAGCAGAAACAGGCCGTCGTCTATCACTATCTGGGCGGCCTGCCGTACAGGGACGTCGCCGCCATCCTCGGTGGCAGCCCTGATTCGGCTCGACGCGCCGCTGCGGACGGCATCGCCACCCTGAGACTCACCTACCCCGGCGTCAAGCCAGGAACGGAGAACTTCGATGAACACGAGCGATGACCTGGCCCGCGACCTGGCGCAGGCCTACGCAAGCACGCCAGAGCACCTGCGCCAGCTGCGCGACCGGCTGGCCGGCACCGCCCGTGCACACGGCATCCTCGACGTGGCCTACCGCACCATCGACAGCCCGGTCGGCCCGCTGCTGCTCGCCGCGACAGACCTCGGGCTGGTCCGGGTCGCCTACGCCACCGAGGACCATGACGCGGTCCTGCAAGGCCTCTCGGACCAGATCAGCCCGCGCCTCCTGAACGCCCCCGCACGGCTGGACGCGATCACACACGAGCTGGCGGAGTACTTCGAAGGGCGCCGGCATCGCTTCGACGTCGCGCTGGACTGGCGCCTCTCGGCAGGCTTCCGCAGCACCGTGCTCCACCGGCTGCCGGACATCGGCTACGGACAGACCGCCAGCTACGCCGCGGTAGCGCTGCTGGCCGGCAACCCGAAGGCCGTCCGCGCCGTCGGCAGCGCCTGCGCGAGCAACCCGCTGCCGCTCGTCGTGCCCTGCCACCGCGTGGTGCGTTCAGACGGCGCCATCGGCGGCTACATCGGCGGAACCGACGCCAAACGCACCCTGCTCGCCTTGGAGGCAACACCGTGACCACCAGCCGAGCCCGAGCGGCCACGTTGCTCGCCAGCGCCACGGCAGCCGCCTGACGCCCTGTCGCAAGACGCCCCGCGGCAGTTTCCAGGGCGCCGCCAAGCGATATCCGCAGCTCGACGCCTCGCCAGCCGAGCCGTCGTTCGCGAGAAGTGCGAGCCTGTCCTTGACACCCTGACGACGAAACTCGACCGAACGGCCGTGACCGTCCTGCCCGTTCGGACTAGTCCTGGAGCTCGGGCACGCGCCACCAGCGGCTGCGATCGGCGTCTGCCGGACTTCGCCTGCCAGGGTGGTGTCGGCCGCAGCCGCCGTCGACATGGTCAGATCCCGGAGGGAGGGCGACACGTGAGACCCGCCGACGCCCGTGTCTGGGTCCGGGATCGCACCCGTGACCCGGTCGTCTGGGCCGCGCTGGTCCAGACGGCCAAGGCGGTCGCGGCCGCCGTGATCGCGTGGCTGCTCGCGGTTCACGTCTTCGACCTCGCGCAGCCGTTCCTCGCGCCGTGGTCGGCGCTGCTGGTGGTGCACGCAACCGCCTACCGCACGCTGTCGCGGGGCTTGCAACAGGTGCTGGCCACCGTGGTCGGGGTCCTTCTCGCCTTCGGCATCGGCGGACTGCTCGGCGTCGGCGCCTTCACGTTGACCCTGGTCCTCGCCGTGGCCCTGCTCTTGGGCAAGGCGAGACCCTGGCGCGACGAGGGGGTCACGGCTGCCACCACCGCCCTGGTCGTACTCCTCACCGGCTACAGCGACAACGGGGCCCAGCTGCTTGAGCGGCTCGCGGACACCGGGGTCGGCATCGCCGTCGGGCTGGTCGTGAACCTGATCGTCTGGGCACCGCTGCACGATCGCAGCGCGGCCCGCCGGGTGAACGTCATCGACGACAGGATCGGTGAGCTGCTCACCGACATCGCGCGCGGACTGCGCACGGGTGCCGACGACGATCTCATGGATGCTGCGATCGAACGGACCCGCTGGCTCGACGAGCAGCTCGACGGCGCGTGGGCAGATGTGCGCCAAGCCCGTGAGAGTGGCCGCTTCAACCCTCGCCGGAGCGCTCGCAGTCGCGCCGGCTCCCGGCAGGAGTGGGAGGCCATCCTGCGCCGGCTCGAGCAGGCCATCGCCGAGATCCGCAGCATGGCGAGGACGCTCGGGCGAGCAGGGCAGGTCGAGGAGTGGGACCCGCGGTTCGGTGATCCGTGGCTGACCCTGCTCGAACGAACCGGCGAGGCCGTGACGGCGGCTGACCCCGTGGCGATCGCGGAGGTGAAGCGCCGCCTGCCCGCCTTCGCTGCCGGACTGGCAGACCAGCGCCCGCACGAGCCCGGGGGCGCGTTGACTTCCGGAGACCCGAGGTGGCCGCTGTACGGCGCGCTGCTGGTCAACCTGCGCAACATCACCGGGGCCATGGACGACGTGGCAGCCGCCCAACCCGTGACCACCCATACATCAGTCGGGGTGGTCTGAGCCGGGCGAACGTGAACAGCCGGCGGCGCAGCAGCCGCTGCTGGTCGGAGCCGGGTCGGACGGAGAGCGTCAGCCGCGCGGCCGGTAGGCCGATACGAGTGGACACTGGAAGGTCTCCCGGGCACGCAGTCCCACCTGGTTCAGGTGACCGACAACGATCTTGTACGCGGCGAGCGGCCCGACTTCGGCGTAGGGCACGTTCTGGGCGTCACAGAACGGCTGTACGACTGCTTGCGCCCGGCGCAGGTTCGGACGCGGCATGCTGGGAAACAGGTGATGCTCGATCTGGTAGTTGAGGCCGCCCATGAGGAAGGTGACGAGGCGTCCACCCCTGACGTTTCGAGACGCGAGCACCTGGCGCTGCATGAAGTCGGGCCGGGCGCCTGCGGGGACCACCGGCATCCCGGTGTGGTTGGGCGCGAACGAGCAGCCGAGGTAGAAGCCGAAGACCGCCAGCTGCACCCCTACGAACGCGGCGACCTTGCCGGGCGGCAGCAACCAGGCCAGCGCGACCAGGACGGTGCAGTGGCGCACCACCAGCAGGCTGAGCTCCAGCCACCTGCGCTTGACCGGCTCACGTACGAGTAGGACGCGCAGGCTCTGCAGGTGGAGGTTGAGCCCCTCGAGTAGCAGGAGCGGGAAAAAGAACCAACCCTGCTTGGTGGTGAGCCAGGCAGTGAGCTGGCTTCGTCGCGAGGTCGCTGCCTCGGAGGTGAAGGCCAGCGCCCCAGCCGCGATGTCCGGATCCCTGCCCTCCTGGTTGGGGGCGGCGTGGTGACGGGTGTGCTTGCGCGCCCACCAGGACGAGCTCAGCCCGGACACGGAGTTGGCCAGCAGAAGTGCCAGCCAGTCGTTGGCTGGCCCGGACCGAAACACCTGACGATGGGCAGCGTCGTGGCCGAAGAAACCGATCCGGGTCAGGACCAGCCCGAACGCCGCCGCAACGAGCAGCTGCAACCAGGAGTCACCCAACCGGACCGCGATGACGCCGAGGACTACCAGCGCCCCCGCGAGCAGACACGCCTTCACGGCGTAGTAGCCGGGGCGCCGATCCATCAAACCGAGTGCCTGCACCTGACGAGACAACTCAGAATAGGCCGTCGGCTCACGCCGCTGGCCAGGTCGGCGCATCGTCTCGGCTGCGTCCACGTCACCTCATCGGCTCAGGCCGGCCCAAGCCGATGCCCAGAGGGACCCACCGTAACCGAGGCCCGCACGACGTGCGGACGTCAGGTGCGGGTACGGGTGCTGTCACGAGGTTCCAGCACCTATGGATAGTTGTCCCCTCAACGGTCCTTGCCCATCATCGGAGCAGTCCGGCCCGAGGTGAACGAGGGCGAGACCGATTTCGATGGCTACTTTCTAGCCATTGCTGATGCCCGCGCTTCGGTGGAGCGTGATTGGCAGCGTGCTCATCTGTCGTTGGAATCTGGTTGGTGCCCGCTGTGCGGCGAGCTGGGCGGTGAACTCGTCGTTGGACATGGGCTGGCCGAAGAAGAAGCCTTGCGCGTTCTCGCAGCCGATGGCGGTGATCGCCTCGCGCTGCTCCGCGGTCTCGACGCCTTCGGCGGTGACGCTGAGCCCCAGGACGTGGGCGAGATTGGTGACCGCGCCGATGATGACTGTCCCGAAGAGCTCGCGGCCGATGTCGGCGGTGAACCCTTGGTCGATCTTGATGATGTCGACGGGGAACTGACGCAGGTAGCTCAGCGAGGAGTACCCGGTGCCGAAGTCGTCCAGGGCCAGTCGGACGCCGAGCTCCTTGAGGTCCGCGAGCACGGTGATGGCGCGGCCGGCGTCGTCGATGAAGATGCCTTCGGTCATCTCCAGCACCAGCGCAGCGGGGTCCATCGCGGTCCGGTCCAGGATCGCGGCGACGGTGCCGCTGAAGTCCCTGCCCATCAGCTGTTGCGCTGACACGTTGACCGATACGTCCAGCGGGGTGTCCGGGTGCGGCCGGGGCCAGCCCGCGCGGTCGCTGCACGCGCGCTCCAGGACCCAGGCGCCGATCTGGCTGATGAAGCCGTTTCGCTCGGCGACGTCGATCAACGTACGGGCAGGGATCGATCCGCGGGCGGGGTCGATCCACCGCAGCAGGGCCTCGACCCCGATGACGCGCCCGTCGACGGTGCGGACGATCGGCTGGTACACCAGGTCGAGCTTGTCGTGGACGAAGGCGTCCTTGAGATCCTGCGCCAAGGTGGGATGGTGTTCTTTGGTCTGCTGCGGTTCGCGGATGTCGAGGACGAAGTGGCGGCCGCGGCCATTGCGCTTCGCCTGGTACATGGCGGCGTCAGCGTTGTCGAGGAGCTGGTCGGACACCTCTTCGCCCAACCCGGCGTAGGCGAGTCCGACGCTGGCGGTCACGGCCATCTTTGGCTCCGCACCTTCGACGACAAAGGGGACTGCGAAGGATTCCACCACCCGGGTGGCAAGCGTCTCGATGTCGGCGACCCCGCGCATGTCCTCGCACAGGAACACGAACTCGTCACCGTAGACGCGGGCGAGCGTGTCGCCCGGGCGGCTGAGGCTCGACAGGCGCTGAGCGACGGCGCAGAGGAGCTGGTCACCGACCCGGTGACCATGGGTGTCGTTCACGCGCTTGAAGTCGTCCAGGTCGATGAACAAGACGCCCACGTGAGCGTGCGAGCGTCGGGCGCGCAGGGCCGCGTGCTCGAGCCTCTGCTGCAGCAGGACCCGGTTGGGCAGGCCCGTCAACGAGTCGTACAGGGAGCTGCGGCGGAAGCCGTCGGAGGCTTCGCGGGCCTCTTCGCGCGCCTGCGCGTTCAGCAGGTAGGCCGCCGCAACGTCGGCGAGGGTCTGCGCGGCCGCCAGGTCTCGTGGATTCAGCGGGCCCGGGGTGTCGCGGTAGAGGTCCAGCGCGCCGAGCCGGCCGTCGCCGTGGCGGAGCGGAAACGTGAACGCGGCGGCCAGCCCGGAGTCGGCCGCCAAGGGCGCGAACCGCGGGAACCGCTCGTCGGTCGCCACGTCCGGTACAGCGACCGCCTGGCCGGTCTCGTAGGCAACCAGGCAAGGGCCCTGCCCGACCTCGGTCTGCAGCTGCTCGAACCTCAGCGCTGCGTCGTTGGAGGCCGCGACGTAGCGGGGAGCCAACCCAGGCGAGATCAGCGTGACTCCGGCACCGGTGACCGGCATGACATCCACGATCCGCTCGACGAGGTGGTCGAGGATTGCCTGGATCGGGAAGTCGGTCACCATGGTGCGCGCGAACTCGCTCAGCGCGGCAGACAGCTTGGCCTCTTGGACCATCGGGTCGTCCCTACACTGAGCGGAGGAACCCACGAGGTCCGGGTGGGGCGCACTCCCGGTGCGTGAACGCAGAGTACCTGACCAGTCACACTTCCGACACGGCGTTCTCGGCGTGGCGCTCGTGCGGGCGGCCGGCAAGCGGCACCTGGCCGCACCTCTTGCGACGGGGTCGGGCGTGCGGCAGCGTGGCGCAGACGCTCGGGCCTGCGCGGCCGCCGTCGCCCTGCTGCTGGTGTTGATCATCAAGGTCAAGCTGCACGCATTCGTGGCGTTGGTTCTCGTCAGTACGCTGACTGCGCTCGCCGCGGGGATCCTCGTCGCCTTTGCCGCCATGCATGCGCTGGTGCCTCCGCACCCCGGGCCGGTCGCTGCTGCCGAGGCGCTCGACGCCGACATCGGCCTCACTCTTCTCATCGGCATCCCGGTGGCGATCGTTTCGTGGGATGTCGGTGTGCTGCTCGTGTCTCCGTTCATGGGAGACCGCGTGCACGTGGACATCCCAGAGTTCTTGATGCTGCTCGGCAACACGACCGTCGAGTGCGCTCCCACGTTAACGAGTCGGGGTTCTGGCTGGTGAGCCGCTTTCTTGGGATGGACGAGAAGACGACGCTCAAGACCTGGACGGTGATGGGAGACAACTCTCGGCCTCACGGCGTTCGCCATCAGAGCGGCTCTGTGGGCTGTGGCTTGAGGCAGGTGTGCAGGCTGGCTACGACCCTCGGGCGCGCCCACCCCGACGGGAGCGACGCCGAACCTTGTCCAACGTGCGTGCCACCAGGTCTGTCAGGACCACCCGGACGCCGAGACCATGACCGCCACCGACGGCCTCTGCCTGCGGGAGCGGAGACAGCACATTTCCGTCACCCGTCGGCATTGGTCGTCGCGCCGTCGCGACCGCGCGGAACAACGGCCCGACGAGAACGTCGAAGAGGCCGGGTGTGAGGGCGAAGCCGAGGCGCATCAGTGGGTTGGCCGCCCCGATGTTCACCCGCTTGCGTGGCCTGTCCAGCACCTCCACCACGCGTGTCGCGACGTGCTCCGCAGAGTAGACGGGTGGCGGCGGGCGCCCGGCGTGGCCGAGGTAGTTGGCTGCCTGCTGATAGATCGGGGTGTCCACGCTCCCGAGGGACACGACGCACACCCTCACACCGGGGCGGTCGCGGTTGTCGAGCTGCAGGCAACGCCCGAGCGAGCGCAGCGCCCACTTGCTCACGGTGTACGCGGACATGCCGGTGACGGCGATCTCGCCGATCACCGAGCCCAGCAGGACGATGGCGCCGGCGTTGCGCTCGCGCATGTCTGGCAGTACGGCCCGGGCGACGTTGGCTGCTCCCAGCACGTTGGTCTCGAGCACGCGGTCCCAGATGGCGGCCGGCACCTGGTCGAAGCGGCCGTAGGCAACCACGCTGGCACTGTGCACGACCGCGTCGATCGAACCGGTGGTCGCGTGGGTCGCCGCCACGACCTCCTGCAGGCCGGCAAGGTCGAGCACGTCGACCGGGTGCGTCGCGACGGATGCGGCACCTGCCAGGACGCACTCAGCCGCCGCATCCGCGAGCGGGCGGGGCGCCCTGGCGACCAGCACCAGGTGGTCTCTGCGGCGCGCCAGTCGTATGGCGGTTGCGCGGCCGATGCCGCTGGAGGCGCCGACCACCAAGACCACTCGGGTCACGGCTTGAGGACGACCTTGACGCAGCCGTCCTGCTTGTGCTGGAACATCGCGTAGCCGGACGGTGCCTCTGCGAGTGGGAGCCGGTGAGTGGCCAAGGACTCGAGGCCAAGTGGGTCGCCGTCCCCCAGCGCGACCGGGATGATCTCGTCTGTCCACCGCCGGACGTGGCACTGGCCCATCCGTAACTGCAGGCCCCGATCGAACATCTCCATCATCGGCATCGGATCCATCTCCCCGCCATAGACCCCGCTGATCGAGACCGTGCCCCCACGCCGGCAGGCTTTGATGGCCGTGTGGAGCGCGTGCATCCGATCCACGGACACCTTGTCTGTGAGCGGCGCGGCCAACGCGTCGGGGAGCATGCCCACCACCGCGTGAGCCGTCTTGCCGATCGGGGAGCCGTGCGCCTCCATGCCGACTGCCTCGACGACCGAGTCGGGGCCCCGCCCCGTCGTCATGTCGACCAGCCGGTCGACGACGTCCGAGCCGGTGTCGATCGCCTCGATGCCGTGGGCCGTGGCCAGCGTCCGCCGCTCGGGCACTGGGTCGACGCCGATGACCCGTCCGACACCTTGGTGCACAGCGATCCGGCAGGCGAGCTGACCGACCGGCCCGAGGCCGAGCACGGCGAGGACCCCGCCGTCCGGGACGTCGGCATAGGCAACGGCCTGCCAGGCGGTGGGCAAGATGTCGGACAGATAGAGAACGCGCTCGTCATCGACGCCAGTTGGAACCCGCAGTGGCCCGAACTGCGCCTGCGGCACCCGCAGATACTCGGCCTGGCCGCCCGGGACCTGGCCGTAGAGCGACGTGTACCCGAACAGCGACGCCCCCTTGCCTTGCTCGCGATTCTGCGTGGTCTCGCACTGCGCGAACAGCTGGCGGGTGCACATCCAGCAAAACCCGCAGGAGATGTTGAACGGCACCACGACTCGGTCTCCCGGCGAGATGTGCGCGACCTCGGACCCCACCTCCTCCACGACACCCATGGACTCGTGGCCGAGGACGTCTCCGGGGCTCAGGAACGGGCCGAGGACCTCGTACAGGTGCAGGTCGGAGCCGCAGATCGCTGTCGACGTGACCCTGATGATCGCGTCGGTCGGATGCTCGATCCGGGGATCGGGCACGTCCTCCACGCGGACGTCTCGTTTGCCGTGCCAGGTCAGCGCCTTCATGAGCTTCCTTCGCGGTTCGTCGACGGGGCGGGAGGGGCGAACATGGATCCACGGCAGAGGTCCACAGTAGGTGGCGTCCGGCGGCGCGCACCTCGTGGTGGCCGTTGAGCCCGGGCAGGCGGGGCGGGCGCTCACTGCAAGGGAAACGGGGGCTGCATCCACCACGGAGCGGAGGTCCACTCGACCGAACGCACCCACTTGACCCACCAGAAGCCGCGGCGGTCCGGTGCAACCAGGCGCACGGGTCCGCCGTGGCCATCGGACAGTGGGCTGTCCGAGGCGTGAGTGGCCAGCAGCAGCCGCTCGACATCGGCCACCGGGAAGCGTCGTCTGTAGCCGGTCACCGAGACCACGTCGAGTCCGCGGGCCCCCGGCGGGGCGGCGCCGAGCGCCCGGTCCAGCCGCAGCCCCCGCCATTCCTGCTCGGCGTACCACCCGCCGGTGCAGTCCAAGACGGCGAGGACCGTGTCGGTGCCCGCGAACAGGTCGGCGTAGGGGACGGTGTCTGAGCCCGCGATGAGCCGGTACGACGTGCGGGCCACCGTCGGGACCGAGTCGGTGAACCACTGCGTCACAGGCATAGCGCCCGGATCGCCCGATCCCACGGCGAACGACCCGGTCGCTCGCCGGACTCGGCCCGGAAGGCTGAACACGTTGGTGACCACCTCGACCGTCCCGTAGGCGCTGAGTGCCCCAAGCCCGAGCGCGCCGGCGCGAAGCACGCCTCGCCGCGAGAGGTCGGTGCCACGCAGTCGCTGGTGCCGCCCCCATGCGTGCACGAGCACCACCGGGATCGCCAGCGCCTAGGTCGCCCGAATGCACCGACCAGCATCGCCAGCAGAGCCACGTTGGTCCGCCGGCCGGGTCACGGCTCAGGTCCCGACCAGCGGCCCGGCGTCGGTCGGCGGACCGTCACCCGGATCGCGCGTCGTTCGTCACATTGCTGCCCGGGTGCGGACGGACTCAGCCCGGTCAGCCACCGTGGACAACAGATCGCTCTGACCGGCGGGGACCTCGACGTCCAGCGTGACGCTGACCCTTCCCGTGCCCAGGTCGTGCGAAACAGTCGTGGTGAAGGCAAAGAACGAGCAGCACGTGCTCTCGCGGTGCGCGAGGTCGCGGGTCCACTCGGCCAACCCCGCGTTGCCCACCAGGTGCAGGTGCACCCTGGTCGGCGACGGGTGCTCGACCTTGACCAGGTGCCGGGCGAACAGCTCGTCGAACTCTGCGGCGCGCAGCGGTCGCTCGTGGGTCGGCAGCGTGCACGCCGCCGGGACGATCTCGTCGAACGTCATCACGCACCTCCAGAGTCGGGCCACGGGCGGGCCTCGGTCACGGCAAGCCCGGGCATCCGTACGGGTTGCATGCGTCCGGGGACAACGATGCATGACTCACGCTGTCCATGACTACTCACGTGTCCGTGAATCCTGTCGACGACCAGAGAATGGCACGTGCGGAACAATACCCCTAAGGGGTATACTCGACGGCACGAGGGCCGAGATGCACGCACGCCACAGTGCTCGTGCTGGCCCTGCTCGCCAGCCAGATCGGAGACAACGATGTCGCGAGAAACCCGGCACCCCGCCGCCAGCCAGCAGCCGACGGGCAACGACCTCACCCGGATGGCCGTCAGCGCCACCGCCCACTGCCTCACTGGTTGCGCCATCGGTGAGGTGCTGGGCATGGTGATCGGCACCGCGCTCGGTTGGAGCAACCTGGCCACGATCGTTCTCGCGGTCATCCTGGCCTTCATCTTCGGCTACGCCTTGACCATCCGGTCGGTCCTTGCCGCCGGGCTGACCTTCGCCGCGGCCATACCCATCGCTCTAGCCTCCGACACGATCTCCATCACCGTCATGGAGATCGTGGACAACCTGATCATGGTGACGGTCCCCGGCGCCATGCATGCCGGCGTCGTGAGCTGGCTGTTCTGGGGCGCGCTCGCGTTCAGTCTGGCTATCGCGTTCGTCGTGACAGTCCCGGTCAACCGCTACCTGATCGGGCGAGGACGCGGCCACGCCGTCATGCACGACCTGCACTCCAGCCACTGACCCCAACCGGGCGAGAGCGCCGCAGATCGGCTGGACGAGCAGACTGCTCAGAAGGTGCCGACTGCCAGCAGTCGCTCGCCGGGGGCGATCAGGTCGATGTCGCCACCGTAGTTGGAGTAGGTGGCGAAGGTGTCGTCGACGTCGGACCTGCAGGTCGACGCGGCGCCGCCACCTGCTGCCTGCAGGGGCATTGCGAGCACGTACCCCGCCGGCGGACGAGCCAAAACACGCCGAGAGCCGGTGCCTGCCAGCAGCGCGCGCGTGCAGCCCCTGAGGCCCGGGTCGGTCTTGGCGACTGGTTAGGCTCCCGGCGAACGGCCAACACGCCCGTGGTCTGGAGGCAACGACATCGACATCCGTGGCAGCGTGGCCCTCGTCAGCGGCGGCGCGTCAGGGCTCGGCCGGGCGACCGTCGAGCGGCTGCACGCCGCCGGGGCCTCGATCGTCGTCCTGGACCTCCCGACGTCAGGCGGTGCCGACCTGGCCGAGCGACTGGGCGAGCGGGTGCGGTTCGCGGCCGCGGACGTCACCGACGAGGCCGACGTCGAGACTGCCCTCGACCTGGCCGCCGAGCTCGGCACGCTGCGCGTGGCCGTGAGCTGCGCCGGCATCGTCGACGCCGCCCGCACGGTCGGCAAGTCCGGACCCTTCCCGCTGGACACGTTCGCGCGCGTGGTCTCGGTGAACCTGATCGGCACTTTCAACGTTATCCGGCTAGCAGCCACCCGCATCGCGGTGGCCGACGAGATCGACGGCGAGCGCGGCGTGCTGGTCAACACTGCCTCGGTCGCCGCCTTCGAGGGTCAGGTCGGCCAGGCCGCCTACAGCGCCTCCAAGGGAGGGATAGTCGCACTCACGTTGCCGGTCGCCCGTGACCTTGCGGGGGTCAAGATCCGGGTGATGAGCATCGCCCCGGGTCTGTTCCGCACCCCGATGTTCGAGTCGCTGTCGCAGGAGCAGATCGACTCCCTCGGGGCCCAGGTGCCGCACCCCACCAGGCTGGGCGACCCCGCCGAGTACGCGGCCTTGGTCGAGCACGTGGTAGCCAACCCCATGCTCAACGGCGAGACCATCCGGCTGGACGGGGCGATCCGGATGGCGCCGCGCTAGGTGCCCCCGTGGCTCGCAACAGCTGTGCCGGCACTGTCGCGGAGGCGGGCGCGCACCTGCGAGAGCAGCGCGGAGTCCGCGGCGTACGGCGTGCTGAACGACAAACGTGTCACGAGACCGCCGAAGCGGCTGTCGAGCCCCGCTGCGACCTCGCGCGGTGTGCCGGCGACGGCGAACTGCGCCAGCACGTCGTCGGAGACGAGGCGTGCCATCGCGTCCCATTCCCCCGCTCTGGACTTCGCGTGCAGGCGATCGTGCAGTTCGCCCCAGCCGTGCGTCTCGAGGACTGGCTTGTAGGCGGGGGTCGACCCATAGAACGCCAGCTGCTGACGGGCGGCAGTCTCGGCTTCTGCGCGATCACGCTCCGTCTCGCCGACGATCACAAGGGCAGGCAGGCTCACCGAGAACCTGGGGGCCTCGTGACCCCGTGCCGCGAGTCCTCGCTCCAGCGCGGGAAGCGTCACCTCGCGCAGGTACGTCGCTGTCGTGAAGGTGTGACAGACGAACCCGTCTGCCGCCCGACCGGCCGTCTCGGTCATGCGCTCGCCGACGCCCGCGACGAGGATCGGCGGGTTGCCGTGGGGATTGGGCCCCGGCGAGAAGAAGGGCGTCATCAAGGTGTGCCGATAGAACTCGCCCTCGAAGCGCAGCGGCTCGCCCGTGGCCCAGCTCGCCCAGATGGCGCGCACCGCGGCGACGTACTCGCGCATGCGTGCGGCCGGGCGACTCCACGGCATCGAGAAGCGCCGCTCGATGTGGGCGCGGACCTGTGATCCCAGGCCCAGCCTGAATCGGCCGGTGGACACGAGGTGCAAGTCGTTGGCCACGGTGGCCATGGTCATCGGGCTGCGGGCGAACGCGACGGCGATCGCGCTGGCGAGCTCGACCCGCTCGGTGGCACGGGCCGCTAGGGCCAGGCCGACGAAGGGATCGTGCTGGGTCTCGGCCAGCAGGAGGCCGTCGTAGCTATCGGCCTCGGCGCGGATCGCTGCCTGCTCGGACTCAACGGGCCCGGCGGCCGGGTCGCCGGCTGCGTCGACCGTCCAGCCCAGCCGGCTACCGAGTGCCATGACCAGCCGCGCACTGCCGCCTCGCGCCGGCCCAGCGAGCTATCGGTCGTGCCAGCCGCTCTGTCGCGATCCCAACGCCGAGCGATGTGAGCAGGGCCAGCAAGGGATGGTCGACCTCGAGGTGCGGGTAGACCTGCCAGTGGGTGAGGTAGATGTACAACGACGCACTGGCAAGCAGGCCGAGGACAACGGTCACGGCAGCGGGCAGGTGCACGCCGGGCAGCCACACGAGCAGCAGCAGGCACGTGACCACCAGGGCCTCGCGGGTCGGCTCTCCGAAGAAGCCGGCGACGGACAGCACGGCGAGGACCGAGACGACCACCCGCTGCCAGTGCCGGGTCGACGCGGCGATTGCCCAGCCGAGCGCAAAGCACCAGAACACGACCAGCGTCGTGTACCGCTCCGTCGGACCTGCCTCGACGCCGACCACGGCATAGCGCACCAGCAGCGCGGCGGCGACCACGCTCACGGCGAACGTCCATGGGTCGCGCCGCTCCAGCCGGCCGACTCCGGGCAGCCGCAACATCGTGAGGCACCCTGCCAGGCTCCAGACAAGGGCCTCGAGGAACCACAGCTGCCAGTCGGTCGTCCAGGTGTCGCTACCCAGCAGACCGTTGAGGAACAGGGCCGTCCGGAGGTCATAGAAGTCCGTGGTGAGTGCGAGTCCCGCGATCCAGACCGCGCTCGGTAGCGCGAACGCCGCGATCGACGCGACCCCGCGGTGCAGGTTCACCGCCGGATCAGCCCGAGTGACCTGGAATCGGGCGAAGTTGTACCCGGCGACGCCCAGGAGTACGTGCGCACCTCCATAGAGGCTGAACACGTTGGAGTGCGTGCCCACGACGAGCACGATCGCGACCGCCCGCAGCACCACGCTCGTCTCGAGCACTGCACCCCGCCTGGCCCTCACGGGCCGGGAGGCCAGCTCGCGGACACTGCGCGTGTGCCAGTCCCGAGGTACGTCGGGCAGCAGCTCACCGATCCGCACCGAGAGCTCCACGTAGGACAACGAATCGCCGTCCAGGCTGACGAAGCTGTCGTCGACGGTGGCATCCGGTCGTCCGAGCAGGCTCGCGTAGAGGTCGCGCAGCTCCCCCGCGGTGGTCGGCGCACGGCGATCCGATGCGCGGCGGGTCACGCCTGCCAGCGCTGCGGCCTGACGCTCCAGGGCTGCGTAGTCGGTCTTGCCGGCCGGAGTCTCGGGCCGCTGGTGCACCGACGCCACGGTGACCGCGGCCGCGGGCAGCCCGCACTCGGCTGCCACCACCGTCGCGGCCGCACGTACGTCGGCGGGTCGGGTGACGAAGACGTGCAGCCGCTCGTCGTGGGTCACGCTCCAACCCGTGATCGCGTGCCGGGAGAGCACGCGTTCCAGCTCGTCGAGGTCGACCCGCAGGCCGAACGCCTTCGCGAACCGGCTCTTGCGACCGATGATTTCGTAGAGGCCGTGTCGACGACGCGCCAGGTCGCCGGTGCGGAGCTCGGTCAAGACCCGGCCCGCGGCCAGGTCGCTCGGGCTCTCGCAATAGCCCAGCATCACGTTGGGGCCGGAGTAGACCAGCTCGCCGGAGTCGGGCTCGTCGCTCTCCGGGCTCGGCTCCAACCGCAGGCTCCCCCCCGGGATAGGCACACCGATGGCGCCAGGGTGGTCGGCGGCCAGGTGCGGCGGCAGGTACGCCATTCGCGACGTCGCCTCGGTCTGGCCGTACATCACGTAGAAGTCCCAGCCCCGCCGCCGACCCAGCCGGCTGAACCGGACCACCAGCTCGGGGTCGAGCCGGCCGCCGGCCTGGGTGACGTACCGCAGCGAAGGCAGGTCGCGCTCTGCCCAGCCCGACCGCTCGAGCAGCTCGAAGGTGTACGGGACACCGGCAAAGCTGGTGGCTCCCGAGGCCGCGAACAGGTCCCAGAACCCGGCGTCGAGCACGGTCTGCTCGGTGACGACGACGCCGGCGCCGACGAGCAGGTGGCTGTTGAGAACCGAGAGGCCATAACAGTACGAGAGCGGCAGCGTCAGGGCCGCCCGGTCGCCGGGACCCAGCTGCAGGTACTCGGCGATGCTGGCCGCGTTGCTCGCGATGTTGTTCTGCGAGAGCCGCGCCAGCTTGGGCGAGCCCGTCGAGCCCGAGGTGCTCAGCAGCAGCGCGAGGTCAGCGTGGAGGTCGTGGGCCGTGCCCTCCCGTCGCTCCTCCAGCCGCAGCGCCCCGTCGACCGGTTCGCAGACGACGTCCGGATCGTAGGCCGTGCCCCACGTATTGAGGCGCGCGTCGCCCCTGCCCGGCACCAGCAGCACGCAGTGCCCACCAGCGAGCCCGGCGAGGTAGGTCACGACCGTCTCGACATCATTGTGTGCTGCCAACAGAAGCAGCCGGCGGGTCGGGCCGAGAAGCTCGACGGTGTCGGTGACCCGCGTGGCGAGGTCGGCGTACGTGACGGTCTGCGTCGCGGTGATCAGGGCGGGGGCGTCGCCGAAGGCCGCCAGGTGGCTTGGCGTCCACGCCGGGACGGGGATCCTGGACAGATCGACCGTGGCAGGCATCCCGGCACCATAGTTGGTTAGCCTCACCTAAGCAACGGTGCGCCTGACTCCAGATCAGCTCGCGGCGTAGGCGCGCACGCAGCCCCGGACGGCGAGGTGCACCTCGGCGCCCACCTCGGGCGGGTCGACGCCAAGGACACGGGCCACGACCTGCGTCCCTGAGGGGGCGACGATGAGGTGGACGGCCGCGTCATGCCCGTAGAAGCACACCTCGCTCACCCTGGCGACGGCCGGCTCGACGCCTGGTCGGCCGTTGGTCGCGGGGGTCGCGGCGGCGACCAGCTCGATCTGCTCGGGGCGCACGAGGAGTGACACCGGTCCGGGGGGCAGCGGGTCGACCATCTGCAGCTCGCCGAGCGCGGAGCGTGCCGTGTCCCCCGACCGGGTCACGGTCGCGGGGAGCAGCGTTGCGCCGCCGACGAACGTCGCGACTGCCGTGTCCACGGGTGCGTGGTAGAGGTCGACAGGTCGCGCCACTTGGGCCAGGGTGCCGTCCCGCATGACGGCGACCTGGTCGGCGAGGGACAGCGCCTCGTCCTGGTCGTGGGTCACGAGCACCGCGGTCGCGCTGGCGGCCCGCAGTGCACGGGTGATGGCGCGACCGGTCGCCGAACGCAGGCCGGCATCGAGGGACGAGAAGGGCTCGTCGAGCAGCACCACCGCGGGACCCGGCGCCAACGCCCGGGCGAGCGCGACCCGCTGCTGCTGGCCTCCGGACAGCTCGTGGGGTCGGCGCGCAGCGAGCGCGCGAGGCAGCTCGACGAGGTCGAGCACCGCCCCCAACCGGTCGCCGCGGCGGGCCCGACGGGGGAGTCCGAAGGTGACGTTGGCGGCGACGTCGAGGTGCGGGAACAGGGCGCCCTCTTGCGGGACGTAGCCCACCCGGCGCAGCTGCGGCGGCACGTGCCGGTGGTCCGACACGACGACGGTGTCGCCGAAGGCGATGCGACCGGCGTCCGGAGCGAGGAAGCCGGCGAGGATGCGCAGCAGCGTCGTCTTGCCGCATCCCGAGGGTCCGAGCACGGCGGTGATGCTGCCTTGCGGGACGTCCAGGTCGACCCCGCACAGGACAGGGACCCCCGCGAAGCCCTTGCGCACCCCGGTCATCGTCAGCGAGGTCATGGTCCGAGGCCCTTGCGGAGCTGCCGGCCGAGCAGGAGCGTCGCTGGCACCGACAAGACGATCATCAGCAAGGCATACGGCGCTGCGGCACCGTATGCCACCGACGACGTCCGGGACCAGAACTCGGTGGCCAGGGTGCTCGTGCCGAGGGGTGACAGCAGCAGGGTCGCGGTCAGCTCGGTGACCACGGCGAGGAAGACCAGCGCCGCGCCCGCACCGACGCCGGGCAGGATCAGCGGCAAGGTCACGCGCCGGGCCGTGGCGAGCGGCCCGGACCCAAGGCTGCCAGCCACGTCCTCCAGCAGCGGGGGCGCCTGCTCGAGCGCCGCCCGGACGCTCACGACGGCGCGTGGGAGGAACAGGACCGCGTACGCGGCCACCAGCAGCACGTGGGTCTGGTAGACCGGCTGGACGTATCGAACCGCCACGGTGACGAAGGCCAGCGCGACCACGATGCCTGGCAGCGCGTTGGCGAGGTAGGTGCCGCGCTCGAGAGCAGTGCCGACGACACCGCCACGTCGAACCGCGAGCCACGCCACGGGAAGCGCCAGCAGGGTGGTCACGACGGCCGCGACACCGGCGAGCGACACCGAGGTCGCCGTGGCGAGGGCAAGCTCTGTGATGGGGAACTCCGTGGACGAGCCGACGACGAGCCAGCGCACGAGGCTGTAGGCCGGGACGCCGAGCGCGAGAACGGCCAGACCACACACGCCCAGCAGCGCCGGCACCCGCCACCGGCCGAGCTGATGCTGCGCGGCCGATCGTGCCGCTCCGGCGCCGACGCGAGCGTAGCGGCGGCTCCCCCGGAGTCGCAGCTCGCCGAGCAGCAGCACCAGGCAGAACAGGACCAGGACGCTGGCGATCATGTTCGCCGCTGGCCCGTTGAATGACGACCGGTACTGGTCGTAGATGGCGGTGGTGAAGGTGGGAAAGCGCAGCATCTGCAACGCCCCGAACTCCGCCAGCAGGTGCAGCCCGACGAGCAGGGAACCGCCGAGGGCAGCCGGACGCAGCTGCGGCAGCACCACGGTGAGCACGGTGCGCAGCGGGCTGCGACCGAGCGCGAAGGCGGCCTCCTCCAGCGCCGGGTCCAGCTGGCGCAGCGATGCTGCCACCGGGAGGTAGACCAGGGGGAAGTACGACAGCGTCACGATCATCAGGGCACCGGCGAAGCCCTCGACCCGATGGGTGAGCGAGATCCAGCCGAAGCCGTTGACGAAGGCCGGGATCGCGAGGGGAGCCGCGAGCAGCGCGTACCAGACCCGGCGCATCGGCAGGTCGGTGCGCTCGACCAGGAAGGCGCACCCCGTGCCGACGACGAGGCACAGCGCTATCCCGCCCGCGACCAATTTGGTCGTGTTGGCCACCAGCTCGCCGATCCGAGGCCGGACCAGCAGCTCCCACCCCTCGCTCGGCCCGATGGCGACCGTGTACACGACGACGAACCCGAGCGGCACGAGGGCGAGGGCTGCGACAGCGATGCCGGCCAGCAGGACCGGGACTCCCGAGGCGTGCCGTCGCCGCCGCCCGGCAGACGACACCGAGGCAGCCGGAGCGGTCGCCGTCGACGCGGTCAGAGCAGACCCGCGTCCTGCATGAGCTCGGTGACCGTCGGGCCGTTCAGCTGCGACACCTCGATGCGCGGAGGCTCGAGGGACTGGAACGGCATCACCGGCGGGTCGAGCTCGACTTGCGGGTTCAGCGGGTACTCCAGGGCATAGCTGTCGGCCAGCACCTGTTGGCCTTTCACGCTGCTCAGGTAGGAGACGAACTCCTGGGCGTCGGCCTGCTTGTCGCTGGATGCGAGCACGCCCGCGCCGGACACGCTGACGAAGGCCCCGGGGTCCTGGTCGTCGAAGAAGTGCAGCGCAGAACTCGAGCTGTTCTCTCCCGCTTCCTCCTGGTCGCGATACCAGTAGTAGTGGTAGATGATCCCGGTGTCGACCTCGCCGGAGTCGACCGCCTCGAGCACGACGTCGTTTCCGTCGTAGATCTCGCCGCCCTCGGCGAGCCCGTCCAGCCAGTCGGCGGTCGCCTGCTCGCCCTCGAGATCGAGCACGGCGCTCACGATCGCCTGGAAGTCGGCGCCGGTGGGTGAGAACGCGACCCGGCCGGCCCAGGCCGGGTCGGCGAGGTCGAGCAGCGAGTCGGGCAGCTCGTCGGCGCTGATCGAGTCGGTGTTGTAGACCAGCACCGTGGACCGGGCCGCGAAGCCGGTCCACGTGCCGCTGCTGGGCGAGAACTGTGCCGGCACCTGGGCCAGCGTCTGCTCGTCGAGCGGGGCGAAGAGTCCGCTGCTGTCCACGAGCGACATCGCGGGGGAGTTCTCGGTCAAGAAGACGTCGGCCGGCGACGCATCGCCCTCCTGGACCAGCTGGTTGGCCAGCTCGAAGTCGTCGCCGCTGCGGAACCGAACGTCGATCCCGGTCTGTTCGGTGAAGCCGGGAGCCATCTCCTCGAGCAGCTCCTCGTGCTGGGCGTTGTAGACGGTGAGATAGGGACCGTCGTCCTCGCCGCACGCGGTGAGCGTCATGGCCGCAGCCGTGGTCGCCAGCAGCAAGCACGCGGCGCGTCGCATCCGACACTCCTCTCCCGGGGCAGCTAAGGCGTGGCTACCCTATTCTGACTAAGGTATGACTAACCTATCTTGGGAGCGCCGCGGTCGCGCAAGCCTTGGACCGGTCGGTTTCCGTCAGCGGTAGGTCTGGTGCGCTTCCGCCAGGGTGACCAGCGACGCCGGGGGGGCGAACCGGTCACCGTAGGCCGCGGCCAGCTCGCCGGCGCGCGCGACGAAGCCGGCAGGCCCGCCTGCGTACCCGTTGACGTGCTGCAGTGCGCCACCTCGCAACGGTGGGAAGCCGATGCCGAGGATGGAGCCCACATTGGCATCGGGGACTGACCGCAGCACCCCCTCGTCGAGGCAGCGCACCGTCTCCAGCGTCATCACGAAGGTGAGCCGCTCCTGCATGTCGGTGAAGGGCACCGGGCTGTCCCCGTCGCGGGCGCAGCCAAGCTCGTCCCACAAGCCCGGCCACAGCCACTTCTGGCCGTCCTCGGGATAGGCGTAGAAGCCGGCTCCGGCGGCCTTGCCCCGGCGGTCGAAGTCGCCGACCATCCGGTCGACGATGTCCATCCCCGGCGGGCGCTCGTGACCCGGCTCCTGCGCGGCGGCGGTGTCGATGTGCTGCACGAGGGTGAGGCTGACCTCGTCGAGCATGGCCAGCGGCGGCGCCGGGAACCCGGCTCGGGTGGCGGCCCGCTCGATCGAGACCGGGTTGCAGCCCTCGCGGACCATGCCGACGGCCTCCATCAGCAGCGTGCCAAAGACCCGCGAGGTGAAGAAGCCGCGCGAGTCGTTGACGACGATCGGCGTCTTGCGGATGGCGAGCACGAAGTCGTAGGCACGTGCCAGGGCGGCGTCGGAGGTCTGCTCGCCCACGATGATCTCGACCAGCGGCATCTTGTCGACGGGTGAGAAGAAGTGCAGCCCGATGAAGTCGTCGCGCCGCTGCACGCCCTTGGCCAGCGCGGTGATCGGCAGCGTGGACGTGTTCGACGCGAGCAGTGCGTCCGCCGCCAGGATGGGCTCGAGGTCACGATAGACCCGGTGCTTGAGGTCGAGGTCCTCGAAGACCGCCTCGATCAGCAGGTCGCATCCCTCGAGGTCGCAGGAGTGCGACGTCGGGCGGATGCTGGCCAGCACGTCGTCGCGCTCGGCTGGCGACAGGCGCCCCCTGCCCACCGCCTTGTCCAGCAGGTCTAGGCATCGTGCAGTGCCGCGCTCGGCTGCTGCGGCGTCGACGTCGGCGAGCATCACGGACATTCCTGCTCGTGCGGTCGAGCAGGCGATGCCCGCCCCCATCATCCCTGCCCCGACCACGGCGACCTTCGATGCACGCCACGGCGCCGGCCCGTCGGGACGTGAACCACCGGCGTTGATGTGTCGGACGTCGAAGAAGAGCGCCTTGGCCATGTCCTTGAACTGCTGGTGGATCAACAGACTGGTGAGGTAGCGAGACTCGATGCGCAGCGCCGTGTCGACGTCGACCTGGGCACCCTCCACCGCCGCAGCCATGATCGCCCGCGGCGCGGTGTACGGCGCCCCCTTGGTCTGCTGGCGCAGGTGGGAGGCGAACGCGGGCAGCAGCTGGGCCAGCTTGGGGCTCGACGGAGCGCCGCCGGGGATGCGGTATCCAGGGCGGTCCCACGGCTGCGTCGACGCGGAGTCATCGCCGTCGTCAGTGTCGGCGTGCGCGAGCACCCACGCCCGGGCAGCCGGCACGAGGTCGTCGACGCTGTCGACCAGCTCGTCCACCAGGCCCGCAGCCAGCGCACGGTCGGGCCGCATCCGCGGTCCTCGCAGCAACACGTTGGTCAACGCCTCCTGGAGACCGAACATCCGGACCGTGCGCGTGACCCCGCCGCCACCGGGCAACAGTCCCAGGCTCACCTCGGGCAGACCGAACTCGCTGCGCCCGTCGGCAACGGCGATCCGGTGGTGACAGGCGAGCGCGATCTCGTACCCGCCGCCGAGCGCGCTGCCACCCATTGCCGCGACCACCGGACGCCCCAACGTCTCGAGTGCTCGCAGCTGGCGCTTGACCTCCTCGATGGTCGCGAACACCTCCGCGGCGTCGTCGGGTGTCGCCAGCATCATGGTTGCCAGGTCCCCGCCGGCAAAGAACGTCTGCTTGGCGCTGGTGACGACGACGCCGCGCACCTCGTCGCGCTCGGCCTCGAGGCGGTCGACCGCGCGTCGCATGGACGCGACATAGGCGGCGTTCATCGTGTTCGCGCCCTGCGTCGGGTCGTCGAGCACGAGGGTGACGATTCCCGCGGAGTCGCGGTCAAAGCGGACCGCCTCGGCCTCGTCCGCCTGCGTACGGGTGCTCATGCCAGCCTCTCGACCACGGTCGCGATGCCCATGCCACCACCGACGCACATCGTCACCAGCCCGTAGCGCTGGTCGCGTCGGTCCAGCTCGTCGATGAGAGTGCCCAACAGCATCGCTCCCGTCGCACCCAGCGGATGACCCATCGCGATCGCGCCGCCATTGACGTTGGTGATGTCGTGCGGCACGGACAAGTCGCGCATGAAGCGCTTCACCACTGCGGCGAAAGCCTCGTTCATCTCGAACAGGTCGATGTCGGCCACGTCGAGCCCCGCCCTGGCCAGCGCCTTGCGGCTCGCGGGCGCTGGGCCGGTGAGCATGATCGTCGGCTCGGCGCCGCTCAACGCGGTGGCCAGCACCCGGGCCCGGGGCGTGAGCCCGTGCCGGGCTCCGGCCGCCTCGCTGCCGACCAGCACCAGGGCGGCACCGTCGACGACCCCCGACGAGTTGCCGGCATGGTGCACGTGGTCGATCCGCTCGACCCAGTGGTACTTCTCCAGCGCCACGGAGTCGAACCCGCCGTGCTCGCCGATCGTGGCGAAGCTCGGCTTCAGCGCAGCCAGGCTCTCGACGGTGGTGTCCGGGCGGACGAGCTCGTCGTGGTCGAGCACGACGAGGCCGTTGCGATCCGTTACGGGCAGCATCGACCTGGCGAACCTTCCGTCTGCCGCGGCCTTGGCCGCCCGTGCCTGGGACTCGGCGGCGAATGCGTCACACGCAGCCCGGTCCCAACCGTGCATGGTGGCGATCAGGTCGGCGCTGATCCCCTGCGGTACGAAGTCGGTCGCGAACGCCGTCATCGGGTCCATCGCCCAGGCACCGCCGTCGCTGGCCATCGGCACCCGGCTCATCGACTCGACCCCGCCCGCGACGATCAGGTCCTCCCAGCCCGACCGTATCCGCTGCGCAGCCTGGTTGACCGCTTCCAGTCCACTCGCGCAGAACCGGTTGAGCTGCACGCCAGCGGTCGTGTACGGCAACCCGGCCGCCACCGCGCAGACCTTGGCGATGTCCGCACCCTGGTCGCCCACCGGCGTCACGCAGCCCAGCACCACGTCCTCGATGCCTTCGGGGTCGAGGCTGGTGTTGCGGTTCTGGAGCTCCCGCAGGAGCCCTACCACAAGGTCGACGGGTTTCACTTCGTACAAGGCACCCGACTGCTTGCCCCGCCCGCGCGGCGTCCGGATGGCGTCGAACACATACGCAGGCGGGCCCGTGGAGGCTGCTGCATCGGCCATGTCGGCGATCGTGGCACGACCACCACGGCGCAACGCAGCCGGCTACTCGGCGGGATCGTCCAGCTGCGGCTCGAGCTCCTGCACGGCAACGCCGAAGATCCAGGTCAACAACAGCACGTCATCGATGTAGCCGCCCGGGCGAAAGTCGGGGACGACGTCGACCGGGGTGATCAGGTAGTGCAGCCCAGCGACGATCAGGCGGATCCGAGCCGCGTCGGCTGCGGCTGGCTGCGAGGTGCCGCTCTCGACGTCGTCCGCAACGGCCCGCAGCAGCCGGACCGCGGCGGCCACCCGGTCGGCGATGCCCGCTAGCGGCGCGTTGTGGTGCTCCAATGTCTCAACCCTCTCAGCGAGGGTCCGCAGCGCTGTGGGATCGTCCATGATCATGGCGGCCCGCTCGCGGGAGGCGCCGAACGACTGGCTGCGCAGCACCTTGGTCACGGTCGATCGGGGCGTCCGGAACAGTGGTTTCCAGCTCGGCTGGTCCATCCGTGTGCTCCCGTCCTTGCTGTCGTGCCGACGATCTCGTGCTCTTGCCGCTCAGCTGCTCGGGCGCAACCCCCGGACGTACGCCGCCTGACCGACGTGCTGCAGGTCGTCGGAGAGCACGCTGACGAGCCGGACAGCCAGCGTCACGGGCGGGTCCCAGCGACCGTCGACGACCCGGGCGAGCGAGGCGTCGTCCCAGCCGTGGAGGTGCTCCAGCGTCTGGCGATGAGTCGCCTCGTGGTATTCGCGCAACAGGTCGGGCGAGTCCACGCGCACCCGGTCGACGTCGGACGACTCCATCGCGTACCCGGTCTCAGCCAGGTCGAACGGCAGGCCGAACCGATCCGCCCAGCCCAGCTCCGTCCACACCTGTGCTGCACCGGCCGCGTCGGCGAGGTGGTCGTCCTGGATGCGGGTGAGGTGCCATACCAGCCAGCCGATCGAGTTCCCCGTGCCGTCGGGGCGCCAGCCGAGCGCGTCGGGGTCGAGTCCGTCGACCACGCCACCGACGAGGTCGCGCACGCGGTCAAACCCGTCGGCCAACAAGCTGGTGGCGGTGGGCGACTGCCTGCTCATGGTGGTTCTCCCTCCGGCAGCGGGGCGTGTGCAGAGTCTATGGAGGCGAGGCTTTCTCGCAGCGGCGCGGGCTAGCAGGCGAATCGCACGATTGCCGTGCCTGCCGGCGACCAGGCCGGTCGGACGCCGCCCTTTCCGAACCCGGCGGCAGCGCTGGCCGGGTCGTCGGTGAGGTTCTGCTTGGCCGAGCCGTCGGCGTTCATCACCCACACGTCTGCCTGATAGCTGTAGGCGAGCCGCGTGCCGTCGGGCGACCACGACGGCTCGATCCCTGCCTCGCCCGAGTTGGTGGTGTCCGGCAACGGGGTGAGGTTGATCAGGTCGCTGCCGTCGGCGTTCATCGTCCAGATGTTCAGGTGGCCGCTGTCCCGGTCGCTGGCGTAGGCGATCCTGGTCCCGTGGGGAGACCACGCGGGGTCGCTCGAGCCGGCGGGGGAGGTGCGGGCGGTGATTGGTGCCGTGGGGCATCGTCGTGCCTTTCTGCCAAGAGTGAGCCGTGAGTGGCCAGGCTGGCGTTCGCCGCTCAAGAGATGCTCAAGCGTGATAATGACCACGTGGTCATCGAGATCCGAGTGCTGGGGCCACTCGAGCTGCTGCGCCGTGCACTCCCGGTGTTGCGGCAGCTGGGTGCGTACCGGTTGATCGAGTACCTGGACTCGTGCGCCGGCCTCGCCCTTGCCCAGGGAGAGCCCGAGACCGCTGCTCGCAGCGCGCTGGGCGGCCAGCGGCTGGACCGGCTGCACCAGGACGGCCGCGGCCACACCATCGAGCAGGCGCTCGACCTCGCTCTGGACAAGGTGCTGCTCGCTGAGGGCGTGCAGCGGTGAGCGGCTCGACCGCCACCCGGGTCGAGTTGTTGACCCGACGGGTCCGATTGCTGGTGGCGACGACGATCGGCTACAACGTGGTGGAGGCGGCCGTGGCCCTGGCCGCGGGGACAGCTGCGTCCTCGGGGGCGCTGATCGGCTTCGGGCTCGACTCGATCGTCGAGGTGATGTCGGCGGTTGCGGTGGCGTGGCAGTTCTCCGGTGCTCAGCACGAGGCCCGCGAGCGGGCGGCACTGCGGGTGATCGCCTTGTCCTTCTTCGCGTTGGCCGCATTCGTGAGCCTCGACTCCGTACGGGCGCTGACCACCGCTGAGCCCGCCGACCCGTCGCCGGTCGGGATCGGCCTGGCAGCGGTGAGCCTGCTGGTGATGCCCTGGCTTTCGTGGGCCCAGCGTCGGGCGGGCCGCGAGCTCGGCTCGCGCAGCGCCGTCGCCGACTCGAAGCAGACGCTCCTGTGCACGTACCTGTCCGGGGTACTGCTCGCCGGTCTGGTCCTCAACAGCACGGCGGGGTGGAGCTGGGCCGACCCGGCGGCGGCCCTCGTGATCGCGGCGGTGGCCGTGCGCGAGGGGCGCGAGGCCTGGCGCGGCGACGCCTGCTGCTGAGCGTTGTGCAGCGGCTCACGTGTCGCAGAGCCGGCGACCGACGGCGGGTGCTGCCTCACCCCGTCGCCGACCCGACCAGGCTGCGCAGCAACGCAGGCTGACCCGGCCGCCCGATAGCAAGCAGGCCGTCGCCGTCGGCGGCGCCGTACGCGGTCGACCACTCCGCCTGCTCCGCCAGTCCGGCCGCGGCCTCGAGCTGGTGATAGGCAACGAGGGTGAGCAGCAGACCGTCAACGCAGAGCCAGTCGTCGAGCTGGTCGAGCACCTGGCGCAACGGTTCGAGGCCGTCAGTGCCCCCGTCGACGCTCGCCCGTCTTTCGTGCCGCAGCCAGTCCTGCGGCAGCGTGGGGACTCGGTCGGTCGGGACGTGTGGCAGGTACGTCACCACGACGTCCACGCTTCCCTGCAGCTCGGCAGGTGCGGCCGCGAGCCAGTCACCCTGCGCAGTCTCGAAGTCCCATACCTGTGCGTTCGCCGCCGCGCACTCCACCGCGGCTTCGTCGGTGTCGACGGCGAGCACCCGCGCCGAGGGCGCGCGAGCCGCGACCACGGCCGCGATGGCGCCGGAGCCGCAGCCCAGGTCGACCACCGTCGTGGGCTCTGCTGCCGCCAGGGTGGCGACGACGGCCAGCCGAGCCAGCGGCTCTGCACGTACCCGGGGGACGAAGACACCGGGTCGCACCGTGATCCGCTGTCCGGCGAACCAGGCATGACCGAGCACGTGCTCCAGCGGTTCGCCATCCACGCGTCTGGCCACTGCCGCCTCGAGGGGGGCTCCGCTGCCGTACTCCTCGCGCAGTGCGGCGGCCTCGTCCTCGGCGTGTACGCACCCGGCTGTGCGGAGCCGGGCGACGAGCGAGTCAGGACCAGTCACGCAGCCACCCTGACAGGCAACGGCATGGGAGCATCGGCTGCATGAGCAGCGGGGCGCCCGGCGCCGTCGGGGCCGACGAGATCGGACACACCCACGTCGCCGGCGGGGCTGGTCGCCGGAGCCTTCTCGATGGCGCTCGGCGAGTACACGTCGGTTCACTGTGCAGCCGTGATGGCGCAACGCGCTCCGGCAGCTGCTGTTCGGTGCAGTCGCCGCAGTGGCGACCTACGTGGTCGGAATGGTGATCGGCGTGGGCACCGTCTAGCGTCAGGTCCCACAGCCATCCGCGCAGTCGACACCAGCAGGAGACCTCCATGAGCAAGATCGTGACCGTGACCGCCGCAGCGGTGGGCTATGTCCTTGGCGCGCGTGCCGGCCGGGAGCGCTATGCACAGATCGTCATCAACGCCAAGAAGGTGTGGGGCGATCCGCGCGTGCAGAAGGCCGCCTCCGATGCTCAGCAGGCCGCCGCCGACAAGGCGCCGGTGGTCAAGGACAAGTTCAACGACCTTGCGAGCAAGGTCAGCGACAAGGCGACCTCGGGCGGGTCGAGCACGTCAGGTACGCCGCGCTGATTCGGACGGCGGGTAGGACGCGATCCAGGCGTCGATCTCGCCCCACCGGTCGAACAGCCAGGCGATGCGTTCGTCGCGCCCGGTCGGGACCTGGTCGGCCCGCCAGAACCACCATTGCATGCTGAGCGTCTGGTCCTGCGGGATCGCACGCCACACGTCGCGGAAAGCCACGATGTGCTCCAGGCCCGTGTGGGCGACGAACACCACGTCGGCGTGGGGCGCGGCGTCCAGCGCTGCCGCAACCCCGCCGGGACGCGGCGGCAGCACGTGCTGCATCGCCTCGGCCCGCTCGGCAGACTCGTCGTGCCCGCCACGGCGCAGGCTATCGATCGCCCGGAGTCGTCGTCGCGGCGTGAAGTTGCCACCCTCAGGGAAGATCAGGAGGGCGTCCTCCTCGCCGAGGTTGGAGGCCAGCTTGGCGATTTGGGCCTCTGCTTCGTCACCCGCTCCGGGGCGCACGAACGCGGATCGGAGTCGGTTGAAGTAGACGTCTGTTGCGGGGTCCAGCTGCAGGCTGTCCTTCATCACCACTCGCGGTCGGCGCAGGTGGTCACGGTTCATCAGAGTCTGCAGCAGCAGCAGGCTGTCCCCTGGGCCGGCGTGGCGGCTGAGGACGACCATGGCGTTCTCCGACCCGGGCACGCCGTCGTCGAGCGGGCTCCAGGACCGGCCGTCGGTGCGGATGTCGAGCTGAAACAGCCATCGGGCGGCGTGCACGACAACGTCGAGGCCGATCCGCAGGCTGGTGTGGTGGGCGCGCACAAACTTTGGCCGTGCGACCCAGTAGCCGAAGCCGCTGGCCACCCACAGCGCCAGCGCTGCCAGCAGCAGCGTCGACTCCACCAGCAGCACCACCACCGCGAATGCCAGCAGTCGGACCCCCCGCATCGGTCCGGGCAGCCACGGTGACGCAACCAGGGCGACGAGCGCGAGCAGGGGGAGGGTGAGCACGGCAGCAAGGAGCAGCCCGAGGATCGCCACGCCGAGCAGGCGCCTCACCGGCCGAGGCGGCAACCTCACGGCGCGATCCCGACCGCACGCAGGTAGCTCGTGGTCGCGTCGCGCGCCGACTCGATACGGTCGGGCACGTCGGACAGGTCGCGGTAGCGGAGCTGGCGCAGCCCGGTGAGTCGCTGTGGGTCGGCACCGGCCGGGAGCACGTGCACGGCGACACCATCGGGCAGGTTGGCCATCGTGGTCGTGAAGCGGTGCCGACGGGCGATCTCGAAAGCGACGAACCCGACCTCCGACGGACCGCGCGGGGGGCGCAGCGGGGTCTCGACCCGGCCTACCTGCAGGACATAGACGGTGCGCGCCCCCAGAGCTACGGCGCGGCCGACCGGGATGCTGTCCACCAGCCCTCCGTCGAGGAAGTGCTCACCGTCGATCTCGACCGGCGGCAGCAAGCCGGGCACTGCACAGCTCGCCAGAACCGCCTCCATCAGCGGGCCGGCGGTGAACCATTGCTCGGTGGCGCGTTCGATGCTCGCGGCGACGCACTGGTACGGCAGCGCGAGGTCCTCGACCCGCACGTCGCCGAGCGTTGCAGCGAGCAGCTCATTCAGGGCGCTCGCAGGGTGCAGGTGGGTTCGGGTGCGCAACAGCGTCGACGCCTGGGCGAGCAGCGAGCCTCCGAACAGATCGCTGTCGGCAAGCTTCTGCCACAGTGAGTGCAGCCGGGCGACCGACGCGTGACCCGGTTCCGCCGCGTACATCGCGCCGTTGATCGCGCCCACCGACGTGCCGTAGACCGCGTCCGGCACCACGCCTGCCTCAGCGAGCGCCAGCAGCATGCCGACCTGGCTGACACCGTGCACGCCGCCACCCCCGAGCACGAACGCCGCGGGGCGGTCCATGCCGCCATCGTGTCAGCATTTCCTGGGCCGTCGGTCGGCTGGGGTCAGCGGCCGCGGATGTCACGTGTGCGTTGTTCGATGCCCAGCTCTCCATAGGGATAGTCGGCGACACCGGGACCGCTGGCGTCGTCGAGGCGCTGAGTCTCGTCGGTGCTGAGCCGCAGGCTCCCCGCGGCGAGGTTGCTCCTGAGCTGTTCGGTGGTGCGGGCGCCGAGGATCACCGACGTCACGGCCGGCCGGTGGGCCAGCCACGCGAGCGCAACACTCGCCATCGGCACGTCTCGCGTCTTGGCGACGGCACGGACCGCGTCGACCACGTCCCAGGTGCGCGCCAGCGCCGAGCGACGTCCGTACGCTTCGACGCCCCGCTCGGGGGCCTCGCCGAGTCGGGTCCTGCCGCTAGGCTGCTCGTCTCGGACGTACTTGCCGGTGAGCCAGCCGCCGCCGAGGGGCGACCACGGCAGCAGGCCGAGGCCGTTGTCGAGGCAGGCGGGCACGATCTCCCACTCGATCTCCCGTGCCAGCAGGTTGTACTGCGGCTGCACGGTCACCGGACGCTGCCAGCCACGGTGCTCAGCCAGGTCGACGGTCTTCTGGATCTGCCATCCGGTGAAGTTGGAGAGGCCGAAGTAGCCGATCTTGCCGGCGGCGACGGCATCGTCGAAGAAGCGCACGGTCTCGTCGAGCGGTGTCAGCGGGTCCCACCCGTGCACCTGATAGAGGTCGATCGTCTCGACCTGGAGCCGACGCAGCGAATCATCCAACGCGCGGGAGAGGTGACGCCGCGACAAGCCGAGCGCGTTGGCGCCATCGGCGGTCGGGAAGCGGCCCTTGCTGGCAACGACGATCTGGTCCCGCACGTGGTGAGGGGCGGTCGCAAGCCAGCGACCGATGATCGACTCCGACTCGGTGCCCGCGTAAACGTCCGCGGTGTCGACGAGCATTCCGCCCGCATCCGCGTAGGTGTCCAGCTGCTCACGTGCGCCCGCCTCGTCGGTCTCGCGCCCGAATGTCATCGTCCCCAGGGCGAAGGTCGAAACGACGCACCCGCTGCGCCCGAGGGTCCGATGGTCCACGTCGCCAACGTACGCTGCCGGCTGTGCCGGCTGGGCACCCGTGAGCACCGTGGGTGGTCAACCATCCTTGCGTGGCAGGAGCTCTCGAGCCTTGGTCTCGAGTTCTCCTGCTGTCTCAGGTCAGGTCGGCGGCGAGGGCGGTCGCCGCCTGCCGCAGCAGTGGGACAGCCTGCTGCACGACGTCATTGCCCATCCGCGCGGCGGGTCCGGACACTGACAGCGCCAACCCGACTGCGACCTCGGGCACGGTGACAGCCACGCAGCGCACCCCGATCTCCTGCTCGCCGTCGTCGAGTGCGTACCCGTGCTCGCGTACCCACGCCAGCTGACCGAGCAGCTGGTCGGGATCGGTCACGGTGTGCTCGGTCTGTGCCGGCATCCCCGCGCCCCTCGACCAGGGCGCGCGCGCGGTCGGGTGCCAGGTTCGCTGCGAGGGCCTTGCCGACCGCCGTGCAGTGCAACATGACTCGACGACCCACCTCGGTGAACATCCGCATTGCGTGCCGAGACGGCACCTGGGCGACGTACACGACTCGGTCGCCGTCGAGCCGGGCCAGGTTGGCCGTCTCGCCGAGGTCGTCGACCAGCGCGGTCAGGTGGGGGCGGGAGACCGACGTGAGCATCGTCGTGGCGCTCTCGGTGAGCACGAGCAGCCGTGGACCGAGTGCGTACGCCCGCGACGGCTCCTGGCGGAGGTAGCCGAGGCCGACCAGGGTGCGGACCAGACGGTGGATCGTGGGAAGTGGAAGGCCGGACACCGCAGCGAGCTGAGACAGTGCCATGCCGGACCCGCTGTCGGACTCGTTGCGGGCGACAGCTTCGAGCAGTCCGACCGCACGCTCGATCGACTGCACGCCACCGAATGCGCTGGCCACGCGGTCACCATCCAGGGACCACGAAGACCAGCCAGGTGACCAGCGGTGCGATCGCGACCATCGAGAACCCCCAGATCATCAGCTGGCGGAAGACGCCGTCCCGATTGTCCTCCGGTGCGTTGGCGACGACAAGCGCGCCAGA
>JACCWP010000230.1 GCA_013697585.1 Nocardioidaceae bacterium
GGCGAGCACCGTGGCGACATCGGCCGGCTCGAGCGGCCGCAGCGTGAGCAGCAGCGAGCGGGACAGCAGCGGCGCGATGATGGCGAAGTGCGGGTTCTCGGTGGTCGCGGCCACCAGCGACACGAGCCGGTTCTCGACACCGGGCAGCAACGCGTCCTGCTGTGCCTTGGAGAACCGGTGCACCTCGTCGACGAACAGCACCGTCTCGCGGCCGCCTCGCGCGAGCGCCCGGCGCGCGGCGTCGAGCACGGCGCGCACCTCCTTGACGCCGGCAGACACCGCGGAGATCTCGACGAAGTCACGGCCGGTGGCGTGGCTGAGCAACGACGCGACTGTCGTCTTGCCGGTACCTGGCGGACCCCACAGCACGACCGACATCGGCTGGTCGCCCTCGATCAGCCGGCGCAACGGCGAGCCCTCGACCAGCAGGTGGTCCTGGCCGACCAGCTCTGCCAGCGTGCGGGGGCGCATCCGTACGGCCAGCGGAGTGGCCGCGTGCGTCGGGTCGGCGAGGCTGCCTCCGCCCGTCGCCTGCGTACGGGCGGAGGCCGGGACCTCGAACAAGCCATCCCCGTCCACGCCCCGGACCCTAACCACTGCGCCGCAATGCGGGGAAACGGCTGCCGTGAGAGCCCGCTGAGCAGCCACAACCCCGCATTGCGGCTCGGGGGTGCGGCCCGGGGGTGCGGTCAGCGGGTGCGGTCAGCAGGTGCGGTCAGCGGGTCGCGTGGATGACGTCGAGCTCCTTGGCGAAGTGGCAGGCAGACGGCTGGACGGAGCCGTCGCGGCTGACCAGCGCCGGCTCCTTCTCGGCGCAGATGTCTTGGGCCTTGAAGCAGCGGGTGCGGAACCGGCAACCCGACGGCGGGTTCGCCGGGCTCGGGACGTCACCGGTGAGCACGATCTGCTCGCGGCGCCCCCGCAGGGCCGGGTCGGGCACCGGCACGGCCGAGAGCAGCGCCTGGGTGTACGGGTGCGTCGGGTGCTCGTAGATCTGGGTCTCATCGCCGATCTCGACGATCTTGCCGAGGTACATCACGGCGATCCGGTCGGAGATGTGCCGCACGACCGACAGGTCGTGGGCGACGAAGATGTATGACAGGTCGAACTCCTCCTGCAACCGCTCGAGCAGGTTGACGACCTGCGCCTGCACCGAAACGTCGAGCGCCGAGACCGGCTCGTCGCACACGATGATCTGTGGGCGCAGCGCGAGAGCTCGAGCGATGCCGATCCGCTGCCGCTGCCCGCCCGAGAACTGGTGCGGGTAGCGGTTGATGTGTTCGGGATTCAGGCCCACGACCTCGAGCAGCTCCTGCACCTTGCCCCGCCGGTCTCCGCGCGGGGCGAAGTCGGGGTGGATGCGAAACGGCTCGCCGACGATCCCCCCGACCGTCATCCGCGGGTCGAGCGACGCGTACGGGTCCTGGAAGATGATCTGGACGTTGCGGCGCACCTTGCGCAGGTCGCGCTCGCGCATGCCCACCAGTTCGTCGCCCAGCAGGTTGACCGAACCCGATGAGGCCGGGATCAGGCCCATGATGACCCGGCTGAGGGTGGACTTGCCGCAGCCCGACTCGCCCACGACGCCGAGCGTCTCGCCGCGGTGCAGGTCGAAGCTGACCCCGTCGACAGCGCGCACGTGACCAATGGTCTTCTGGAAGACGATGCCCTGGGTGATCGGGAAGTGCTTCACCGCGTCCCGTACCGAGACCACCATCTCACCGTGACCGGCGGACGCGGCTCGGTCGGGGGTTGCGTGCGCGGGCTCGGTCACGACCCCAGCACCTCCTCGTAGTAGTGGCAGGCGCTCTGCCGTCCCGCGCCGACGTCATAGAGCGGCGGATCGTCGACCCGGCAGCGCTCGCGTGCCCACGAGCAACGAGGCTCGAACGAGCACCCGTCCGGCAGCCGGGTCAGGTTGGGGGGAAGGCCCTCGATCGTGGCCAGCTGTTGGCCCTTGAGGTCGACCCGCGGGATCGACTCCAGCAGCGCCTTGGTGTACGGGTGCGCCGGGTTGCCGTAGGTCGAGTGCACGTCGGCCCGCTCGACGATCCGGCCCGCGTACATCACACAGATCTTGTCCGCGACGTCGGCCACGACGCCCATGTCGTGGGTGATGAGGATCAGCCCCATGTTGCGCTCGGCCTGCAGGTCGGCGAGCAGCTTCATGATCTGTGCCTGCACCGTCACGTCGAGCGCCGTGGTCGGCTCGTCGGCGATCAAGACGTCGGGGTCGAGCGCGAGAGCCATCGCGATCATCACCCGTTGCCGCATCCCACCGGAGAACTGGTGCGGGTAGTCGTGGACCCGCCCGGAGGCAGCGGGTATACCCACCAGGTCGAGCAGGCTGGCCGCCTCCTTGCGTGCCTCCTGCTTGGAGTAGCCGCGGTGGATGCGGAACGGCTCAGCGAGCTGGTGGCCGACAGTGAAGACCGGGTTGAGCGAGGACAGCGCATCCTGGAAGACCATCGCGACGCGGTCGGCGCGCACCAGGCGCCGAGACTCCTCGGGAAGCGTGAGCAGGTCGACGCCGCGCAAGCGGACCTGGCCGCCGGTGACGAACGCGGGGGGCGAGTCCAAGATGCCCATGATCGCCTGAGCGGTGACGCTCTTGCCGCTGCCGGATTCGCCGAGGATGCCCAGTGTCTCGCCCTCCGACAAGCTGAAGCTCGCCCCGTTGATGGCGTGGGCTACCCCCTCTCGGGTGCGGAACTCGACGTGCAAGTCCTCCACCTCGAGCAGGGGCGCCGAGGGGTCGAAGCCCAGGGCGTCGGACCGGGCGGCCTCCTTGCGTGACTGCTTCTCGCTCGCCTCGCGGCCGATCCCCACCGTGTCGGCGGGCTTGATGTCCTGGGTAGCGCTCACTCGCTCACCGTCCCCTCGGGTCAAGGGCGTCGCGCATCGCGTCACCCATGACGATGAACGCCAGCACGGTGATGATCAGCGCCGCGCAGGGGAAGATCAACAGGTGCGGGTAACCCGCGATCGCGTAGTCCTGGCCCTGCGCGACTGTGATCCCCCAGGAGATCTCCGGGATCTGCAGGCCCACGCCCAGGAACGTGAGCGTCGCCTCGGCCGACACGAAACCGCCCAGGTAGAGGGTGGCGAGCACGATCACCGGCGCGATGGAGTTCGGCAGGATGTGGCGGAAGATGATCGACATGTTCGAGGCACCGAGCGCGCGGGCCGCCTCGACGTAGTCGAGCGCCTTCACCTGGATCACGCTGCCGCGCATGATTCTCGTGATCGGCGGCCAGGACAGCACGACGAGCACCGCGCTGACCGTCCAGATGTTCTGCTCGCCCAGCAGGGCAAGGAACACCAGGGCGCCGAGCAGGAACGGCAGGCCGAGGAAGACATCGGTGATGCGCGACAGCACGGTGTCGAGCCAGCCACCGTAGAAGCCGGCGATGACACCCAGGGCAACACCAATCAGGGTGGTCGCGAGCGTTACCAGCACCGCGATGATGATCGACGGCCGCGCCCCGTTGATCACGTGCGAGTACATGTCGCAGCCTTGGAACGTCGTCCCGAAGATGTGCTCGGAACTGGGGCCCAGCCGCGAGTCGACCAGCTCACAGGTTCCACCGTCGGTCCCGGTGCTGGTCCACAGCGTCGGGAACACTGCCCAGGACATCACGATCAGAACGACCACCGAGGCGACGACGAATACCGGGTTGCGATAGAGCTCGCGCCAGGCGTCAGCCCACAGGCTACCGCTGCGCTCGGTGTGGCCCGCAGTTGCAGCCGTGGCGAGTTCACTCATATCTGATCCTTGGGTCCAGGACGGCATAGAGCACGTCGACCAGCAGGCTGGCCAACAAGAACACGAGCGTCAGCATTGTGACCACTGCGATGATCACCGGTGTCTCTCCGGCGGCCACCGAGCCGAACACGAGCCCACCGACGCCGGGGATGTTGAAGATGCCCTCGGTGACCAGCGCGCCACCCATCAGTGCGCCGAGGTCGATGCCGATGTAGGTCACCACCGGGATCAGCGAGTTGCGCAGCGCATGGATGCCCACCACCCGGCGGCGGCTCAGCCCCTTGGCGCGCGCGGTTCGGACATAGTCGGCCCGCAGCGTCTCGATCAGGCTGGTCCGCGTCAGCCGCGCGATGAACCCCAACGAGAACGCGCCCAGCACCACGCCCGGAACGAGCAGGCTGGCCCACGGATGGTCGGTCTGGTACGTCACCGAGAACGCGGCGCTGAGCCACTCGGGGGCGCCGTTGTCCCGCAGCCACACTCCTACATAGAGCCCAGAGCCGATCTGGACCAAGACGCCGAGCACGAACACCGGCACCGAGATCACCAGCGTGGTCGAGAGCCGGATGAAGTTGTCGGCAAACCCGTTCTTGCGGATGCCGGCGACGACCCCGGCGAGGATGCCGACCAGCGACTCGAAAAGGACCGCGATGATGGTCAGGCGCACGGTGACCGGTGCCGCATCGGCGATGAGCCGGGTGATGGGCTGGCGGTTGAAGTCGACACCGAAGTCGCCCTGCGTGTACCCGCTCATCCGATCGAGGAACATCCCGAGACACGGGTTGCCCGTCTGCTGCAGGCATGGGTCGTCCAGGCCGAAAGCTGTGGTGATGGCTGCCAGCGTCTGCGGGGGCGGCTGGCGGTCACCGAACAGGGCGGTGATCGGGTTGCCGTTGATCTGGATCGACACGGTCTGCAGGTAGTGCAGCAAGAACATCGTGCCGAGCAGCACCGGGATGAACTGCAGCAGTCGCCGGAGTACGTACCGACCCATGTCATCCCTTCACCGCATGCGGAACAGGGCGCCGGGCTGCGTGGCGCAGGTGATCGTAGGATTGCACAGGCGATGCGGGCCCGGCAGATGTTCTGCCGGACCCGCACCCGTGGGTTGGGCCTCAGCTCACCGTGACGTCGCCCAGCTTGATCTGCTGCAACGGGTCGTACACGACGTTGTCGAGGTTCTCGGCGTAGACGATCGACGTCTGGCCGTACCAGAGCGGGAACACCGGCAGGTCGCTGAGCACGATGTCGGCGGCCTCCTGGTAGATCGGGACAGCGGCTTCGGCACTGGCCTCTGCGTCAGCCTCTTCGATCGTGGCGAGGAACGCGTCGTGCTCCGGGCCTGCCCACTGGCCGTAGTTGGAGCTGCCCTCGCCATACAGCGGGTCGAGGTAGTTCTCGGCCGACGGGTAGTCGGGCAGCCAGCCGAGCCGGTACGGCCCACCAACCCCTTCCTCCTCGAGAGTCTTGAGGTACGGAGTGAACGGCTGCGACTCGAGCGAATACTCGAGGCCCAGGTCGTTCTTCCAACCCTCGGCGACGGCCTGGACCCAGTCCTCGTGACCACCATCGTTGTTGAACCAGATCTCGACGGTGTTGTCCTCGATGCCACCGGCCTCGTCGAACAGCGTCTTGGCCGCCTCGGGGTCGTACTCGCAGTACTGGCAGGCATCGTCCCGGCTGCCGGTGACGAACGGCGCGATGACGTCGCTCGCGGGTGTGGCCAGACCGTTTAGCACCTGGTCGACGATCGTCTGGCGGTCGATCGCCATCGACAGCGCCCGGCGGATGTCCACATTCTGCAGCTCCTCGACGTAGAACGGGATGCCGAGGTAGTTGAACGACCCGCTGTCGACCGACAGGAACCGCTCACCGGCCAGCGCCTGCGCCTGCGGGACCTGGCTCGGGTCGACGGTGTCGAGCATGTCGACCTCGCCGGCCTGCCAGTCGCGGAAGGCGGTCTTGGGGTCGCTGTACAGGCGGAACTCGATCCCGTCGGCACTGGCCGAGTTGGGACCGGTGTAGTCGTCCCACTTAGCGACCGTGATCGACTTGTTGTGCTGCCAGGCCCCGTCCATCATGTACGGCCCGGTCCCGATCGGCTTCTCGTTGCAGGCCTCGAGGTCCTGCTCACACTCCTGCGACAGCGGCGCGAAGGCCGGTGTGTAGCTCATCACCAGCGGCCACTGCGAGAAGGCCTCCGACAACGTGATCTCGATGGTCTGGTCGTCCACGACCTTCAGTCCGGACATCTCCTTGGCGGTGGGATCGCCCTCGGCCGGAGCGACGTCGTCGTAGCCCTCGACCGGGCTGAAGAAGAAGCCGGTCTGGGTGGCGTTGGGTCCGTAGGCGCTGTAGTTCCACGCCCGCACGTAGGCATCGGCGTCCACCGGCTCGCCGTTGTGGAACTTCAGGTCGGGCTTGAGCTTGACCGTCCAGACCTTGCCGTCCGGCGAGTCGATCGACTCGGCGTCGCCGAGGATCTGCTCGTTGGTCTCTGGGTCGATGCTCAGCAGACCGGTGTACAGCATGCTGAGGACCTGGCTGCAGGTTGACTCGTAGCACTGGGCGGTGGGCGCCAGGAACGACGGGTCGCTGCCCAGGGCAAGGCTGAAGCTGCCGCCGCTGGCCGTGTCCGAGCCGCTGTCAGTGTCCGTGCTCGCTTCGTCGTCGCTCCCGCTGCAGGCCGTGGCGAACATGGCGATGGTCGCCAGTCCTACCAACAGCCGACGCGTTGTCCGTCGACCCATGAATCCTCCAAGGCATTGTCTGACCATGACACGCATGCCCGTCCGACGGTGGTCCGACGAGGCGGCACATGGTGGCGTGGACGGATGTGTCCCGTGCCGCGAGCCACCTTCGCAGCCGTCCAGTCAAACTTCCACCGGCCAAGCATCCTGGTACCAGATCGTTAGCCTTTTGTGAGCGCCGCTGGTCATGTGGCCGGTGGCGCGTCCACCCCCGTCTCGGCGCGCTGAGCAGCGCTGATCCTGCTCGGCGCGCCGGTCAGCGGGTCGGCGCCGGACGCGGCCTTGGGGAACGCGATCACGTCTCGGATGGAGTCGGCGTCCGCCAGCAGGGCACACAGCCGGTCGAGCCCGAGGGCGATGCCGCCGTGCGGCGGAGGGCCGTACTCCAACGCCTGGAGCAGGAAGCCGAACTGGCTTCGTGCGAGCTCTCGGGACATCCCAATGACGTCGAAGACCCGTTGCTGCATCTGCGCCCGGTGGATCCGGATGCTCCCACCGCCGATCTCGTTGCCGTTGAGGACGATGTCGTAGGCCTGGCTGAGCGCCTCGCCCGGGCGCTGGTGGAAGTCGTCGGCGTGCTCGGGCAGCGGCGCGGTGAACGGATGGTGGATCGCGGTCCACCCGGTCCTGCCGTCGGGCCGCCCACTGTCGGGGCTGGTCGGCTCGAACATCGGCGCGTCGACGACCCAGCAGAACTCCCAACGGGAGTGGTCGATCAGGCCGCACCGCTGCCCCACCTCGAGTCTGGTCGCCGCCAGCAGGCCCAGCGCCTCGCGCCGGTGGCCGGCGCCAAAGAAGACACAGTCGCCAGGCCCGGCTCCGACGTGGGCGGCCAGGCCGGCACGCTCCCGCTCGGACAGGTTCTTGGCGATCGGGCCACCGAGGGTCCCGTCGGCTGCGACGAGCACGTACGCCAGACCCTTTGCGCCGCGCGACCGCGCCCACTCCTGCCAGCCGTCCAGTTGTCGGCGTGACTGCGAGGCTCCCTCGGGCATCACGACCGCGCCGACGTGCCAGTCGTCGCCCTGGGGTGCGAAGACCCGGAACGGGGTGTCGGCGAAGTACGCCGTGCAGTCGGTCAGCTCGCAGCCGAGTCGCAGGTCGGGACGGTCGGTGCCAAAGCGACGCATCGCCTCGGCGAAGGTCATCCGCGGGATCGGCAGCCCGATGTCGTGGCCGCGCAGCTCGCGCCACAAGCGGGACAGCACCTGCTCGGTCAGGGCCATGACGTCGTCGGCGTCAGCAAAGCTGAGCTCCACGTCGAGCTGGGTGAACTCCGGCTGCCGGTCGGCCCGGAAGTCCTCGTCCCGAAAGCACCGGGCGATCTGGAAGTAGCGTTCGACGCCGGCGACCATCAGCAGCTGCTTGAACAGCTGCGGCGACTGCGGCAGCGCGTACCAGCTGCCGGGTTGCAGGCGTACGGGCACCACGAAGTCGCGTGCTCCCTCGGGCGTCGAACGTGTCAGGTAGGGGGTCTCGACGTCGAGGAAGCGGTTCTCCTCCATCACGTCGCGGATCAGCCGGGTGGCTCGCGCCCGAAGCCTGATCGCAGCAGTCATCTCCGGGCGGCGCAGGTCGAGGTAGCGGTGCCGCAACCGCACCTCCTCACCGACCGGTCTCGTGTGGTGCTCCTCGACGGGGAAGGGCAGCGCCGCCGACTCGCTGAGCACGTCGACGCCGCTGGCCACCACCTCGACCGCCCCGGTCGGCAGGGCATCGTTGGCGTTGCCCTCCGGGCGCGCAGCCACCTCACCGTCCACCCGCACGCAGAACTCCGCCCGCAGCGGCCGCGCCACCTGCTCGTCGCGGATCACCACCTGCACGACGCCGCTCGCGTCGCGCAGGTCGACGAACGTGACCCCGCCGTGGTCGCGTCGGCGCGCGACCCAGCCCGCGAGCGTGACGCGCTCGCCCGCGTGCGTGGCGCGCAGGCTGCCGGCCTCGTGGCTGCGGATCACGTGGGCTCCTCGCGGTAGGTGACGCGCGGGTGCAGGTCGTCGTGGGGCGGTCGCCAGTGGTCAGGGTCGGCGTCGACCTGGTCGCCGCTGCGGATGTCCTTGACCTGATGGGTCGTGCCGGCGGTGGCCGGGAACCACACGTACGGGATCCCGCGCCGGTCGGCGTGGCGGATCTGCTTGCCGAACCTGACCGCGTCCGGTGCAACCTCGGTTGGGATCCCCCGAGCCCGCAGTGCCCGCGCCACCTCGCGGCTGCCCGACCGGTGGTCGTCGGTGGCTACCGCGACGAGCACGCAGGACGGGACCGAACGGTCAGCACCCACCACGCCACGGGCGATCAGCGGAGCCAGGATCCGGGTCACGCCGAGCGAGATGCCGACACCGGGGTAGGTGCTTCGCCCGTCGGTGGCGAGCGCGTCGTAGCGGCCCCCTGCACAGATGGACAGGTCGCCGTGCGTCGCCATCCGGCCCTCGAACACCGTGCCCGTGTAGTAGTCGAGCCCGCGCGCGATGCTCAGGTCGGCGACCAGCGAGAACCGCTCGGAGCGCAGGTGCATGGCTGACTCCACCGCGCGTACGAGCTCGGACAGTCCCTCGTCGAGCAGGCGATGCGAGACGCCGAGCGCCAGCACCTGCTGGGCGAACGACGGGTCTGGCGCGCTGATCGCTGCCAGCGCGAGGCAACGGTCTACCTGGGCGTCGTCGAGACCCGCCTCAGCCGTGAGCGTGCGTCGAACCGCGTCGGGGCCGACCTTGGTCAGCTTGTCGATCGTACGGATCACCGCCGCCGGGTCGGTGGCGCCGATGCCGAGGTAGAAACCCTGGATGAGTTTGCGATTGTTGACCAGCAACGTGACCGGGGGCAGGGGCAGCCGGCTGAGCGCCTCGGCCATGACCTCGGTCACCTCGACATCGGCGTCCTTGCTGAGCTCGTCGTGTCCGACGATGTCGATATCGGCTTGGGTGAACTCGCGATAGCGCCCCTCCTGCGGGCGCTCGCCACGCCAGCAGCGCTGAATCTGATACCTGCGCAGGGGAAAGTGCAGTGCGCCGCTGTGCTCGAGCACATAGCGCGCCAACGGCACCGTGAGGTCGAAGTGCAGACCGAGGTCGCTGCCCGCGGGCGCGCCGAGGTCGTCGGTGGCCGCCTGCAGCCGACGCAGCAGATAGACCTCCTGCGAGGTCTCGCCCTTGCGCAGCAGCTGGTCGAGCGGCTCAGCCGACCTGGTCTCGATCGAGCAGAACCCGTGCAGCTCGAAGGTCGCGCGCAGCGAGTCGAGGACAGCCAGCTCGGCCGCTCGTGCGCCAGGCAGGAACTCCGGGAACCCCGACAGCGGGGTGGGTCGGTTCACGCGGTGCTCACTCAGCGAGGCCGGACAGATACGGGTTGGTGGCCCGCTCGTGGCCCACCGTCGTGCTCGGTCCGTGGCCGGGAAGCACGACCACCGTGTCGTCGAGCGGCAGCACGGTCGCGGCGAGGCTGCGCAGCATCTGGTCGTGGTTGCCGCCGGGCATGTCGGTGCGGCCGATCGACCCGGCGAACAGCAGGTCGCCCGCGAACAACACCTCAGCTGCACCGTCCGGTCCGGCAGCGGGCAGCCGGAACACGACGGAGCCCTGGGTATGGCCCGGTGTGTGCTCGACGTCGAACCGGACACCGGCCAGATCGAGGCCGGCACCGTCGACCAGTTCGCGGACGTCGTCGGGCTCGGTGAACGTCGCGCCGAAGGCCGCCAACAGACCCGCGGACTCGGGCGAGAGCCCGGCCATCGGATCGGTGAGCAGGTGCCGGTCGGCGGGATGGATCCAGGCGGCTGTGTCGTAAGCACCGGCCAGCGGCGCGACCGACCACACGTGGTCGACGTGACCGTGCGTCGCCAGCACGGCAACCGGCTTCAGCCGGTGCTCGGTGATCAGCTTGTCCGCGTCGGCTGCGGCGTCCATCCCCGGGTCGATGATCACGCACTCGCTGCCCGAACCCGTGGCAACCACCCAGCAGTTGGTGCCCCACGGACCGGCGGGGAACCCGGCGATGAGCATGGCCGCCAGCCTACGACAGGGGCCACCTACACTGCGTGCGGTCGGCTGCCGGCCGTCGACATCGCAGGGACGGAGGGCGATCGGGCGTGGTCAGCAGGCAGCAGCGTGCGCGAAGGCTCGCCCGCGCCCGCGCCGAGCGGCAGGTCGCACGGCGACAGGTCGCGGTGCGTCGCCGCCGCAGGCGTACGAAGGTGGCCGGCGTGGTCCTCGTGGTCGCCCTGCTCGTGGGCGGCGGGGTCCTCGCAGCCCAGCTGGTCACCGACGGCGAGTCGAACGCTGCTTCCGCCGAGCAGACGCAGACCACGCCACCGACCCAGCCAACGACCCAGCCACCCATCGAGCCCGTGCGGGCGCGCTGCGACTACCGCCGCGACGGCCCGCTGGCGCCGGGGGTGCGGCTGCCCAGCAGCTCGATCGAGCTAGCCCCCGCCTACTCGGTCTCGGTCAACACCAACCGGGGCGCGATCGCGATGTCGCTCGACGCGGCCGCAGCGCCGTGCACGGTCAACGCGTTCCTCCAGCTGGCGCGCTCGGGGGTCCTCGACGGCACCGCCTGCCCACTGCTTCGAGACAGCAGGGCAGCCGGCGACTACCTAGCCTGCGGGGACGCTGCCGGGCCGGGAGCGGGAGACGGGTCGGCGGGGTTCACGATCCCGGTCGAGAACGTGGCCCCCGGTCCGCATCCGGCCGGCACGCTGCTGGCAGCTCCAGGCGACGGCGGCAACGTCAGCCGGTTCGTGCTCGCCGCCGAGCGTGTCTCCTTCGGTGGTCCGCGCACGGTCTTCGGCCAGGTGACGTCTGGGCTGCCGGTGCTGGTCGCGATCACCGAGGCTGGGGTGGGCGGAGGCGACACCCAGCAGAGCGCGGTCGGGCCGCCCGCGGTCCGTACGGTGATCAGGTCCGTTGCTGTGGGGCAGGCGTGACCGGCACACCGCTGCCGCGTCCCGGACCACGTCCAGGTCCGGGTCCGGGTCCGGGTCCGGGTCCGGGGAAGCCGAGTGGCGTGCCGCAGCCTGAGCCGGGCGGCGAGGCCCGGGACTGGGGGCGGGTTGCCGACGACGGGACGGTCTACGTGCGGACTGCCGGCGGCGAGCGGGCAGTCGGCCAGTGGCCTGGCGGCGACCCGGCCGACGCGCTGGCGCTGTACGTGCGCCGTTTCGACGGTCTGAGCGTGGAGGTCGGCCTGCTCGAGCGGAGGGTGCGGACGGGGGCGATGGCACCCGACGAGGCCGCCTCCACGGTCACGGCGGTGCGCCAGCAGGTCACCGTCGCAGCCGCGGTCGGCGACCTGGCGGCACTGGTCGAACGGCTCGACGCGCTGGCACCGGTGATCGACCAGCAACGCGCCGACCGCAAGGCGGCCCGAGCCGCGCGGATCGACGAGGCCCGAGGCGAGAAGGACGCCATCGTCGCTGAGGCGGAGCGGCTGGCGAACTCAGACCAGTGGCGGGCCGGCGTCGACCGGATGCGTGAGCTGATGGACCGGTGGAAGGCGCTGCCCCGGCTCGAGCGGTCGGTCGACGACGCGCTGTGGCGACGGTTCTCGACTGCCCGCACGACGTACACGCGGCGCCGCAAACTGTATTGGGCCGAGCAGCACGAGCAACGGCTGGGCGCCAAGCAGGTCAAGACGCGGCTGGTCGCCGAGGCCCAGGCGCTTGCCTCGTCGACCGAGTGGGGGCCGACGAGCACCAAATACCGCGACCTGATGCGGCAGTGGAAGTCGGCCGGCCCCGCACCTCGGGGTGAGGAGCAGGCGTTGTGGGCACGCTTTCGCACCGCGCAGGACACCTTCTTCGCCGCTCGCGACGCCGAGAACGCCAAGACAGACGCTGAGTACGTCGCCAATGCTGAGCAGAAGCGGGCGATCCTCGCCGACGCCGAGTCGCTGGTGCCCGTACGAGACGTCAGCTCCGCCCGAGCCGCGTTGCGCGACATCGCCGATCGTTGGGAGCGCGCGGGCAAGGTCCCCCGTGAGCAGATGCGCGACCTCGAGGGTCGGCTGCGCGCGGTCGAGGAGGCCGTGCGCCGGGCCGAGGACGACCGCTGGCGCCGCAGCAACCCGGAGGCACGGGCCCGCGCCGAGGCGGCTGTCGCCCAGCTCGAAGCCTCGCTGGTCA
>JACCWP010000239.1 GCA_013697585.1 Nocardioidaceae bacterium
CCGCCCAACCCGCCGCCGCCGCCGGCTCCCGAGACACGCACCCTCGTGCTGAACGGTCTGCTCACCCCGTGCCTGGACGGGTGGTGCGTCGAGGGCAGCAACGCCGGTGACGTCGCTGCCTGGGTCGCCTCGGCCGGCCTTGGCGACCTCGACGGCAGCTGCGTCGAGGAGTCCGCCGAGGCCGAGGTCGCCGGCCTCGCCGCTGCCGGCGCGGTTGTCAAGGTGAGCGTCGAGCAGACGTTCGTGGCAGGCGAGATCGTCGAGACGGTCACCACCGAGTTCACCGCTGCACCGCTGATCTGCGACGAGGAGCCGCAAGCACCCGCCCCCGACGAGTCCGTGGAGCTTGACGAGTCCGTGGAGCTTGACGAGTCCGTGGAGCTTGACGAGTCCGTGGAGTTGGACGAGTCCCTGGCAGCAGACGAGGCGACCGAGCCGGCGCAAGACTGAGGCGTGCTCATCGCTCGAGCTGGGCGCCGATGTTGTCGGGCCTCGATACGTGTGGGAGAGGCCCCGGGGCTGACCGGCTGTCGCGAGCGGTGACGCGGGGGGAGGGGGGTCAGGCCAGCCAGCCGACCGACTTCTTGCGTGCCAGCCGGGTCCAGGCCCGGCGGGCATCCGCGCGCGCGCTGCGGGCGGCCTCGTCCTGCCTGGAGTGCAGGCGGCCGAGCACGAAGCCAACGCTTGGCGAACCTGCGGTCCCGGCGGCCCAGCCCTCGAGGTGCTGCTGCAGCAGCACCGTGTCCTGGTGCCGGCCCAGGGCCGACTGCAGCCGCTTGGCCCGGCGCCGAAGCCGCGTGGCCCGCTTGCCCAGCCAGGGCTCGGCGACCTCGCACGCATAGCGCAGCCGCTTAGCCGCCTTGCGCACTTCGTGCAGGGCGGCGCCGTGCTCGTCCGACCCGGGCGCACCCGCGTCGGCGCTGGCGGCGATGCGACGCTCGAGCCGCCGGTAGGCCTTGCGCACGCCCCGACGCAGCTCCTGGGTCGGCGATACCGCCGGATGGAGCGGACCGGCGACGAAGCGGTCGAGCCGGTCGAGCAGCGCCAGGTAGCGCTCGGAGCTGAGCACTTCGCGGCTGTGCCGCTGCGCGTCGCGACCGTCGCGGGCGAGCTCGCGACGTACCACGTCACGGATCACGGTGCGACCCGGCGCGCTTGCGCCCGGCTCGGTGGCAAGCAAGTGCGCCAGGCCCTTGTCGACCACCTGCAGGTCCCGCTCGTCGGCCAGCTCGCGACCGAGCCAGCGCAGCTCCGCAGCCAGACCGCGACCGGTGTCGCGCTCGGCGAGCAGCCGCGGGTAGGCACGCAGCGCGCTTCGCAGCCGCCGTGCGGCAACCCGGAGCTGGTGCACGCCGTCGTCGTCGCCGGCCCGGGTGAGCACGTCGTGGGTGACCAGCGCGGTGCGGGTGCGGGCCAGGTAGTCCGCCAACGGGTGTGTCCCGGCGCCCTCGGGCAGCCGGCTGTCCAGTGCGCGGCCCCCCAGTGCGCGGCCCCCTAGTGCGCGACCCAGTGCGCGGCGCAGCTTCGACTGCTCCGCTGCCGGGACCAGTCCGGCGGCTTCCAGCGCGCTACCCACCTGGTCCAACAGCGTCGCCATGCCCTCGACCAGCTCCACCTCGACCTCGCGCCACGAGCTCGTCGAGGCTGCGCCCGCCTGCAGCACCCGGCTGGTGACCCGGTCGTCGGCGACGAGTGCGAGCACCCGACCGTCGTCGCCGACCAGCCGCAGCTCCTCGCGCCTGGTGGCGATCTCCACCACGGGCAGCAGCGCGCCGCCTCGGGTCACCCCTTCGACCAGTCGGCGCACTGACACCGGCACCCGCCGCGAGCGACCGGGCGCCCGGTGCAGCTCGACGCGGGTGTCGCCACGCCCGGGCAGCTTGAGGTGCCAGCCGTCGTCGTCACCGCCGAGGCGCCGGCGCAACGTCATGCGCGAGCGGGTGAGCCGCAGATCTGGCGTGTCGTGGTAGGTGGCGACCAGCTCATGCACCAGTGGTCCCATCGTTCCCGTCGCCGCTCCCACAGCCACGTCCGGCAGGACGGTGTCCGGATTCGCCTCGTACGAGCGCTCGATCTCTTGCTTTGCGGCACGGGCTCCCATCAGTCGATCATCGCTCACCACGCCGACGCCCAGCCGGCGGCCCGGTTGGTCACGGAGTTGGTCATGGACCGCCCCAGCGGCTTGGATAGCCGGTGTGACGATGACCCAGGCCGATCTGCTGCGCGAGCTCGAGCAGGTCGTGGAGTCCAACCTCGAGCGGCACCTGCAGGTTGCCAAGGAGTGGTTCCCGCACGAGTTCATCCCGTGGAGCGAGGGCCGGACGTTCGACGGCGTCCTCGGCGGTGATGCGTGGAGCCCCGACGACTCCGCGCTGTCCGACGTCGCACGCTCGGCGCTCGTCGTCAACCTGTTGACCGAGGACAACTTGCCGAGCTATCACCACGAGATCGCCGCGCTGTTCGGGCGCGACGCGGCCTGGGGCGAGTGGGTGCATCGGTGGACGGCCGAGGAAGGTCGCCACGGTGCCGCGATCAGGGACTACCTGCTCGTGCGCCGCGCCGTCGATCCCGTCGAGCTGGAGCGGGCTCGGATGGACCACATGGGCACGGGCTACACCAACGCACACGGTGACGACCTGCTCGCGTCGCTCGCGTACGTGTCCTTCCAGGAGCTTGCCACCCGAGTCAGCCATCGCAACACCGGCCGGGTGACCGGCGACCCGGTGTGCGACCAGCTGCTCGCCAAGATCGCGTCCGACGAGAACTTGCACATGATCTTCTATCGCAACCTGCTGCACGCCGCGCTCGAGCTCGCACCCGACCAGACGATGCGCGCCGTGACCGACGTGGTCACGACGTTCACCATGCCGGGCGCCGACATCGCAGGCTTCCAGCGCAAAGCGGTCGAGATGGCTGTCGCGGGCGTCTACGACCTCCGGCAGCACCGCGACGACGTGCTGATGCCGGTGCTGCGCTACTGGAAGGTCTTCGAGGCGGAGGGGCTCGGCGAGCAGGGCGAGACCGCCCGCACCGAGCTGGCCGACTTCCTCGACACCCTGGAGCAGCAGGCCACCCGGTTCGAGGACAAAAGGGACGCGTTGCAGGCGAGGCTGGCGGCGCGGACGGGCTGAGCCCTAGTTTGAGCCTTCGCGGTCATCTCGGACCGGCCCGCCCGTGGAGGCATCATGCGAAGGATCCTTGCCACCGGCGCGGCGCTGGCCGCGGTCGCTGCCACCTGCCTGGCTGTCGCGGGAGGCGCGCAGGCATCCGACGGCGACCGGCGTAACAGCGGTCCTGGCGCCTCCGCTGCCGACCGTCAGTCGGTTGACGTCGATGGCGGCTTCCAGCGGTTCCTCTTCGGCGACCGTGGCTCGGCCAGGACGTTCTCGCTGCGCAGCAGGACCGGCGTCTGGCTGCGGGTCACGGACACGTTCTGCAAGGGCGACCGCTTCCGGGTGCTGCTCGACGGCAAGGATCTCGGTCAGACCAGCGAGCCGACCAAGACCACCTGCCGCAACGGGACAAGAGTTCCTCGACAGGCCGAGCCGAGCCTGGCCTGGAGCAGCGGTGGCTGGTTGCTCCCGCGGGGAGAGCACGTCGTCACCGTGGTGGTCACCCGGTCACCGTTCGAGACGGGTGCCGCGTCATTGCGCGCCGACAGCTCCAAGTTCGCTGGTGCCACGCTGACCGGTGAGGCAGAGGTCCCCGGCCCAGGCGACAACAACGGCAAGGGTCGCCTCGGCGTCGTCCTGCACCCCGCCTCCGACACGATCTGCTACGGAGTCAGGACACGGCTGATCGACGATGTCGTGGCCGGCCACATCCACGCCGGGCGCAAGCCGATCGCCGGCCCGGTCGTCGTCGACCTGCAGCTGCCTCCGGGCAGCCCGTCCAACGCCGCGTGCGTCGCCGCCGACCCGACCGTGATCGACGACATCGCCTACGCGCCGTGGAACTTCTACGCAAACGTGCACACCGAGGCCTATCCAGCCGGCGCAGTCAGGGGCCAGCTCGTGCCGCTGTACTGACCGAGCTCACCCGACGGCGAGCACCAGCGGGTGGACGCTCGCCGCACCGGCGCGGCGCAACGTGCGTGCCGCCACGGCGAGCGTCCAGCCGGTGACGACCCGGTCGTCGACCAGCAGCACCCGCCGACCGGCCACGGCCAGCGGTTCCAGCAGGGTGTAACGGGAGGCCACCGCGGCCAGCCGCTGGGCGGAGTTCATCGCGCCGGCGCCGGGAGGCGACCCACCGGTGACAGCGAGCCGGGTCAGCACCGGGACGCGGGTGAACCGCGCCATGCCGTCGGCCAGGTGGGCGACCAGCATGGGCCGGCTCGTGGAGTCGATGCCGACCACGCCGTCGGGTCGCTCGCCGGGCGCGAGGTCCCAGGCGGCGAGGACGTCCGCGAGGGCGCGCCGCAGCGGGACCGGCACGTCGTCATCGGGTCCGTCGAACAGCTCCCGGAGCTGCCTGCCCCAGCCGAGGTCGGTGAGTCGGGCCACCGCCCTACCGGGCGCGGCCTGCTCGTCGGAAGGGATCCGGCCCGTCAGCTCGATGCCGAGGTTGGTCATCGCGGTGGGCCACAGCCGGCGCGGCTCGACCGTGGTTCCCGGCCGCCCCAGCCGCTCGGCCGCCACATTCACCGACCCGGCCGCCGGTGCCCGCGCAAGGGTCAGTCCGCCGCACGTGTCGCAGCGTCCGCACGGCGCCGCCTCCGGGTCGTCGAGCTGCTCGCGGAGGTACTGCAAGCGGCACCGCTCGGTGCTGGCGTACGCGAGCATCGCCTGCTGCTCGGCCTGCCGGGTCTCGGCGACCCGCGTGTAGCGGTCGGCGTCATAGCGCCAGTCCCGCCCCGTCGCCTCCCACCCGCCGCGGACCCGACGCACGGCACCGTCCACGTCGAGCACCTTGAGCATCGCCTCCAACCGGGTCCTGCGCAGCGGCACGTACGTCTCCAGCGTGGCCGTCGACATGGGCGCCCCGCCCTCGGCATGCTCCGCGAGCACCCGCAGCGCCTCGAGCACGTCGTCGCCGGGCGGGAAGGCCAGCGACGCGAAGTAGTCCCACACGTCGCGGTCCTCCCGGCCGGGCAGAAGCACCACTGTGGCGCGCTCGACACCGCGGCCGGCTCGCCCGACCTGCTGGTAGTAGGCGATCGGGCTCGGCGGCGCGCCGAGGTGCACGACGAAGCCGAGATCGGGCTTGTCGAAGCCCATGCCGAGCGCCGACGTCGCGATCAGCGCCTTGATCCGGTTGTTGGCGAGGTCGTCCTCGGCGGCGAGGCGCTCGGCCTGCTCGGTCTGCCCTGAGTACGCCCGCACCTCGATCCCGTGCGCACGCAGGTGATCGGCGACGAGCTGGGTGGCGGCGACAGTCAGGCAGTACACGATCCCCGAGCCGGGCAGGCCCGGCAGCTGATCAGCGAGCCACGCGAGCCGCTCGGCCTGCGTCGGCAGTGCGACCACGCCGAGATGCAGGGACGTGCGGTCGAGGCTGCCGCGCAGGACAAGCACGTCGGCGAGCGGGTCGGTGCCTTCGTCGCGCTGACCGAGCTGGTCGGCCACGTCGGCGGTCACCCGAGCGTTTGCGGTGGCGGTGGTGGCGAGCACCGGGATGCCGTGGGGCAGGTCTGCCAGCAGCGTACGGATCCGCCGGTAGTCGGGACGAAAGTCGTGGCCCCAGTCGGAGATGCAGTGTGCCTCGTCGATCACCACCAGCCCAGCACCAGCGGCGAGGTCAGGCAGGACCCGGTCGCGGAACTCGGGGTTGTTGAGCCGTTCCGGACTCACCAGCAGCACGTCGACCTCGCCGCGGCCGATGGCGTCGTACGTCGCGCGCCACTGCTCGGGGTTGGCCGAGTTGATCGTCACCGCGCGCACGCCGGCCCGCTCGGCCGCAGCGATCTGGTTGCGCATCAGCGCGAGCAGCGGCGACACGATCACGCTCGGCCCCGAGCCCTGCTGTCGCAACAGGGCGGTTGCGACGAAGTAGACCGCCGACTTGCCCCAGCCGGTGCGCTGTACGACCAGGACGCGACGGCGGTCGTTCACCAACGCCTCGATCGCGGTCAGCTGATCGGGGTGGAGCGTGGCGTCTTCGCGCCTGACCAGCGCGCGCAGGTGCCGTTCGGCCTGCTCGCGCAGGGAGTCGTCGCTCATGCGTGGTGGGCCGCCTCGTGCGCCTGGTGACCCACGGGTTCCACCTGGAAGGTGCAGTGCGAGACGTCGAAGTGGCCGGACAGGCACTCGCCGAGCCGGTCGAGCACGGCGCCGGTCTGCCCACGGGCGATGCAGTCGTCGTCGACGACCACGTGCGCCGACAGCACCGGCACGCCGCTGGTGATCGTCCATGCGTGCAGGTCGTGCACATCGACCACGCCGCGCACGCTACGGATGTGCTCGCGCACGTGGCCGAGGTCGACGCCTCGCGGTGTCGCCTCGAGAAGCACGTCGGCCACGTCGCGAAGCAGCCGCCACGCACGCGGCAGGATGAACGACCCGATCAGTAGCGACGCGAGAACGTCAGCGCGCTGGTAGCCCGTCGTCGCGATCAGAACACCCGCCACGACGACTGTCAGCGACCCGAGCAGGTCCCCCACCACCTCCAGGTAGGCGCCGCGCAGGTTGAGACTGCTGCTCTGCCCCTCACGCAGCAGCACCAGGCAGCCGGCGTTGGCCAGCGCACCCGTCACAGCGAGCGCGAGCATCAGCCCGGTCTCGACCTCGGGCGGATCGGACCAGCGCCGCAGCGCCGACACCAGCACCCACAGCCCGACACCGCCCAGCAGCAGGGCGTTGACCAGGGCGGCGAGGATCTCCGCCCGCTGCATCCCGTATGTGCGGGAGTCGGTCGCCGGGCGCCCGGCCAGCCACACTGCGGCCAGGGCGGCGGCGATACCGGCGGCGTCGGTGACCATGTGTGCGGCATCGGCAAGCAGAGCAAGTGATCCCGAGATCGCGCCGCCGACGACCTGCACCCCGGCGACCGAGAGCGTGATCGCGAGCACCCAGCCCAGCCGCCGCCGGTGCATCGCGGTGACGGTGCCGTGCCCGTGCCCGTGGCCCACCTCGACGATGCTACGGGTGCGCCAGGCTCATGTCCGTCTCCCTGTGGGAGCCGGCCGGGTCGTTGTTCACCAGCGTCAACGCTACGGTGACCGCGACGGCGGACGGGTGGGAGGCCGATGCACGAGCTGGCGATCACGCAGAGCGTGGTGGAGGCAGTCACGGCCCGCACGGGCGAGGCCGCCGTCGCGCGCGTGCGGCTGCGAGTGGGCCGGCTGTCGGGCGTGGTGCCCGACGCGATGCGGTTCTGCTTCGAGCTCGTCACCGACGGCACCACGCTCGCCGGGGCCCGGCTCGACATCGAGCAACCCGACGGCCGCGGTCGGTGCCGCAGCTGCGGCACCGAGCTCGTCCTGCGCGACCTGATCCTGCTCTGCCCCTGTGGCAGCGCCGACGTGGAGGTGACCGCGGGGCGCGAGCTGGCGGTCGCGTCGGTGGATCTCTGCCCGATCGAGCCCA
>JACCWP010000262.1 GCA_013697585.1 Nocardioidaceae bacterium
CCAGACCGCACCCACGGCGGCGTAGCCGGTCGCGGCGACCGCCCGGGACTGCGCCACGGTGCCGGCAGAGACGCGCCAGCCGGCGGCCACCCCGCGGACCGGGAGCTGGCGGACAGTCGGCGTGACCGGCGCGGTCGCGAGGCTCCTCGCAGGGCTCCTGGTGGACACCGACACCGAGGTGGCCGGCTCACCAGCAACCGGCGACACCACGATTACCAGGGGCACCAGCACGCCGGCACAGCCGGCCAGACAGACGAATGAGCGCATGCCCTCACCCTCCGCTCATTACACAGAGTCCACATACTGTGACTCAGAATCACAACCATGTGACCGATGACGAGCCGGGTGGCCGGCCGAGGCATCCGCCCACCCACGCCCAGACCAGCGACGAGCAGCCCGCTGGCCCTTCCGGTGCACCTCCCCGGCGACATGTGCGCTTTCCCAGCGTCCTTTCGCCCGGAAAGCGCACATTTCGCTGGCTTACCAGCGAAATGCGCGGCAGGGCGGGCAGAGCTGCGGGTCAGATCTCGCCGCCGTCGCCGTCCTCGTCGGTGTCGTCGTCATAGCGCAGGTGATGCACGGCGTCGGCCACGGAGCCGTCGAATCCCAACCGCCCCTCCTCGAGGACCACCGCGCGGGTGCACAACCGCTTGACCTGGGTCGTGTTGTGGCTGACGAAGACGATCGTGCGGCCCTCGTCCCGTACCTGCTTGATCCGCTTGATGCACTTTTTCTTGAACGGCGGGTCGCCGACCGCGAGCACCTCGTCGATGATGAAGATGTCGGAGTCGACCGCGGCCGCTACCGAGAACCCGAGCCGGGCGAACATGCCCGACGAGTACCGGCCGACCGGGGTGTCGAGGAGCCGCCCGATCCCGGCGAACTCGACGATCTCGTCGAACTTGCCTTGCACCTCGGTCTCACCCATGCCGAGGATCGCGGCGTTGAGGAAGATGTTCTCGCGTCCCGAGAGCTGCGGGTGGAAACCCGCGGTCACCTCGATCAGCCCGGCGATACGACCCCGCGTCAGCACCGAGCCCGAGTCGGGGCGCAGCACACCCGAGATGAGCTTGAGCAGGGTCGACTTGCCGGAGCCGTTGAGCCCCATCAGGCCGATCGCCTCACCCTGCTCCACGGTGAATGACACGTCGTCGAGCGCAACGAACTTCGGGTTGGTCTCCTGCCCCTCGACGCGGCGCACCAGCCGCTGCTTGAGGGTGCGGGCGTTCTGCAGCGTGAACTGCTTCGACACGTGGTCGACGACGACCGACTCCGTCACCGATCTCAGAGCTTCTCGGCAAAGGCGCGCTCGTGCCTCGAAAAGATCCACTGCGCGACGGCGACCAGGCCGACGCAGACCACGAGCATGACGACACCGTGCACCAGCAGGTGATCGGGCATGTACGTCACGTCGTCGGGGTCGACGGTCGGCACCCAGAAGGCACGCTGGTTGAGCAGCACCGCCATCGCCACCGGGTTTGCGAGATAGATCTGCTCGCCGACCGGGCCGAGCAGCTCGGCCACGAACTCCCACGGATAGAGCATCGGCGCCGACCACAGCACCAGCATCCCGATGGTCTCGACGAAGTTGCCGAAGTCCCGGAACGACACGTTGAGCGCGCTGAAGGCGAGGGCGACAGCGAGCGAGATCGTCAGCATGATCGCGATTCCCAGCACAGCAGCAGCGAACGCGTCCGGGTCTGGGGACCAGCCGAGGAACAGGCAGGCGATGATCAAGATGAGGTACTGCGGGCCGGTGTGGTAGGTCGTCACCAGCAACGACGCCACCGGGAACATCTCCCGCGGCACGTTCATCTTGCGTACGAGCGACTTGTTCTTGATCACCGACTTGGTGCCGGCGTTGAGGGTGTCGGTGAAGAACTGGACCATGATCATCGCCGCGAAGATGTGCAGGGCGAACATCGGGATCTCGCCGCGCAGGTCGAGCACCAGCCCGAGCACGAAGAAGTACATGCTGAACCGGACAAGGGGCTTGAGGTAAGACCACGCCAACCCGAGCAGGGAGGCCTGGTAGCGGACCTTCAGCTCCTTTTGCACCAGCAGCTTCAGCAGGTAGCGCCGACGAGCGACACCGAACAGGCCGGTCGTGTCCCCGGGTGGCTGCAGCGGGCCGAGGTCACGGTCTCCCACCGGGTCGGCCACTGCCGTCACGGCGCCGGCTCCGCCTCTGACTTCGGACGAGCGGCGTCGAACGTCCGCCCCCACGTCGTCGGCGAGACCAGCCGAGGCAACGCGTCGCGGTATCGCTCGGCCAGTGCCGGCCACTCGCGCAGGAACCGCTCGTGCACCACCACCGTGCGCGCCAGCAACCGGCGGAACTCCTCCGGGTCTCGCTGGTACCACGACGCGGCCGCACCGTCGGTCGTCGACACGACGGCCCCGTCGAGCGCGGCGAGCCGGTACCAGTGCGCGTCGCGAGCGGCGACGCGGGCCTCCGGGTGTCGACCGGCCAAGTTGCGGACCGGGCTCAGCTGCCGCACCGCACCCCGCACGGCCGCCATGACCGCGCCGACCTGGCCGTGTGGGTCGCCGGGCTCGCGGCCGCGCTTTGGCGGCTTGATCCGACGGGGCTGCGGGAAGGCGTCGGGGTGCGGCCGCGCCTGGGCGTCGGCGTGGTGGGCGCGCAGGGCGCGCACCTCGGGCAGCTTGGTGATGATGTCGGCATGCAGCTGCTCGGGCCCGGCCAGCACGTCCTCGAGGGCGAGCAGGCGCAGCTCAGCCACGGAGTACTGCATCGCCAGGAGGTGCTTGACCTGGTGGTTGAAGCTCTCGCGGACCAGCCGACCACCCCGGTCGTAGGGCGAGTGCAGCAGCGCGGCCACCGTGCGGTTGCGCTGGTGGAAGTAGGCCTGCCAGTCGAGCGCGTCGTTCTTGTCCGTCCAGGGCACGTGCCAGACCGCGACGCCGGGCATCGACACCGTGGGGTAGCCCGCGGCGCTCGCGCGGAGGCCGTACTCGGCGTCGTCCCACTTGATGAACAGCGGCAGGCCGAGCCCAATGTCCTCGAGCACCTGGCGGGGGATCAGGCACATCCACCAGCCGTTGAAGTCGACATCGACCCGCCGGTGCAGCCAGCGCGCGCTGCGCAGGTTACGTGCGCCGAAGTCGTGCTCGGTCTGCACGCCGGGGACGGCCTCCCACCAGAACCTCCACCGCTCGACCCGCTCACCAAAGCTGTGCAGCTGGGAGCGGGCGAACAGGCTGAACATGTGGCCGCCGACGATCGTGGGCGTTCGAGCGAGGTCGGCGAACGTGACGGCGCGCACGATGCTCTGAGGCTCGGCAACGATGTCGTCGTCGAGCATCAGCGCGTAGTCGCTGCGACCGGCGACGACTGTCTCGTACTGGCCGCGAGCGAAACCACCGGAGCCACCGATGTTGGCCTGGTCGATGATGCGCAGCTGCTCGCCGAAGCCCTTCTCAGCAAGCGCAAAGTCAGGCGCGTCGCGAACCTTCTCGGTGCCCTGGTCCACCACGATGAACTCGTCGAGGATCGCCTTGACGTCGTCGTCGGCGGCGATCTGGCGAAGCAGCTTCACGCAGTCCTCGGTGCGGTTGAACGTCGTGCACCCGACGGTGAGCCGTCCACTGGTTCCCCGGTCCTCGGCAACGTCGGCGTACCACCCGGCCTCCTCCAGCAGGGCACCAGTGCGCCCGGCGGACACCTCGAACCAGTACCAGCCGCCGTCACCGAACGGCTTCAGCGGCAGGGTGAAGCTGAACTCACCACGCCGGTCGCCGTCGGTCGACTCCGACGAGACCCGTTGGGCTCGCCCGTCCGCCGTGGAGCGGTACACGATCACCGTGGCGTCGCCGGACACCCGGACCCGCAGCACGACCTCGTCGACCACGGTCCACATCCGCCAGTAGCTCGCTGCGAAGCCGTTGAAGTAGGTGCCGAACGACACCCGCTGGTCGCGAGGCACCCGCAGCCGGAACCGGTCGAGGACGTCCTCCGGCCGCCGGGAGGTGGCCGCGGTGTCCATCGCCTCGCGCAGCTCGTCACCCGGCACGTCGTGGTCCTCGCGGGCGACGTGGAAGCCGGCGGCGTGGTCGACGTAGAGCGGCAGCACGTCGAGGTCTCGGTCGGCGGGCAGGACGACCCGCTGCAGCACCCGGGTCACGCTCATGCGTCGACTCCCCCACTCGTGAGCTCCACGCCTTCGGTGAAGTGCGGCCGGATCACGTTCGCGTACATCGTCAGGGCGGCACCGATGGCCATGTGCATGTCGAGGTACTTGTAGGTGCCGAGCCGCCCTCCGAACAGCACCTGCTTCTCGGCCTTGGCCAGGTCGCGGTAGCGCAGCAGCCTGGCTCGGTCCTCGGCGGTGTTCACCGGGTAGTACGGCTCGTCGCCGACCTCGGCGAATCGCGAGTACTCGCGCTGGATCACGGTCCGGTCGGCCGGGTAGCGGTCGCGGCGCTCGGGGTGGAAGTGCCGCGGCTCGATGATCCGCGTGTACGGCACGTCCTCGTCGGCGTAGTTGAGCACCGGCGTGCCCTGGAAGTCGCCGACCTCCTCGACCGACGTGTCCAGGTCGATCGTGCGCCACGACAGCCTGCCGAGCTCGTTGTCGAAGTACTGGTCGACCGGACCGGTGTAGACGACGGGCACGTTGCCCACGATGTCTGCGCGATGGTCGAAGAAGTCGGTGTCGAGGCGTACCTCGATGTTGTCGTCGTCGGCCATCGTGGACAGCCAGGCGGTGTAGCCGTTGGTCGGCAGGCCTTCGTACGCGTCGCTGAAGTAGCGGTTGTCGAAGTTGTAGCGGACCGGCAGGCGGCTGATGATCTCGGCCGGGAGCTCCTTCGGATCGGTCTGCCACTGCTTGAGGGTGTACCCGCGGATGAACGCCTCGTAGAGCGGACGGCCAATCAGCGAGACACCCTTCTCCTCGAGGTTCTGCGCGTCGGCACTGTCGATCTCACCGGACTGCTCGGCGACCAGCGCCCGTGCCTGGCTCGGAGTGAACGCGCGGCCGAAGTACTCGCAGATGGTCGCCAGGTTGATTGGCATCGGATAGATGCGGCCACGGAAGTTGGTGAACACCCGGTGCTGGTAGCCGGTGAACGAGGTGAACGTGTTGACGTAGTCCCACACCCGGGTGTTGGACGTGTGGAACAGGTGCGCGCCGTACTGGTGCACCTCGATGCCGGTCTCGGGGTCGGGCGCGGAGTAGGCGTTGCCACCGATGTGCGGTCGGCGGTCGAGCACCAGCACCTTGATGCCGAGCTCTCGGGCGCAGCGCTCGGCGACGGTGAGTCCGAACAGGCCGGAGCCGACGACGACGAGGTCAGTGTTCACGCGGAGGTGTCTCCCAGCAACGGGGGAGGGACGAGGGCAACACGTGAGTCTAACGATCGGAGCCGGGGGCGCCGAAGCCGCGCCGCGCGATCAGCCGTCGATATGCGAACCGGCGCAACCGGGTGGGCACGAGCCGGTAGCCGCCGCGCACCAGCACGTTGCGAAGGTACTCGCGCCGAGACGTGATGCCTTGCGCGCGGAACGCCCGCTGCAGCGCCAGCTCCGAGCCCAGCAGCGCGAGCCCGCCACGACGGGCGTAGGCGCCGGCTCCGACCCGGTAGTACACGAGGGGCTCGGCGACGTTGCCAGGCACCGCGCCTGCGGCGAGCATCCGGGCGAACAGCAGGTAGTCCTCCATCAACGGGAGGTCCTGGTAGCCGCCGACCCGACGCACCGCCTCGCGGCGATAGACCACTGTGGGGTGGTTGAACGGGTCCCGGAAGCGGGCAGCCGACCGGATCCAGTCCGGGTCGGTCGGCGGGATGCGGATGGCCTCGACCTGGCCGACGTCGTCGACGAACTCGAGCAGCGCCGACCCGACGATGTCGGCGCCCGCCTCGATCAGCGGCAGCTGCACCTCGAAGCGTCGCGGCAGCGACACGTCGTCGGCGTCCATCCGGGCGACCACGTCGTAGCAGCACGCGGCCAGGCCGAGGTCGAGGGCTGGGCCGAGGCCACGGTTGCTTTCCAGCAGGACGTGTCGGGCGGGCACCGGGCTCGCTGCCAGCAGTGCTGCGAGCGTGCCGGCCAGGGCCGGAGGGACCGGGCCGTCCTGCACGACCACCACCTCGTCGGGGCGCCGCGTCTGGTCGACCACCGTGCTGTGCCAGGCGTGCCGGAGGAAGTCGGACCGGTCGCCCTTCCACAACGGCATCAGCAGGCTGAACCGCTCAGTCATCGAGCAGTCCCACGTCGGCGAGCACGGCGTGCGTCGGGCGCGGGGCGGTGCGCACGCCGTCGGCGAGTCCGCGGCCCAGCGCCCGTCGCAAGGTGCGGCGGTCGTCGCTTCCGGCGTAGGTGCGCAGCCACCGGCGCAGGGTCGAGCCGGCATAGAGCGCCTTCTCCGCCGGGTTCAGGCCGTTGCTGCGCGCAAACGTCCAGACCTTGTTGCGGACCTCGAAGTAGAACCGCTCCCCCGGGTCGGCATCGGTCGCCCCGAAGGTGTGGGTCTTGTGCACGACCACGCTCTCCGGGCAGTAGAGGCCCGGGCGGTGCCGAAGGAGCCGGGTGCTGAACTCGAAGTCGTCGTTCCACAAGAAGTAGTCGGCGACCGGCAGCCCGCGGCGTCGGATGTCGGCGGCGTCGATGAGGACCGACACGAACGACGCCGAGCGGATCGCCAGGCAGCCCACCCGACCAGCCGCAAGGCGCTCGACGGACCGGACGCCGGGCTTCTCCCGCGGGCTGTTCATCGGGTGGTCACGACCGTCGGTCCACAACACCCGGCTGGCCAACAGCGCAGGGCGCCGCGGTCCGTAGCCGGCACGGGCGTCGAGCAACCTTACGAGCGCATCGGGCTCGGGGACCGTGTCGTCGTCCAGCAGCCAGACCACGTCGGGGCGGTGGTCGTCCAGGGCCCGCCGCAACCCGGCCGCGAACCCGCCGGCGCCGCCGATGTTGCGGTCGAGCACGAGCAGGTCGGCGTCGGGGTGCTCCGCCCGTACGGCTGCGGCGGAGCCGTCGACCGACGCGTTGTCGACGACGACGACCACAGCCGGCGTTGTGGTCTGCCGACCGACCGCGGCCAGCGACTCGCGCAGCAGCTCGCGGCGGTTCCAGGTGACGACCACCGCGACCACGCGGGGCTCGCGCTCCATCAGGCCGTCCTATCACCAGGCCCGGTCAGCACGACTGGGCCATGGCCGGCCCGCCCCCGCTGCCGGCACCCGGCTTGCCGCCCGGGCGCGCCGGAGCTGGGTCCGCGGCGCCCTCGGCCTTCGCGATCGCCTCGTCGACCCGCTCACGGATCAGCTCCCAGTCGGGATCGCCGGTGTCCACGAGCGGCGGCACGAACGACACGGTGGTCATCGGCTGGGTACGGGTGCGCAGCGCCAGCTCGACGAACCGGTCGAGCTCGGTGGCGGGGATGTCGGTGCTGAGCAGCTGCTCGCTCGCGTGGGCGATCTCCTGCACGTTCAGCAGCACCCGCTGCGGGCTGAGCTGGTGCAGCATCGCGTTCAGCACGCACTTTTGTCGCGCCATCCGGGAGTAGTCGTCGTCGTACTCCCGGCTGCGGGCGTACCAGAGCGTCTCGAAACCGTCGAGGTGCTGGCGGCCCGGCTCGATCTCGCCGGTGACCTCGCCGGCGCCGCCCCCGATCGCGACGGTCTCCTTGACGTCGAGCGTCACGCCGCCGACCGCATCGACCAGGTCACGGAAGCCGCGCAGGTTGACCATCGCGTAGTAGTGGACATCGAGCCCGGTGACGGCCTCGACCGCCTGCCTGGTGGCGGCCAGGCCCGGATTCGACTCGCCCGGGAACAGCTCGGGGTGGTCGAGGGCGTAGGTGTAGACGCCGTTGAGATAGCAGCCCGCGCAGTCGAAGCCCTCCGGGAAGGCGTCGCGCATCGGCGTGCCCTCGGGGAACGGCACGGCCTCCAGGTTGCGCGGCAGACCGAACAGCACCGTACGGCCGCTGTCCTCGTCGATGCTGGCCAGCGTGATCGAGTCGGGTCGCAGCCCCCACCGGTCACCGCCGCCGGAGTCGCCGCCGAGCAGCAACACGTTGTAGCGACCCGCGGCGGCATCGGCCACCGGCCCGCTCCCGAACACCGACTCGATGAAGTCGCGCTGCACGGCCACCACGTGCGCCGAGAAGAGCAGCAGAGACGACAGCACACCCACCAGGGCCGTGCTCACCCCGGCCACGGCCAGCCGCCGGCGCTGCGGGAGCGACAGCGGGTCACCGAGCCGCCATGCGTCGAGCAGCAGCAGCACCCAACCCAGCGCGACCGCGATCAGCAGCAGCCGCAGCGCGAGCAACGCGCGCGGGTCGGTGGCCAAGCCGAGGAGCACACCGTGGTCGACCAAGCCGGCCAGCGCCACCACCCCGGTCAGGCCGACCAGCGTCAGCCAGACGCGCACGGCGACCAGCCCGGCAGACCGACGACCCGCGACCAGCTGGGCTGAGCCGGGCACAACCACGGTCATCGCCAACAGGCTCAAGGCCCGCCGGAACATCCGCCGGTCATCCACCGCACGAGTATCACCAGTACCACGGGTCACATCAGTCGCGCCGCGCCGGTCGCCGTCCTCACGACCTCGGCCCCGTACATTTGCGGGGTGCCCGATCGCCGTGACCCCTACTCCGACGACGACGCCACCCGGGCGATCCCGCCGTCCGGCCCGGGCAACCCCGCCGGCGACGACGCGACGCGGGCGATGCCGCAACCTCCGCAGCAGTCGTCCCGGCCCCCGTCGTCCCAGCCCCCGTGGTCCCAGCCCCCGTCGGCGGAGCCGGACCGCCCTCGACCGGTTCGGCAGGCATCGCGAGACAGCCAGCCTCCGTTGCCCCCACCGAGCCTGCCGCCACCCGGCGGGCAAGCACAGGCCCGCCCCCCACGCAAGCCGCGCAGCCGGGCTCGCACGATCCGCAGGGTCGTGCTCACCCTGGTCCTGGTCTGGATCCTCTTCCTGGTGGTCGTACCGATCTGGGCCTGGTCGCAGATCGACGAGGTGGACGCCACGCCTGATGGCGAGCGCCCGGGCGACCAGCCCGGCAACACCTACCTCGTCGTCGGCTCCGACAGCCGGGAGGGTCTGAGCGAGGAGGAGCGCCAGCTGCTCTCGACGGGTAACGCCGAGGGCGAGCGCACCGACACGATCATGCTGCTGCACAGCGGCGCCGGCCCGACGACGCTGCTGTCGCTGCCGCGAGACTCGCCGGTGGAGATCCCCGGCGAGGGATCGAACCAGATCAACGCCGCCTACGCGTTCGGTGGCGCCGAGCTGCTGGTCGAGACGGTGGAGCTCAACACCGGCATCCGAGTCGACGGTTACGTCGAGATCGGCCTGGGCGGCTTCGTCAGCGTGGTCGACGCCGTTGGCGGCGTCGAGGTGTGCCCGCAGGAGGCGATCGACGACCGCAAGGCAGGGCTCGACATCGACGCCGGCTGCCAGGAGCTCGACGGCCCGGACGCGCTCGGCTACGCCCGCACCCGCGACTTCGCCACGGCCGACCTACAGCGGGTGCAGAACCAGCGCGAGGTGGTCGGCGCGATCGCCGACGATGCCGCGTCACCGTGGACTGTGCTCAACCCTTGGCGGTACTTCCAGCTGTCTCGCGCGGGGGCCGGGTCCTTGCGCATCGGCGAGGACGTCGGTCCGGTCGACCTGGCCCGGTTCGCCTGGGGGATGGGTGAGGTGACGGGCGGCGGCAAGACCTGTACGGTCCCGCTCGCAAGTCCCGACGCCACCTGGGCGCCGGAGGCGTCGGCGCAGATGTTCCGGCTGATCCGCGAGGACCGCACGGACGAGATCGGCGCCGACCTCTGCCAGCCGTCCGGCCTGAGCCAGTGACGCCCGGACCGCCCGCTTCGCCGCCTCGCGTTGCGGTTCTCGACGACTGGCAGCAGGTGGCGCTGTCCAGCGCCGACTGGTCGCCGCTCGAGGGGCGCGTGGACGTCGACGTGTACGCAGACCACCTCACCGACGAGGACGCCGTGGCCGAGCGGCTCGCGAGCTACGAGGTCGTGGTGGCGATGCGCGAGCGCACGCCGTTCCCTCGCGGGCTGGTCGAGCGGCTGCCCCGGCTGCGGCTGCTGGTGACCACCGGTCGCCGAAACGCTGCCGTCGATCTCACGGCCACCGCCGAGCGCGGCATCGTCGTCAGCGGGACGGAGATGGTGCTGACCGGGACGCCTGAGCTGACGTGGGGGCTGATCCTCGCGGCCCACCGACACCTGGAGACCGAGCTGGGCAACGTCCGGAGCGGGCGCTGGCAGACCACGGTCGGCACCGAGCTGGCGGGCCGGACACTGGGCCTGCTGGGCGTCGGTCGACTCGGCTCGGTGGTGGCCCGCTATGCCCGGGCGTTCGAGATGGAGCTCGTGGCGTGGAGCCCGCACCTGACCGACGAGCGCGCGGCAGAGCACGGGGCCGTACGCGCCGAGCTCGACGACGTGTTCGCGCGCAGCGACGTGGTGAGCGTGCACCTGCCGCTCAGCTCGCGCAGCCGCGGCCTGGTCGGGTCCGAGCAGCTGCGGCTGCTGGGCCCGGACGGGTGGCTGGTGAACACCTCTCGCGGCCCGATCGTCGATGAGGGCGCGCTGCTCGACGCGTTGCGCCGGCACACGATCGCCGGCGTCGCACAAGACGTCTACGACACCGAGCCGCTGCCGGCTGAGCACCCGCTCCGCGCGATGGACAACGCGCTGCTCACCCCACACATTGGCTACGTGACCCGACAGAACTACGCCCGGTGCTTTGGTGACGTGGTCGAGGACATCGGGGCGTGGCTCGAGGACCGCCCGCTGCGCGTGCTCGAGCCACGATGAGTGCCGTGAGGCGTCTCGGTCGGCGCACCGCCGTCGCAGCCCTGTGCGTCGCCGTGGCGCTGCCTGTGCTCGGCGGGCCGGCAGCGGCTGACGTGCGAGTCTTCCGTGACCGCAGCGGCGACACCGGGGTTGGCTCTGACGTGACCCGGGTACGCGTCGACCACGGAGGTGGCAGCGGCCGAGTGCGCGTCGCCACCCGGGTCGGCGACCTGTCGACCGACGACGTCATCACGTTCTTTATCGACGTGCGCCGCCGCGACCGCGGCCCGGAGTACGTGGTGCGGGTCCAGCCCAACTCCGCAGGCCCGGTGCTGCGCGCCATCGAGAGGTGGCGGGGACGGGGTGCCGTGGTGCGCTGCCCGCGGCTGCGTGCCCGGGCGGACGCGTTCGGACCGGACCGGGTAGCGATCTCCGTACCCCGCGGCTGCATCCGCCGTCCCGGCCGGGTGCGGGTGGCCGTCCGGGCACGGTTCGGCTACCCGAACCGGGTGGTGGTCGACTGGGCGCCGCGCAAGCACCGCCTGTTCGGGCCGGTACCCCGCTGAGCTCAACCGTCGAGCGCGGCCTGGTCGAACGTGGCCGGCCGGTCGAGGACCCCCGCGCGGCTGAACGGCCACACGATTGCCCAGACCTTGCCGACGACGTCGTCGGCAGGCACGAATCCACCACCCTCGTCACCGATGTGCGCCCGGGAGTCTCCGCTCGCCTGCCGGTTGTCTCCCATCACCCACAGGGCGTCGTCGGGCACGTCGACGTCGAAGTCCACCTCGGACGGCTGCGCTCCCTCCGCGAGGTAGCCGTCCTCCTGCAACGGCACCCCGTTGACCTCCACCCTCCCCGCGTCGTCGCAGCACGACACCCGGTCCCCGGGCAGCCCGATCACCCGCTTCACCAGGTGCCCGTCCGTCGGCCACAGGCCGATCGTCTCGAGCCCGCGCTGCGCCGGGCCGGAGGCAACCTCCTGCGCCGGTTGGGGCAGCCACCCCCCGGAGTCGGCGAAGACCACCACGTCGCCCCGGTGAATGTCCCCGTTCCAGTACGACACCTTCTCGACCACGATCCGGTCGTCCTTCTCGAACAGCGGCAGCATGGACCCCGAGGGCACGAAGAAGCTCTGCGCGAGAAATGCCTTGGTCGCTGCGGCCATGGCCAGCGCCAGCACCACGATCACGACCGTCTCGAGCCAGCGCGGCAGCGCTGTGCGTCGCCTCGGCCGGGTTGTCGCCTTCTCCGGCGCCGAGGTTGTCACGCTGGAAGCGTACGTCGTGTGCCAGGCTGCCCCGGGTGAGCGCCCGCCGCGTCTTCTTGCACATCGGCCTGCACAAGACCGGGACGACGTTCCTGCAAAGCGTGCTGCAGGCCAACCGTCACCGACTGGCCGAGCAGGGTGTCCTGTTTCCCGGCGGCGACGCAGGTCTGGTGCAGAAGTTCGCGGTCTGGGACCTCGTCGGCCGTCGTCCGCGCGGCGTGCGCGACCACCGGATCGCCGGGCAGTGGAACGCGCTGAGCCAGGCGGTCCGCGGCGACGCGCGCGACACCGCGTTGATCTCCGTCGAATACCTCAGCCTGGTCACACCGGCCCAGGCGCGGCGAGCGATCCACAGCTTCGCCGGCGCCCAGGTGCACGTGGTGGCCACGGTCCGGGACCTCGGTCGGGTCCTCATGTCGGCATGGCAGGAGGAGCTGAAGAACGACAACACCTGGACGTGGGAGGAGTTCGCGACGGCCGTGCGCGACCCCGGCCAGCGGGCCAGCAACCCCGCCCGGGGCTTCTGGCAGCAGCAGGACATCCCGGCGGTGCTCGAGACGTGGCGCGCAGCGCTGCCGGCCGACCGGGTGCACGTCGTGGTCGTCCCGCCGTCGGGCGACAGCCCGCAGCCGTTGCTCACCCGGTTCTGTGGCGTCGTGGGGATCGACCCCGAGCAGCTGGTCGACGACGTCACCTGGACCAACGAGTCCATCGGGGTCGCCGGCGCCGAAGTGCTCCGCCGGGTCAACGCGCGCCTCGACCACCGGCTCCACCAGCGCCAGTACGACAAGGTGGTCAAACGCACCATGTCGCCGGCATTTCGCGGCGACGAAGCGCAGCGGCTCGTCCTGCCCGCCGCGGAGGTCGACTGGGTGCAGGCCGAAGCCCGCCGGATGGTCGCCGCGGTCGAGTCCGGCGGGTATGACGTCGTCGGCGACCTGGGCGACCTTGTACCGCGCGCCGACGCGCACGGCCGGCACCCCGGTGAGGCCAGCAGCGACGAGCTGCTCGAGGCGTCTCTCTCGGCGCTGGCCCGCCTGGCCGAGGAGCACGCGGCCGTCTGGTGGCAGACGAGGGGGGCCGAGTCGGGCGTCGCAGCCGCCGGCGCCTCCTCGCGGCTGGGCAGCTCGGCTCGTCGCGCGGCCTTCGCCTCCCGCCGTCGCGGTGCCGCCCTGGCCGATCGCAACCGCGTCGCGGCCGGCGCGATGCGGGTCTATCTGCGGCTCCAGGCCAGGGCGCGACGTCGGGCGCTCTCGTGAAGCGCGTCTACTTCCACATCGGGTTGCACAAGACCGGCACGACCTACCTGCAGCAGCTGCTGCGCGCCAACCGCAAGGCACTGCGCCGGGAGGGCGTCTTCTATGCCGGCGGCAAGGGCCTGCCGAACCAGGTGTTCGCCGTCTGGGACCTGCTGGGTCGCCGGCCGCAGGGCGAGGGCGACGCCCGGATCGCGGGCTCCTGGCAGGGGCTCGTCGACGCCGTCAGCGCCGACGACGACCCCGTGGTGATGCTCTCCGACGAGCACCTCTCGCTCGCGACCGCCAAGCAGGCAGCCACCGCCGTGGAGGCGTTCGGGGACCGTGAGCCACACGTCGTGGTGACCGCTCGCGACCTCGCGCGCACCCTGGGCTCTGCCTGGCAGGAGGAGATCAAGAACCGCGGTGCCTGGACGTGGGCCGAGTTCTCCGCCGCCGTGCGCGACCCGCGCGGCGCCGGCACCAACCCGGCCCGCGGGTTCTGGCTACGCCAGGACCTGCCCGCGATCCTGGGGGTGTGGGCCAGGTCGGTCCCGGTGGAGCGAATCCACGTCGTGACCGTGCCGCCGGCCGGTGCGCCGGCCGGCGCGCTGGTGCAACGCCTCGGGTCTGTGGTCGGCTTCGACCCGGCGGAGCTGACCCGCGAGGCGCCGTGGGCAAACGAGACGATCGGCGTGGTCGGCACCGAGCTGGTCCGCCGGCTGAACCCGATGCTGACCGAGCTGCCGCAGCGACAGTACGACCGGGCGATCAAGCGCACGGTCGTGCGGCTGCTCGCGGAGCGGACTGCGCCCGTCCGGTTCGCGCTTCCCCCCGACGATCTCGCATGGGCGCGGGGTCGCGGCGCCGAGATGGTCGCGGCCGTCCGCACTGGCGGTTACCCAGTTGTCGGCGACCTGGCCGATCTCTTGTCGGACGATCTGGCTGGACCGGGATCCGCGCCCGACCGGCTGCCGGACCGGACCAGCAGCGACGAGGTGCTGGCCGACGCGCTGCAGGCGCTGGCCGGCCTGGCCGAGCAGTACGTCGAGCTGTGGTGGGAGACCCGCGGTCCCGAGGAGCCGGTCGAGGCCGACACCCGCGCACGCGGCATCAGCCAGGCCCGGGCGCTGGCGTTCAAGGGCAGGCGTGCCGCAGCCCGGCTCGCCGACCGCAACCCGGTCGCCGGCCGGGCGCTCGGCGCGGGGGGGGGG
>JACCWP010000266.1 GCA_013697585.1 Nocardioidaceae bacterium
GTCAAGGATGCGCCCGCCGGGGCGGTGGCTGCGCGCGCGGCCGCCGTCACGGTCAAGGACGCGCCCGCCGGGGCGGTGCGCGCCGCCAAGCCGCAGCGGGCCCGGATCGTCGTGCGGGCCAACGACCCCCGTGCCCGCGTGCACCTGGCGCAGCTCGGGGTCAACCACGCGTACATGCGCAACGGGCTCGGTTTGTGGGACGCGGCGGCCGACCGGCCCGAGCCGAAGGCCGTGGCGCGCTCTCGCGCCGCCGGCGTCCAGTCGGTTCGCTTCCCCGGCGGGACCGTGGCAAACACCTACGACTGGAAGAAGGCGATCGGCCCGACGCGTGGCTGCCAGGTCGACGGCGACGGTGACGCCCAGATCGGCTACGGAGACGTTGAGGGGCTTGCCTACGGCCCCGACGAGGGGATGCGCTTCCTCGATGCGGTCCAGGCAAAGACCATGATCATGGTCCCGTTCGCCACCGAGTCCCCTGCCGACGCCGCGGACTGGGTCGAGTACATGAACGGCAGGGCGGACCGACCGGGCAATCCCGGCGGCGGGAGGGACTGGGCCGACGTCCGGGCGAGCAACGGCCACCGGGCGCCGTACGACATCCAGCGTTGGGAGATCGGCAACGAGCCCAGCCACTCGAGGTCGCGACACTGGATGAGTCAGTCGACCGCGACGGCGGTCCGCCAGTACGCGTTCGGCGGCACCCGCGACGTAGTCGCCGAACCGCTCGGCAAGGACTGCCGCCACCCCGTCAAGGGTGTTCGCAGCAACGGCTCGCCAGATCAGGTCTTCTCCGTGATGTTCCCGCCGGTCGCTCCGGCCGCGACATCGGTCACCGTCGCCGGCAAGTCCTGGCGGCGGGTCAAGGACCTGTCGAATGCCGGGCCGCGCGAGCGCGTCTACCAGCTGCAAGCCGAGCAGGGCGATGTGGTGTTCGGTGACGGCAACCACGGCAAGGCGCCCGCCGACGGGACGCTCGTACGGGCGACGTACCGCAGCGTGCACCGAGGTTTCTTCGCCTTCGCCAAGGCGCTGCGCGCCGTCGACCCTGGCATCGATGTCTGCGCGAGCTGGGACACGCCAGCCTTCCTGCGGGTGGCCGGCGACCGACGCCTCGACTGCCTCACCGCGCACGCCATCACCAGCTTCGCCAAGATCGGCACCGACGACTGGGACACCGCCATCGAGGGGCACGACCGCCAGCAGCTCGCGGTGTCACACCGCCAGGACAAGATCGCCGAGCTGACGCGGCTGGTGCCGCGGCACACACCGCTGCTCATCACCGAGGCCAGCTTCATCAACGGCGACACCGAGGCGTTCCCGAAATGGCCGACGTCGATGAGCCACGCGGTCGCGATGACCGGCTTGTGGGCAACGTGGATGCGACTCGGGATCAGCTGGGGCATGGGTGACGACCTGCTGTGGTATTTCGACCGCGCGGTGCTCGGCCCTGCCCCCGACTTCACCGTCACTGCCGACGCCGTGACCCGCAAGGCACTGCTGCCGATGTACGAGGCGGGCGGGCGGGTGCTGCGCACCGACGTGCCCGTCAACCCGGAGCGCGACCCCGGACTGGAGGCGGGCACGTACAAGGCGCTCAACGTGGTCGCCACCCGCGACCGCGACAAGCTGTGGCTGCTCGTGGCCAACCGGCTCCCCCGCTCGACCGTCCGAGCGAGGGTGCAGGTGCCCGCCGCTCGGCTGCTTGGCAAGGCCGCCGTGCGCCAGGTGGCGGCCGACTCGTTCCGCGACTACAACCAGCCGGGTGGGCCAAGGCCCGTCCGCCTGACGACCGACCGGCGCCCAATCCAGCGGCACGGCTTCGCCCACTCGTTCGCGCCCAGCTCCGTAACGATCTTCCGGCTGACCCGGCGCTGACGTCGCTGCGCGCCAGGCGTCAGCTCAGAACGCGAGCGCGGCCGATCGAGGACCGGCGGAATCTGCGCGGCTGAGGCAACCGGAAGGCACGCCCGGGCGTGTAGGAGGCGGAGGTACCACCATGACGCAGTCCTGCATGCTCGCCCGCCGCGTCGCCGTGCTCGTCTCGGCGGCGGTCGTGGCCGCCCTGGGCGCGACAGCCGTCGCACCGCCAGCGACCGGCGAGCCGGCCAGCCCGCCGTCGTGGGAGCCGGTGCAGACCGTCATGGAGCGCGAGCCGTTCGACTTCCCGCTCGTCACCACCTCCTCGACCGGCCTCGTCGTCGCCGTGGCGTACGACAGCCAGGGCTGGTACGCGTCCACCCGCCCCCCCGGACCCGGCCAGAAGTGGTCGGAACCCGAGCCGCTGCAGGTCGCCGTCTATCAGCGGCCGGTCAACGTCGTCACGTCCTGGCCGGACGGGAGGATCACCTTCTTGTTCGGGGACGTGCTCGTCACCATGGCCGCCGACGGTACCTTCGGACCGCCCGAGGCGTTGCCGTTCCCGTGGCTGCTGCCGGTCCGGGTGTCTGGTGCCGCGACCGGGCTTCAGGACGGTCGGCTGGTCGCGGCCAGCCACGTACGCGGTGGGTTTCGTGCGGGCATCCGCGCCCCCGACGGCACCTGGACCGCGTCCGAGCGCTACCGGGAGCCGCACGCCTATGTCGTCGGGGTGTGGAGCGAACCGCGCGGGCCGCTTCGGGTCGCCGTCCTGCGCACCGGCTACCGCCGCACTGACCGCGAGCCCAGGCTGTTCAGCGTCGAGCTGGGGGACGACGCCACCTGGGGGGCGCGTGAGAACCTGGACGTCGGCTCGTTCGACCGCTACCGCGGCGGGAGGTTCGGCGTCGACTTCCGGTCCAACGCCGACGGCGACGCGTCCTTGCTGTGGCAGGAGCGGGACGCGCGGCCGGATCAGCCGGTGGCTGTGGTCAGCACGCGCCCCGCGGGCGGGACGTGGTCGGAGCCGCTCGCACTGCAGTCGAACGTGGTGGCCAACCGGATTCACTTCCTGCGGCCGGACGGGACGACCCTCGTGGCGACGGCGTCGGACAGCAGCGCGCCCGATGCCGGCAAGCTCGTGGTCGCGCGGCTCCCCGCCGGCGGGGACCGGCTCGAGCGCGAGGTCGTCTACGAGGGTCTGTTTCAGTACTTCCTCGTGACGGTGCAGGGCGGCATGGCGGCCTCCGGCGAGGTGCACCTGGCCGTGCCGACGCGAGCAGGTAGCAGCCGGTTGCAGCGGTTCTGGCGCTGCACCGAGCGGGCGTGCGTCGAGCAGCAGCCGCTGGGCAGCGAGCCCGACAGCTGGGGCCGCGTCCTCGCGGGGGCCGACGGGGCGACGTACGTCGTCGACACCCAGGCGGAACGGTGCGGCGACGCACCGGTGTGCTCGCGGCGGCTGCCGCCGGGCTGAGGTGGTCGCTGCGCCGGCGCGCGGCAGCCGACCGGTCGGGCCTGGCGGGCAGGGAGCGAAAGGTTCAGCCATGCGCCAGCTGCGGTACCCCCTGGTGGTCAACCGGCCGCCGTACGCGACGGTGCGGACCGAAGTGGCGTTGCGCGGCGCAGTCGCGTCAGGCGCGGCACTGGTGCGGACCGCGAACGGGCTCAGTAGGTGAGCGCGGTCGCGGGGTCGCGCAGGATCGCGGCGACGTCGGCGAGGAAGCGTGATCCCTGCTCTCCGTCCACGACCCGGTGGTCGAAGCTGAGCGCGAGCGTCGTGACCCACCGCGGCTTGACCCGGTTGCGCACCACCCACGGCCGCCTGCCGATCGCGCCGACGCACAGGATTCCCGTCTCGCCAGGGTTGAGGATCGGGGTACCCGCGTCGACACCGAACACGCCCACATTGGTGATCGTGAACGTGCCGTCGGCCATCTCAGCCGGTTGGGTACGTCCCTCCCGAGCTGTGGCTGTCAGGGCCGCCAAAGCATCGGCCAGCTCGCGGAGGCCCAGCGAGTCGGCGCCCTTGACGTTGGGCACGACCAAGCCGCGCGGCGTAGCGGCGGCGACGCCGAGGTTGACGTGATGTTTGAGCACGATCTCCTGGGCGGCCTCGTCCCAGCTGGCGTTGACCTCGGGCGTGCGCCGCACGGCCAGGCACACGGCCCTGGCGACGACCAACAGGGGCGACACCTTCACGCCGTGGAACGCCCGGTCGTTCCGCAGCCGCGAAACCAGGCGCATGGTGCGGGTCACGTCGATCGTCGTCCACTCGGTCACGTGCGGCGCGCTGAACGCACTGGACACCATCGCCTGCGCCGTCATCTTGCGCACGCCCTTGATCGGGATGCGGGTCTCGCCGCCCTCGCGGGCACCGGGCACCGGAGCGGGCGATTCGGCTGTGCCAGTGCCACGCGAATGAGTCTCCACGTCGGCGCGAGTCACGACGCCGCCCTCGCCGCTGGCCTCGACCTGACCGAGGTCGACCCCGAGATCCTTGGCCAGCTTGCGTACGGGCGGCTTGGCAAGCACCCGCGCGGCACCGGGCGAGTGCGGAACGTGCCGTCCGGCCCTGCCCGGGGTCGGCACCGCGGGGGCGGCCGGCGGCGTGTCGGCCACAGCGGGCTCGGGCGCTCCCTCCTTGGTGGTGGAGAAGGCCGACTGCACCCCCGCCTGCGCGGCCGCGGCCGAGCCACCGGCGGGTACTGCCCCGCTCTTGCGGGGGCGACGCTTGGCTTCAGTCGTGCGCGGTCCATAACCGACCAGCACCGAGGTGCGTCCGCCGGGCGCCGGGCCGCCGATCAGACCGGGCTCGACAGCGCCCTCCGTGGGGGCGACCTCCACCTCCGGTGCTGGCTGCGGATCGGCAGACGCACCCGCGCCCGTGGCGACCGCGATGATGGGCGTGCCCACCGCGACGGTCTCGCCCTCGCCGACCAGGAGCTCGGCGACGGAGCCGGCGAAGGGGCACGGCAGCTCGACCAGCGACTTGGCGGTCTCGATCTCCACCACGACGTCGTTGACCTTGACGGTGTCGCCGGGCTTGACCCTCCAGCTGACGATCTCGGCCTCGGTGAGGCCCTCGCCCACGTCGGGAAGTCGGAACTGCTGCACCTCGCTCATCACCACTCCTGAGACATCTGAGTCAGTAGCCCAGCGCGCGGTCGACTGCATCGAGCACCCGGTCGAGGTCGGGCAGGTACTCCTCCTCGATCCGGCTGGGAGGGTAGGGAGTGTCGAAACCACCAACCCGCAGCACCGGCGCCTCGAGGGCATAGAAGCACTCCTCGGTGATCCGGGCCGCCAGCTCGGCGCCCAGGCCAAGGTTGACCGTGGCTTCGTGCACGACGACGACCCGGCCGGTCTTGCGTACGGATCCGAGCACCGGACCCATGTCCAGCGGCGACAGCGTGCGCAGGTCGATGACCTCGAGCGATCGCCCCTCCTGGTCTGCGGCGAGCGCAGCCTCCAGCGACGTCTTCACCATCGGCCCGTACGCAAGCAGCGTGCAGTCGGTGCCCTCGCGCCGCACCTGCGAGCTGAACAGCGGCGGCGGGCTGGCGCTCTCATCGACCTCCGCCTTCTCCCAGTAGCGCCGCTTGGGCTCGAAGAACACGATCGGGTCGTCGGCGCGTACGGCTTGCTGGATCATCCAGTAGGCGTCGGGCGGGTTGGAGCAGGCGACCACCTTGAGCCCGGCCGTGTGCGCGAACTGCGCCTCCGGTGACTCGCTGTGGTGCTCGACCGCGCCGATGCCGCCGCCGAAGGGAATTCTGATGACGATCGGCATCGGCAGCTTGCCCAGGCTGCGAAAGCACAGCTTGGCCACCTGGCTGACGATCTGGTCGTAGGCGGGATAGACGAAGCCGTCGAACTGGATCTCGCACACGGGGCGGTAGCCGCGCATCGCCAGCCCGACCGCGGTACCAAGGATGCCCGACTCCGACAGCGGGGTGTCGATCACCCGGTCCTCACCGAAGTCCTTCTGCAGACCGTCTGTGACGCGGAAGACACCGCCGAGCTTGCCGACGTCCTCGCCCATCACGAGCACCTTGGCATCGTCGTCCATCGCCCGGCGCAGCCCGCCGGTGAGCGCCTTGGCCAACGTCATCTGGGTCATGCTGGTGCCCCCTCCGCGACCGGTGCGTGCCCGGCGTCCTCGAAAGACGCGAGATAACTCGCGTAGTCCGCTTGCTGGCGCGCCAGCTCGGGCGTCTGCTCGGCGAACACGTGGTCGAAGATCTGCAGCACGTCGGGGTCCGGCAGCGCGAGACAGCCTTCCCGCAGGCTGGCCGCCACCTCGTCAGACTCGGCCTCGACCTCGGCGAAGAAGCCCTCCCCGGCACCGCCGCCTCGCGCCAGGTAGGCCTTCACCCGCGCAATGGGGTCCTTGAGCGTCCAGTGCTGCAGGTCGGCGCTGAGTCGGTAGCGGGTGGGGTCGTCCGACGTCGTGTGCGCGCCCATCCGGTAGGTGTAGGCCTCGACGAACGTCGGACCGCTGCCCTCGCGAGCTCGCTGCAGAGCCGCGCTGGTCACCGCGTGGCACGCCAGCACATCGTTACCGTCGACCCGCACACCGGGGAATCCGAAGCCCAACGCCCGTTGAAACAACGGGATCCGAGTCTGACGCTCGATCGGCTCCGAGATCGCCCACTGGTTGTTCTGGCAGAAGAACACGACCGGAGCGTTGAAGACGCTGGCCCAGATGAATGCCTCGTTGACGTCGCCCTGGCTGGTGGCGCCGTCGCCGAAGTAGGCGATCGCCGCTGCATCGCGGTCGGGGTCGCCGGTGCCGACGCAACCGTCGCGCTGCATGCCCATGGCGTAGCCGGTGGCGTGCAGGGTCTGTGCGCCGATGACGATCGTGTAGAGGGCGAAGCCGTCGTCGCGTGGATCCCAGCCACCCTGGTCGACGCCGCGAAACAGACCCAGCAGCCGCAGCGGGTCGACGCCGCGGCACCAGGCAACGCCGTGCTCGCGGTAGGTCGGGAAGGCAAAGTCCTGCTTGCGCATGGCGCGGCCAGAGCCGATCTGGGCGGCCTCCTGGCCGAGCAGCGAGGCCCAGATGCCGAGCTCGCCCTGACGCTGCAAGGCGGTCGCCTCGGTGTCGATCCGCCGGGTCAGCACGAGGTCGCGATAGAGGTCCTTGATCTGCTCGTCGTCGAGGTCGCAGGAGAAGTCCGGGTGCTCGACCCGCTCGCCTTCCGGTGTCAGCAGCTGAACCAGATCGCGGTCGGTGTCCATGCTCAGCGGGGCACGAGCTGTCAGTCCGCGGTCATCGCTCACGCAGCACTCCATCTCTAGGCCTCGGCCGGCGGGGTCTCCGGGGCCGAGCCGCATCCGTACGGCGACCGCAGCACGCCGCGCGCGGGTGGTGCGCGGGTGCCCGGAGGTGCCGACTGTGACCGCAGCCACAAGTGCGAGCAGGGTAACGCCCACCGGTGCACTCGGCCCAACCCACCTGATCGCGCGGTGTGCTGGGATGGGGCCATGGCTCCCAACATCACCGGCTACGCGCACGTCCGCCTCACCGTCACCGACATCGATCGGTCGCGACAGTTCTACGACCGGGTGTTCGGCTTGCCGGTGGCCGCCGAGCTGCCGCCGGACGCCGACGAGCAGACCCGTGAACAGCTGGCCTTCCTCTACGGGGGCGTGGTGTACCAGGTGGCAGACGGGGTGCTGTTCGGGCTGCGGCCGGTGGCCCGCGCGGGGGACGCGTTCGACCCGGACCGTACCGGCCTCGACCACGTCAGCTTCGCCGTCGAGAACCGCGACGACCTCGACAAGTGGGCGGCCCACCTCGACCACCTCGGGGTGCCGCACGAGGGCGTCAAGGACATCGGCATGGGGTTCATCCTCGAGCTCCGCGACCCCGACAACGTGGCCCTCGAGCTCACTGCCCCCGCCTGATCAGGCGAGGGAGTGGGCCCAGGCCTGGTGGAGGCGGGCGTAGCGGCCGCCCTCGGTGCCGATCAGGTCGCCGGGCGACCCGTCCTCGACGACCTTGCCGTCCTCGAGGACGAGCACGCGGTCGGCGATCTCGACCGTGCTCAGCCGGTGGGCGATGATTATCGCTGTCCGCCGGGACAGGATCGTGCGCAACGCTCGCTGCACCAGGCGCTCGCTCGGGACGTCGAGCGACGAGGTCGCCTCGTCCAGGATGAGCACAGCGGGGTCGGCGAGGAACGCCCGAGCGAAAGCCACCAGCTGTCGCTGCCCCGCAGACAGCCGGTCGCCACGCGACTCCACCCTGGTGCTGTAGCCGTCCGGCAGGTCGGCGATGAACTCGTGCGCCCCGATCGCCCTCGCTGCCGCCACGACCTCGGCGTCGCCTGCACCCGGTCGGCCGAAGCGGATGTTGTCGCCGACCGTGCCGGCGAAGATGAAGTTCTCCTGCGTGACCATCACCACCGCTCGGCGCAGGGTGGGCTCGTCCAGGTCGCGGAGGTCGACGCCGTCCAGGGTCACTCGCCCGGCCGTCGGGTCATAGAACCGGGAGGCCAGCTTGGCGATGGTCGTCTTGCCGGCGCCCGTGGCACCGACCACGGCCAGCGTCTGGCCCGCCGGGATCACGAGATCGAGGTCGGCGAGCACGGGGCGGTCGGCGACGTAGGCGAACAGCACCTCGTCGAAGCAGACGGTGCCCTCGGGTTCGGGCAGCGGCACGGGCAGCGCTGGCTCGGCGACGCCCGGCTGCTCTTCGAGCACCCCGGACAGCTTCTCCAGAGCGGCGCTCGCCGACTGGAACGTGTTGTAGAACTGGCTGATCTCCTGCATGGGCTCGAAGAACTGTCGCAAGTAGATCAGGAATGCGGCGAGCACCCCGATCGTCACGGCGCCGTTGAACGTCCGGTAGGCGCCGTAGACCAGGACGACCGCGATGGTGACGTTGCCGATCAGCTTGATGCCCGGCATGAACAGGCCGACGAGTCGGAACGCTCGCATGTTTGCGTCCCGGAAGTCGTCGTTGACCTCGTCGAAGATCTCCTCGTTGCGCTGCTCACGGCGGAAGGCCTGCACCGCCCGGATGCCGGTCATCGACTCCACGAAGTGCACGATCACTGCAGCCACCGTCTCGCGGGTACGCCGGTAGGCCACCGCCGACTCGCGCCGGAACCAGCCGGTCAGCCAGAGCAGGAACGGAAAGCTGGCGAGCGCCACCAGGCCGAGCTTGAGGTCGAGAACAAGCAGCAGCACCGCGGTGCCGACCAGCGTCAGCGCGGCGTTGACCAGACCGTCGAACCCGGTGTCGAGCATCTCGTCGATCGCGTCGACATCGGAGGTCTGCCGGCTGATCACCCGGCCCGACGTGTACCTGTCGTGGAAGGCAGGGCTCAGCCGCTGGAAGTGCTGGAACAGCCGCCGGCGCAGCTCGAGGAGCACGTCCTGGCCGATGGCTCCGCTCATGGCAAGGAACGCCTGGCGGGCGACCGCCTGCACCAGCACGCTGACCAGGACGATGCCGGTGATGGTCACCAGCACCCGGCTGCCCTCGCCGGCCTGCATCGGTGGGATGCCCTCGTCGATCCCCTCCTTGACCAGGAAGGGGATCGACAGCCTGGCAGCGTTCTCGACCAGCACGACCAGGCCGACAAGACCGAGCGCGCGACGGTGCGGACGCAGCAGCGAGCCGAGCAACCGTCGGGACCGGTCGCGCAGCAGCACCGACGCCCTGGTGGTGACGTCGTCTTGCGATTCGGCCGCCACCCCACGCCAGTCGGCGGCCCGGTGCACGGCTGCCGCGCGCTCGGCTGGCGGATCCTGGGCTCTCACCGCTGCGTACCTGCCTCGGCGAGGTCGGACGCCGGCTCGGCGGCGGCGTCGACCGCGGAGTCGGCATCACCGGCCAGCAGCTCGTAGTAGGCCGGCACGGTCGCCAGCAGCTCGGAGTGGGTGCCCACCGCGGTGATGGTGCCTGCCTGCAGCAGCGCCACCTTGTCGGCCAGGAGCACCGTGGATGCGCGGTGCGCGACGACGATGCCAGTGGCATCGCTCAGGACCGCCCGCAGCGCCGTCTCAACCAGGGCCTCGGTGTGGACGTCGAGGGCGGAGAGCGTGTCGTCGAGCACCAGGATCCGGGGCCGGGACAGCACCGCCCGCGCCAGCGCGAGCCGTTGCCGCTGCCCGCCGGACAGCGACATGCCCTGCTCGCCGATCCGGGTGTCGAGGCCCCACGGAAGCTCGTGCACGAAGGTCGCCTGGGCAACCTCCAGCGCCTCACAGACGTCGGCCTCGGAGGCGTCGGGACGGCCGAGGGTGAGGTTCTCGCGCGCGCTCATGCTGAACAGCGTCGGCTCCTCGAAGGCAGTGGCCACCACCCGGCGCAGGCTCGGCAACGTGAGGTCACGGACGTCGACGCCGTCGATCGTCACCCGCCCGGCGGTGACGTCGAGCAGCCGCGGTACGAGCGCCGTCAGGGTGGTCTTGCCCGAACCGGTCGCGCCGACGACAGCGAGCGTCTCGCCGGGGCTCACGTCGAGATCGATGTCGTGCAAGGTGTCGGCGCCGGCGTCGGGGTTGTGCTCGTCGGGGAAGTGAAAACCCACGCCCTCGAAACGCAGCCGGCCGCGCGGGTCGGTCAGCTCGCGGTCGCCGCCCACGATCGTGGGCACGGTGTCGAAGATCTCGACGACGCGGTCAGAAGCGGTCATCGCCTCTTGCATCATCGACAAGATCACGCCCAGCGCGGCGACCGGCCAGACCAGCGACAGCAGCAGCGTGATGAACGCGACCAGCGTGCCCGGCGTCAGATCGCCCTGCCCCACCGCGACGGCCCCGAGCAGCAGGACCAGCGCGAGCGCAAGGTTGGGGATCACCTCGAGGAACGTCCAGAACCGGGCGGCCAGTCGCACCTTGCCGACCGAGGAGCGATAGAGGCGGCGCGCGTCTGCGTCGAACGTGTCGTACGCCAACTGCTGCCGGCCGAAGGATCGGATCACCCGGATACCGAGGGCGGACTCCTCGACCTGGCTCGCGACGTCACCCTGCTGGTCCTGCACTTTGCGGGACACGACGACGTAGCGCCGCTCGAACGACCTGGACAGCCACACCACCGGGACGACGGCGATCGCCACCACCAGGCCCAGGGGCCAGTACAGACGCAGCAGGAGAGCCACTGTGACGATCATCTGCACGATGTTGATGACCAGGAACAGCATCCCGAAGCCGGAGAAGCGTCTGATCGTCGAGAGGTCCGTGGTCACCCGGCTCAGCAGCTGCCCGCTCTGCCAGTGCGCGTGGAAGGCCATCGGGAGCTGGTCGAGCTTGGCGTACAGGTCACGGCGGATGGCCGTCTCGACCCCGAGGACTGCCCGGGCCTGCACCCAGCGCCGGATCAGGATCAGCAGCGCCTCGACGACGCCGAGCCCGAGAGCGAGCAGACCGAGCGGCCAGATGCCGCTGCTGTCGCCCGCGGTGATCGGCCCGTCGATGATCTCGCGGATCGTGAGCGGGATCGCGAGGGCGACGAACACGCCGGCGGTCGCCGTGCTGCCCATCAGCACCAGGGTGCCGACGTACGGACGCAGGTAGCCTCGCAACCGCCAAAGCGAGCTGCCGGAGCGGCGACGACCCGGGTCGTCGACCGCCGGGTGGGCAGCAGTGACCGTTGCGGGTGGCATGGCGTGGGACTCCAAGAACAGGCAGCGAACAGGCAGCGGGCGCAAAGGCACCTGAGCAGTAAGGGGCAGGATAGCTGGCGGGCCTGACAGTCGGCCACCGCGATTCTGTCAGCGGCAGCGGCAGCGGACGACGTAGCTCAGCGAGGCCAGTCGCGGGCAACCGACAGGAACAGGTCATTGGCCTCGGGCTCGGCCACGCTCACCCGCACGCCGTCGCCGGCGAAGGGGCGGACCATCACTCCGGCTCGCTCGCACGCGGCCGCGAACTGAGCCGCATGGTCGCCGAGGGGCAACCAGACGAAGTTGGCCTGGGTGTCGGGCACCTTCCAGCCCGCCTCGGCGAGCTCCGCGACGACGCGCCCTCGCTCGGCGACGATGGCGTCGACCCGCTCCATCAGCTCGGCCTCGACCTCGGGTCGCAGTGACGCCACCGCCGCCGCCTGCGCGACCCCGGACACGCCGAACGGCACCGCCACCTTGCGGATCGCCGCCGCGATCGGCTCGGGGGCGACCGCGAATCCCACCCGCAGCCCGGCCAGCCCGTACGCCTTCGAGAACGTGCGCAGGACCGCGACGTTGGGCCGGGACCGGTAGGCCGCGAGGCCGTCGGCGGCGTCCCTGTCCCGGACGAACTCCTCGTACGCAGCGTCCACCACGACCAGCACGTCCTCCGGCACCCGGTCGAGCAGCGCGTCGAGCTCGGCGGCCAGCACCGCCGTACCGGTCGGGTTGTTCGGCGTGCAGACGAGAATCATCCGGGTCCGGTCGGTGACCGCGGCGGCCATCGCGGGCAGGTCGTGCCGGGCGCCGGCGCACAGCGGCACCTGCACCCCGCGCGCACCGGCTGCGGCCAGCGCGATCGGGTACGCCTCGAACGACCGCCAGGCGAAGACGACCTCGTCGGCCGGCTCGCACAGCGCCTGGACGAGGTGGTACAGCACCGCCACCGACCCGGTCCCCGCTGCCAGGTGCGCCACCGGCACGTCGAAGCGTTCCGACACGGCCGCGTACAGCCCGGCGCAGGACATGTCCGGGTAGCGGTTGACCCGCCCGGTCTCGGTCTCGAGCGCCGAGCGCACGCTCGGCAGCGGGCCGAGCGGAGTCTCGTTGCTGGACAGCTTGTACGCCGGGCCGTCGCCACCGACGACCGCCGGGCGGCCCGGCGTGTACGCGGGGACGGCGTCGAGCGCGGCTCGAGCGCGGGGTCCGGTCATGCGCCGCAGGCTAGCGGGCAATCAGCACGTCGCCCCCGGGCAGCGACGGCACGTCCCGGCCGATGACCACGTCGAGCGGGTTGGTCAGGCAGCGGATCGAACCGCCGCCCTTGTGCAGCTCACCCATCTCGACGACCACGACCTCGAAGCCCCAGTCGGCCAGCTGGGCGCGGACGGTCGGCGGGCATGCCGGCATCACGACCGTACGGCCCACCACCACCGAGTTGGCGCACATCGTCAGCGCCTCCGCCTCGGAGAGCACGAGGGGGTCGGGCACCAGATCGAGCAGCGCCCGGGCCCCAGCCGGGTCGAAGGCGGCGGGGCACACCATCGCCCGGGTGGAGTCGAGCGGGCAGAACGCCAGGTCCAGGTGGTACATCGCCGGATGCACGATCCGCACTCCACGCACCCTGGTCCCCAGCTCGTAGCCAAGCGCCTTGACGCCCAGCTCGTCGGTGCGCGGGCCGAAGCCCACGACCAGCGCGTCTGAGAAGCAGAACGCGTCGCCGGCCTCGAGATGGGCGCCGACACCGTCCCGACCGACGTAGACCGGCTCGAAGCCCAGGTCGGCGAACCACGGGGCAGCGCTGGCGTGCTCCATTCGGCGCTCGGGATGGCGCATGTGTGACATCACGACCCGGCCCTCACCGGTGGTCGTGGTCGCCGCGAAGCCGAGGTTCATCGCATAGACCATGTCGGGCGCGTCGCAGCGCTGCCCGAGCACCGCCACCTCGACGTCGAGCCCTCGCAGGGTGCTGACGAGGCGGTCCCACTGGTCGCGGGCGCGGGCGGGGTCGGGCTGGTCGGCCAGGTGCATGTACGGATTGATCTCGTAGGCCACCCGGAAGTGGTCCGGCCGGACCAGCGCATAGCGATGACCCCAGCGCAACGTCTCCCCCATCCGACCTCCCCCCTGCTTCGTCTGATTGTCCGACAACCTACCTGTGGGACCATGATGCCTCCGCCCACCCGGCTGAGACAAGCCGCGCCTGCTGCGGGGGTCCAGATGTACGACTCGCTCGAGCTCGAGCAGACCTCGACGGTCGACCGAGCGGTCGAGGCGCTGCGCCAAGCGCTGTTCGCCGGCGAGCTGGAGCCCGGTACCCCTCTGCGCGAGGTGGCGCTGGCCGACTCGCTCGGCATCGCCCGCAGCACCGTCCGGGAGGCCCTGTCGCTGCTGGCCGCCGAGGGCCTGCTCACACGCGTCCCCTACCGCGGCGTCGTGGTCGCGGCGCTCGACCCCGCTGACGTGCATGACGTCATCCGCGCGCGGCTCGCGCTGGAGGAGGCCGGCGTACGCGCCTGGGCGAGCGCCGACGACAATGCCCGGGGGGCGGTCCGTGCCGCCCTGGAGAGCTACGCCGCGCAAGCCCGGGCCGACAGTGGACCAGGCCCGCTCGCCGAGACCCATCTCGCCTTCCACCGGACGCTGGTCGCGTTGACCGGCAGCACTCGACTGGTGGCCACCGCCGAGGCGCTGCACGGCGAGCTGCGGCTGGCCCTGGCTGGCGTCGACCGGCGGCGACGAAACGCACGCGAGCAGGTCGCCGCGCACCGCGAGCTGCTGTCGGTGATCGAGAGCGGCGACCAGGACGCCGCCGTCACCGCGATCCGGGACCACCTCGCCGACGCCGAGGGATCGATCGGCGAAGCGGTCGGGCGCTGAGCCTGGCTGGCACACTGTCGCCGTGACTCGCATCCTGACGACGGTCCTGGTCAACGCCGTGGCCCTGGCGGTGGCCGCCTGGATCTTCGACGGCATCCGGGTCGGCGAGGCCCGCTCCGGCACAGCCGAAGACGTCATCACACTGGTGCTGGTTGCGGCCCTGTTCGGCGTGGTCAACGCGGTGATCGCGCCGATCGTCAAGCTCTTCTCGCTGCCGTTCATCGTGCTCACGCTCGGGTTGTTCCTGCTGGTGGTGAACGCGCTGATGCTGCTGCTCACCGAAGAGATCGCCGACGCTGTCTCGCTGCCGTTCCAGGTCGACGGGTTCTGGACAGCAGTCGGCGGCGCGCTGGTCATCTCGCTGGTGGGCATGGCACTCGATGCCGCACTCGACCGGGACTGACGTGGCGGCGACCGCACCGGAACTGCCCCGACCGCTCCCCGGCGGCGGGTCGTACCGAATCGCACTGGTCTGCCTCGGCAACATCTGCCGCTCGCCGATGGCGCAGGTCGTGCTCACCCACCGGATCGCGGGGGCCGGCCTCGCCGACGCGGTCCGGTTGACGTCTGCCGGCACCGGCTCGTGGCACCTCGGCCACCCGATGGACCAGCGCGCCGCCGACACTCTGAGCCGGGTCGGCCTCGACCCCAGCAGTCACCGCGCCAGACAGTTCGACGCGGCGTGGTTCGCCGACAGCGACCTGGTGCTGGCGATGGACCGGGCCAACCGCGACGAGCTCGCCGGGCTGGCTCCCCCCGAGCGCCGGCACCGGCTCATGCTGTTGCGTGCCTTCGACCCCGAGGGTGGCCCCGACTCCGAGGTGCCCGACCCGTGGTACGGCGGACCCGACGGCTTCGACGAGGTGCTGGCCATCATCGAGCGCACCGCCGAGACGCTCACCGCAGCGCTCAGGCACGAGCTCGGCTGACGCAGTCGCTAGGTTCGTGACGTGGCTCGGATGGGAACCCTCGCCGCCCGTGCCGAGCAGCTGCTCGGCCGAAGTGTCGTCGCCACGGCCCCAGTGCCCGGTGGCGACACGTGCACCGCGACTCGGCGGCGCCTGTCCGACGGCCGCAGCGCCCTGATGACGACCCGGCCGCACTCCCCACCCGGGTTCTTTGCCGTCGAGGCGCGCGGCCTGGGTTGGCTCGCCGAGGCGCACGGCGCTCCCGTGCCGGAGGTCCTCGCGGTCGACGACGACTGCCTGGTGGTGGCGTGGGTCGAGACCGGCCGCGCCACGGGCGAGGCCGCTGAGCAGCTCGGCCGTGACCTCGCCCGTACGCACGCGGCCGGAGCCGCGCGGCTCGGCGCCGACACCGATGGGTTCATCGGCAGTGCCCCGCTGCCGAACACCTCGGCCGACACCTGGCCCGACTTCTACGCCACCTGCAGGGTGGAGCCCTATCTGCGAGTCGCCGTCGAGCGGCAGGCGATCGAGCCCGCCGACGTGGCAGCTGTGAACGCACTGCTCGATCGGCTCGGCGAGCTGGCAGGCCCGGCAGAGCCGGTCGCGCGGCTGCACGGCGACTTGTGGGCCGGCAACCTGCTCTGGTCGGCAACCGACACGGTCCACGTCGTCGACCCGGCGGCACATGGCGGGCACCGCGAGACAGACCTCGCCATGCTCGCCCTGTTCGGCGCGCCGCACCTGGACCGGGTGCTGGAGGCATACGACGAGGCGGCACCGTTGGCCGACGGGTGGCGCGCCCGGGTGCCGCTGCACCAGCTGCACCCCCTGCTGGTGCACGCCGCGCGCTTCGGCGGCTCGTACGGTGCGCGTGCCGGGTCGGCCGCCCGGGCAGCGCTCGAACCGCGAGCCCACGGCTGACGCGCCGATCTTCAGCAGGATCTCAGGACCGCCTGGCAGCCTGACTGCATGCGGATCCTGGTGGTTGACGACGACCGCGCCGTGCGCGACTCGCTGCGCCGATCGCTCCAGTACAACGGCTACGAGGTCGAGGTGGCTGCAGACGGCGCCGAAGCACTGGCCCGGGTCCCGGCCGCTCGTCCTGACGCGATCGTGATGGACGTGATGATGCCGCGCCTGGACGGACTCGAGACCACCCGAGCACTGCGCGCAGCCGGAAGCGAGCTGCCGATCCTCGTGCTGACCGCCCGAGACGCGGTGGGCGACCGAGTCGACGGGCTCGACGCGGGCGCCGATGACTACCTCAGCAAGCCGTTCGCGCTCGACGAGCTGCTGGCCCGGCTACGCGCCCTGCTGCGACGCGCCAGCCGGGACACCGGCGACGACGAGCCAGCCCTGCTGTCCTTCGCCGGCCTCTCGCTCGACACCGGGACCCGAGAGGTTCACCGAGGCTCGCGACGGTTGACGCTCACCCGAACCGAGTTCGCCCTGCTGGAGCTGTTCCTGCGCAGGCCGCGGCGGGTGCTCGACCGCTCGTTCATCCTCGAGGAGGTGTGGGGCTACGACTTCCCGACGACCGCCAACTCGCTCGAGGTCTACGTTGGCTACCTGCGGCGCAAGACCGAGGCGGAGGAGGAGGTGCGACTCCTGCACACCGTGCGGGGCGTCGGGTACGTGCTGCGCGAGAATGCACCGTGACACGGCCCTCCGTGAC
>JACCWP010000297.1 GCA_013697585.1 Nocardioidaceae bacterium
CGCCTGGGCACGACACGTCTGGTCCGACGAGATCCACCACCAAACCGGCCCACCCGGCGCAACCGCCGCTGCCTGACACACCACCCCGGCCGAAGACAGACCGAGACGACGCGCAACCGTGCGCGCCGGCGGCCGCGCATTCGTGTCGACAGCCTCGCCAACCCCGCAGACCGACCATTCCGGCACCGAACGCCCCGGCCCTAGACTCTCGGCTACCCGCCACCGACCGGCGGAGCCAACGTGCGCGACGTTTTCCACAGCCAAGTCCGCACGTCCCGCCCTCGTAGCTCAGCTGGATAGAGCAACCGCCTCCTAAGCGGTAGGCCGCGCGTTCGAGTCGCGCCGAGGGCGCGCAGACGACACAGCGCGCCGAGGGCGCGCAGGCCCGTGCGTACGGGGGCACGCCTTGACAGGGTGGGCAGGTGCGCATCGCGACGTGGAATGTCAACTCGGTCACCGCGCGGCTCCCGCACCTGCTCGGCTGGCTGGAGCGAGCCCGGCCCGAAGTCGTGTGCCTGCAGGAGATCAAGTGCGCCGAGGACGCGTTCCCCTACGAGCCGCTTGCCGCGCTCGGGTACGACGCGACTGTCCATGGGGCGGGGCGGTGGAACGGCGTCGCCATTCTCTCCACCGTCGGCATCGACGACGTGCAGCGCGGGCTGCGGGACGAGCCCGGATTCCTCGAGGACGGCGCCCTGCTCCCGGCGCAGGAGCAGCGGGCGATGGCTGCGACCTGTGCCGGCGTGCGGGTCTGGTCGGTCTACGTGCCCAACGGCCGTGCGGTCGGCCACCCCCACTACGCCTACAAGCTTGACTGGCTCGCCGCGCTGCGAACAACTGCGGCCGCTGAGCTGGCGGCGGCCCCCACGCCATGGGCGGTGCTCGGTGACTTCAACGTCGCACCGACCGACGCCGACGTCTGGGACATCGCGCTGTTCGAGACCAGCACTCACGTGACCGAGCCCGAGCGGCGAGCGGTGGCGGCGCTCGGCGAGGTGGGGTTGAGCGAGGTTCTGCCGCGGCCGCTGAAGTACGACGTCGCCTACACCTACTGGGACTATCGGCAGCTGCACTTCCCGCACAACTTGGGGATGCGCATCGACCTCGTGCTCGGCAACAACACGTTCACCGGCTCGGTGTTCGATGCATACGTCGATCGTGATGCCCGCAAGGGAAAGGGAACGTCCGACCACGCACCCGTGGTCGTCGATCTGGACCGGTGACAGCCAGCCTGACCGCGTGAACGACGTACGCGGCTTGCTCGGGCTGGCGGTGTGCTGCTCCGCCGTGGCGGCGGTGTTCTCGGTCGACCGGCGCGCCCTCTCTGTCCGCACGGTCCTCGCCGCCCTCGCCGTCCAGGCGGTGTTCGCAGCCCTGGTGCTGCGCTGGGAGCCCGGCGAGGGCGCGCTCTCGTGGGTGTCGGATCGGGTGTCGACCCTGATCGGCTATGCCGAGGAGGGCACGACGTTCGTCTTCGGGCCGCTCACCGGGGTCGGCGCGCAGGACCAGACGATCTTCGCTCTACAGGTGCTGCCGGTCATCGTGCTTTCGGGGCCATGGTCGGGCTACCTCGCGTCACCCAGTACGCCACCTTCGTCATCGGGGTGCGATCGCGAAGGTCCTGAGCATCAGCACCTCGCCAACCTGGCGAACGCCGCCATCGCCGGCGTGGTTGTCTCGGTCTAGGCGCCCCGACAGGAGACCCACGTGTCCGAGCAGCAGCCACCGCGGCACACCGACCCGGCCACCGCACAGATCGGCGTCACGGGCCTCGCCGTGATGGGGCGCAACCTGGCCCGAAACCTTGCCCACAACGGCTACCGGGTCGCACTGCACAATCGCACCCAGGCACGTACGGACGCGCTGCTTGCCGAGCACGGCGACGAGGGCACGTTCGTCCGTACGGAGTCGGCTGCCGACCTCGTCGACGTCCTCGAACGACCGCGGACCGTGCTGATCATGGTCAAGGCCGGGGCTGGCACCGACGCCGTCATCGACGAGCTGGCCGACCTGCTCGACGAGGGCGACGTCATCCTCGATGGGGGCAATGCGCACTTCATCGACACTCGGCGCCGCGAGAAGTCCCTGCGTGACAAGGGCATCCACTTCATGGGTACCGGCGTCTCCGGTGGTGAGGAGGGTGCGCTCAACGGGCCGAGCATCATGCCCGGCGGCTCCGACGAGGCGTGGGAGGCGGCCGGCGAGATGCTGCGCTCGATCGCGGCTGAGGTCGACGGCGAGCCGTGCTGCAGCCACGTGGGGCCGGACGGGGCCGGCCACTTCGTCAAGATGGTGCACAACGGAATCGAGTACGCCGACATGCAGCTCATCGCGGAGGCCTACGACCTCCTGCGCCGGGTCGGTGGACTTGAACCCGCCCAGATCGCCGAGGTGTTTCGGGGTTGGAACGAGACCGAGCTCGAGTCGTACCTGATCGAGATCACCGCCGAGGTGCTCGCCCAGGTCGACGCCGGGACCGGCCGGCCTCTGGTCGACGTCGTCGTGGACCAGGCCGAGCAGAAGGGCACGGGCCGGTGGACCGTCCAGCAGGCGCTCGACCTGGGGGTGCCGGTGAGCGGTATCGCCGAGGCGGTGTTCGCCCGGGCGCTGTCCGGCCACCCCGAGCAGCGCGGCCCGGCCCGCGAGGCGTTGATCGGCCCAGACGCCCCAGGCGAGGTCGACGACGTCGATGCGTTCGCCGAGCAGGTGCGGCTCGCGCTCTATGCGTCCAAGGTGGTGGCGTACGCGCAGGGTTTCGACCAGATGCAGGCCGCCAGCGTGGAGTACGAGTGGGGCCTCGACCCTGGTGCGGTCGCCGCACTGTGGCGGGGTGGCTGCATCATCCGCGCCCGCTTCCTCGACGAGGTGCGCGCCGCGTATGCGGACGACCCCGACCTGGCGACGCTGCTGGTCGACCGGCGCTTCCGCGAACCTGTCGGTGCCGCGCAGGACGCGTGGCGAGAAGTGGTCGTGGCAGCGGCGCGAGCGGGTGTGCCGGCGCCGGGCTTCGCGTCCGCCCTGGCCTACTACGACGGGCTGCGCGCCGAACGGCTGCCGGCCGCGCTCATCCAGGGCCTGCGGGACTTCTTCGGCGCACACACGTATCGCAGGACCGACCGCGACGGCGTCTTCCACACCCTCTGGGGCGAGGACCGTTCGGAGACGGACGCCTAGAACCGGCCGATCGCGACGAACCCCGCGAGTGCGAACAGCACCAGGTTGGCGGTCGTGGGGCGTCAGCCAGCGAGGGCGGCCCGAAGCAGCGGGGCGGATGGGTCGGCCGCCAGGGTGAGGAGGTCTGGTGTGCGCCCGGACCGTACGAGCAGGTCCCCCACGGCGGCGATCATCGCGCCGTTGTCGGTGCACAGCCGCGGCGACGGCACCCGCAGCTCGACGCCGGCGGCGGCGCAGCGCTGCTCGGCCACCACCCGCAGGCGGCTGTTGGCGGCCACCCCACCGGCGACGACGAGCGTGTCAGCGCCCTGGTCGCGGCAGGCGCGCACGGCCTTGGCGGTGAGCACGTCGACCACCGCTTCCTGGAACGACGCCGCCAGGTCGGCGACATCGCCCGGTCCCTGCTCGGCCACCCGCCGGGCGACCGCGGTCTTGAGCCCGGAGAACGAGAACCCGTACGGCTGCGCGCGGTCGTCGCGCAGCGGCCGTGGGAAGGCCACTGCGGAGGAGTCGCCCCGGCGGGCGGCCACGTCGATGGCAGGGCCGCCGGGGTAGGGCAGACCAAGGATGCGGGCGACCTTGTCGAACGCCTCGCCAGCGGCGTCGTCGACGGTATCGCCGAGGTGCACGATCGGCTCGGTGGCGAGGTTGCCGAGCGCGAGCAGGCAGGTGTGCCCGCCGGAGACCACCAGGGCGATGCAGCGGGCGGGCAGCGGGCCGTGCTCGAGCGTGTCGGCGGCAACATGGCCGGCGAGATGGTGCACCCCGTGCAGCGGCACGCCGAGGGCCCACGCATATGCCTTGGCCGCGGCCAGCCCGACCTGGACCGCGGTGGCAAGGCCCGGGCCGGCGGTGACCGCGACCGCCTCGACGTCGCGCAGGGCCAGGC
>JACCWP010000002.1 GCA_013697585.1 Nocardioidaceae bacterium
GCACCAGTCTGCTCAGCGGCACCCGCAGGCGTCGCCTCCGGCGCCGGCGCTGGGCATCAAGGGCCGCCCGCGCGCCGGGCTCAGTCGTGGCACACGCCAACAACAGGCCCAGCGCGACCAGCGTCGGCAACAGCGCCGATCCACCGTAGGACACCAGCGGCAGCGGGATGCCGATGACGGGCAGGAAGCCGAGCACCATGCCGACGTTGATCATGGTCTGCACGAGCAACCACAACGTGATGCCGGCGGACACGTAGCGCACGAAGGGATCACGCGTGCGAGTGGCTATGCGCAGGCCGGTGTAGGCGAGCAGACCGAACAGCGCAAGCACGACGAGCGTGCCGAACAGCCCGAGCTCCTCGCCGATCACGGCGAAGATGAAGTCGGTGTGCGCCGCTGGGAGCGAACCCCACTTCTGCCGGCTGGCCCCGATCCCCAGCCCGAAGAACTGGCCCGAGGCGAGCGCGAAGAACCCGTGCGCTGCCTGCCAGCCGTCACCGTGCAGGTCGGAGAACGGGTCGAGAAAGGTCGTGATGCGTGCCATCCGTTCGGGCTTCTGCCCGGCGAGGTAGGCGAGGACGCCGGCGGCGGCCAGCAGCGCACCCACGAACAGCCGCATGGGCGCACCCACGATCCACAGCATCCCGAGGATGATCGCAAACACCACCAGCGCGGTGCCAAGGTCGCGCTGCCCGACGACCAGCAAGGCGACCAGCAGCGTTCCGGGCACGACCGGGATCAACAGGTGGCGCCAGTCGTCGAGCAACCGCTCCTTGCGCGCGTAGACGTCTGCCGACCACAACACCACCGCCAGCTTGGCGATCTCGGAGGGCTGCAGGGTGAGCGGGCCTACGCCGATCCAGTTTCGGTTGCCGTTGACCTCGGTGCCCAGGCCGGGTACGTACGTCAGGCAGATCGCCCCGATCGATGCCAGCAGGGCCGGCCACGCGAAGGCACGGACGACACGCAGCGGCAGCCGGGACACGATCCAGGCGAGCGGGACCCCGACGCCGACCCACACCGCCTGCTTGACGAACACGGTGTATGAGCTGCCGGTCTCCTCGTAGGAGACGACGGAGCTCGCGCTGAGGACCATGACCAGGCCGAGCGCCAGCAGCAGCGCAGTCGTCCCGAGCACCAGCTGGTAGGACGTGAGCGGCCGGTCGAGAGCCCGGCCCGTCGACGTGAACCACCGGGAACCGCCGCTGCGACCGCTGCGATCGCGTGTCGCGGTGCTCACGGTCCGGCCTCCGCCTCGAGCCACCGGGTGACTGGTCAGCCACCCGCCCGCCGACGGACCGCCGCGGCGAAGGCGTCGCCGCGCGCGCCATAGTCACGGAACATGTCCTGCGACGCGCACGCCGGCGCCAACAGCACGGTGTCGCCCGGACGGGCTAGCCCCGCCGCGGCCTGCACGACCCAGTCCATCACGCTGGTCTCGCCAGTCTCGCGGTCTCCCGCGTCGATCACCGGCACATCGGGGGCGTGTCGCCGCATCGCCGCGGCGACGACCGCGCGGTCGCGCCCGATCAGCACCACTCCCCGCAGTCGATCGGCCACTGCACGCACGAGATCGTCGAACTCTGCTCCCTTGGCCAGTCCACCGGCAACCCAGACCACGGGGTCGAAGCCGGACAGCGACGCCTCCGCGGCGTGCGGGTTGGTGGCCTTGGAGTCGTCGACGAAGCGCACCTCGTCGACCACCGCCACCTCGGAGATCCGGTGCGCGCCGGGCCGGAACGCCCGCAGTCCGTCTCGAACTGCGGTGGGCGCCACGCCGTGCGCCCTGGCGAGCGCGGCCGCCGCCACCGCGTCGGCAAGCGTGTGCGGTGTGAGCGGGGCCAGGTCGTGGACCGAGGCCAGCTCCACGGCGGACGTCTGCCGCTGCTCGACGAAGGCGCGGTCGACGATGACGTCGTCGACGACACCCACCGCGCCCACCGGCGGGATTCTCGTGCCATAGCCCACGGCCCGGCACCCGGGCGCGACCTCGGCATCGCGCACCAGCTGCTCGGTGACCGGGTCGGCGAGGTGGTAGACGCAGGCGGCCTCGGTACGCGCATAGACCCTGCCCTTGTCGCGTACGTAGTCGGCCATTGCCGTCTGCGGCGCCGCGCCTGGCGAACCGGCGTACCAGTCGAGGTGGTCGGCCGCGACGTTGAGCACGAGCGACGCCTGTGGCGCCACGGTGTGCGACCAGTGCAGCTGAAAGCTGGACAGCTCGACGGCGAACACGTCGACTCCGACCGGGTCGAGCACCGCCTGGCTGAGCGGCGTGCCGACGTTGCCGACCGCACGGCTGCGCAACCCGGCAGCGCGCAGCATCGCGTCGAGAAGCTGGACGGTGGTGGTCTTGCCGTTGCTGCCGGTGACGCACAGCCAGGGAGCCGGAGACGCTTCCTCGTGGCGCACCGTCCGCAACCGCCAGGCCAGCTCGACCTCGCCCCAGATGGGCACACCGCGCTGAACCGCCTGCACCAGCAGGGGAATCCGGGGTGGCATCCCGGGGGTGACCACCACGACATCTGCGTCGGCGGGGAGCTCGGCCGTCGAACCAGGCCCGAGGCGCACCATCGCCCCGAGCACAGCAAGGATCGTCGCCTTCTCCCGCAGCTCGTCGTCGTCGGCGTCGTCGAGCACGCTCACCCGGGCGCCGTGCTGTACCAGCGCGTCCGCCGCCGCGTATCCCGACACGGCCAGCCCGCCGACCACGGCGTGCACGCGCGACCAGTCGTCACCTCGACCCAGCCGGTCCAGCACGAGGCTCACGCCCCAGCCACCCACTCGGCATAGAACACGCCGAGACCGGCGCCCACGCACAGCCCGCAGATGATCCAGAACCTGATCACGATGGTCACCTCGGCCCAGCCGGTGAGCTCGAAGTGGTGCTGCAACGGGGCCATCCGGAACAACCGTTTGCCCCTGCTCAGCTTGAACCAGCCCACTTGCAGAATTACCGACATGGTGACGATGACGAACAGCCCGCCCAGCACGACCAGCAACAGCTCGGTGCGGGTCATTATCGCAAGGCCCGCCAACGCGCCGCCGAGCGACAGCGACCCGGTGTCTCCCATGAAGATCTTGGCCGGCGAGGCGTTCCACCACAAGAAGCCGAAGCTGGCGCCAGTGATGGCGGCCGCGACCACCGCTAGGTCGAGCGAGTCACGCACCTCATAGCAGCGCGGCCCGGGCCGGGTGGCGCAGGACTGGTTGTTCTGCCAGATGTTCACCAGCGTGTACGCGGCGAACACCATCACCGACGACCCCACCGCGAGCCCGTCGAGTCCGTCGGTGAGGTTGACTGCGTTGCTGTAGCCCGCGATCAGGATGAGCACCCAGACGACGACCAGCGCCAGCGGCAGCTCCCACGAGAAGTCCCGGATGAACGACACTCCCCGCGAGATCGGCGTGCGCTGGTTCTCGTCGGGGAACTGCAGCGCCAGCACTGCGAACACGACCGCGACGAGGGTCTGCCCGCCGAACTTCGTCTTGCTGCGCAGGCCGAGGCTGCGCTGCCTGACCACCTTGATGTAGTCGTCGAGGAACCCGACCAGACCGAGTCCCACGAACAAGAACAACAGCAGCAGCGCCGACGCCGATGGCTCGGTCTGCGTCAGCACCATCGCCAGTGCGTAGCCGAACACGACCGACGCCATGATCACCAGCCCGCCCATCGTGGGCGTGCCGCGCTTGGTGTGGTGGGTGGTGGGGCCGTCGTCGCGGATCAGCTGCCCGTAACCGCGAGCGACCAGCACCTGGATGGCCAGCCTGGTGCCGAACAGCGTGCCCAGGAGCGCGAGACCTCCGCCGAGCAGGATCGCTCTCATCGCGTGAGCCCTCCGGACGGTCCGCGGGGGGTGGTGTCGCCGCGCGGGATGGCGGGACGGTCGCTGTCGCTCGGTGCAGTATCTCGTCGGTCTGCGAGCAGCGCGGCAGCGACCCGCTCGAGCCCGACCCCGCGAGATGCCTTGACCAGCACGACGTCGCCCGGCAGGAGACTCGCCAGCACGGCGATCGCCCCGTCGGCGTCGGCTACCTGCACCGACTCTCCACGCCACGAAGCGTCGGCCTGCGCTCCGGCGTGCACGGCGTGCGCCCCCTCGCCGACGACGACGAGCCGGTCGATGCCGAGCCGGGCGGCCAGGGCGCCGACGGCCTCGTGCTCAGCGGGGCCGCTCGCCCCGAGCTCGAGCATCTCGCCAAGAACGGCGACCGTACGCGCGCCGCCGCGGCGCACCGAGGCCAGCGTGCGTACGGCGGCGCGGACCGAGTCGGGGTTGGCGTTGTAGGCGTCGTTGATCACGGTGACGCCGTCGGCGCGCTCGTGCCGCTCCATCCGCCACCGCGACGACGGCTCGGCACTGGCCAACGACGTGGCGACGGTGGGCAGCGGCACCCCGAGCGTCAGCGCCACAGCCGCGGCAGCGGCAGCATTGGACGCCTGGTGGGCACCCAGCAACCGCATCTCGACGGACACCCGCCCCGACTGCGTCGCGAGGTCGAAGGCTGGTCGGCCCTCCCCGTCGACGTGCAGCCCGAGCACCTGGACATCGGCCGAGGAGGACTCGCCGAACGTCACCACCCGCGCGGCCGTCCGCGCGGCCATGGGCGCGACCAACGGGTCGTCGGCGTTGAGCACCGCGGTGCCGTCGGCAGGCAGCTGCTCGACCAGCTCGCCCTTGGCGAGCGCGATGTCGGCCTGTGAACCGAACTCACCGACGTGGGCCACGCCGACGTTGAGGACCAGCCCTACCGCAGGCTCGACGATGCCGCACAGGTAGCGGATCTGTCCGTGCCCGCGAGCACCCATCTCGCTCACCAGGAAGTCGGTGCCGGCGTCGGCCCGCAGCACCGTGAGAGGCACGCCGAGCTCGTTGTTGAACGATCCGGCAGGGGCGACGACCGATCCCGCCGAAGCGAGCAGGTGCGCGAGCAGGTCCTTGGTGCCCGTCTTGCCCTGCGACCCGGTGAGCCCGACGACGGTGCACCCGGTCAGCCGCGTCCGCACCAGGGCGGCCAGGCGGCCTAGCGCGAGCGTCGTGTCGTCGACGACGACGGCCGGCGCCGCCACCAGCCGTTCCGCAAGAACAGCGACCGCGCCGGCAGCCGCCGCCCGATCGGCGTAGTCGTGTCCGTCCACGTGCGCACCATGGACCGCCACGAAAAGCCCACCTGGGGTGACCGATCGCGAGTCGACGGCGGCGGGGGCGGTGACCAGGGCTGCGGGGTCGGCGCCCTCGAGGCGCCCCCCGACAGCGGCGGCCACCTCGGCCAGCGAGAGCGGGATCACGCGTGCAGCGTCCGGCAGGCGGCGCGGACTACCTCGCGGTCGTCGAACGGGTGCACGACCCCGTCGCCCTCCTGGCCGCGCTCGTGACCTTTGCCGGCGACCAGGACCGTGTCACCGGGCCGCGCCAGGTGGACCGCCCTGTCGATGGCCTGCGCGCGGTCGCCGATCTCGATGACCTCGGCGACACCACCCTTGGTGCCGGCGAGCACTGCCGCCCGGATCGCCACTGGGTCCTCGCCGCGCGGGTTGTCGTCGGTCACGACCACGACGTCGGACAGCCGGGACGCCACCGCGCCCATCAGTGGTCGCTTGCCGGGGTCGCGCTCACCGCCGGCGCCGATCACCACAATGAGCCGACCGTCAGTGACTGGCCGCAGTGCCAGCAGCACGGCCCGCACCGCGTCGGGCTTGTGCGCGTAGTCGACGACGACCGAGAAGTCCTGGTCGACGTCGACGCGTTCCATCCGGCCCGGCACGCCTGGGCTGCGGGCCAGCCCCGCGACGGCGCCAGCGATCGCCCGCGCTGGGTCGCCCGGCCCCCCGACCTCGGTCTGTGCCACGGCAGCTACCACGGCCAGGGCGTTGCGTACGTTGAAGACCCCGGGCAAGGGAACACGAACCTCGACGCTGCCGAACGGACCGATCGCAGTGAAGTCGCTGCCCGTGGGTCCCACGGTGACGTCGTCGACCCACCAGTCGGCATCGCGGCCGGGTTCGGTCGTGACCGTCGTGACCGGCGGCGCGGCGGTGGCTGCCAGAGTGTCCGCCAGCCGGCGGCCCCACCGGTCGCCGATGTCGACCACGGCCCGCCGCGCCCGCGCCGGCGTGAACAGGCTCTGCTTGGCGGCGAAGTAGTCCTCGGTGTCGCGGTGGAAGTCCAGGTGGTCGCGGCCCAGGTTGAGGAACACGGCCACGTCGAACACGACCCCGTCGACGCGGCCCTGGACGAGTGCGTGGCTGGACACCTCCAGCGCACATGCGTCGACGCCAGCGTCGCGCATGACCGCGAGCATGGCGTGCAGGTCGGGTGCCTCCGGTGTGGTCAGGCGCGAGGCGACCGCGCGTCCGGCGACCCGCGAACCGGTCGTTCCCATCAACCCTGGGCGGTGCCCGACGCCCCGCAGCGCGGCCTCGAGCAGATACGTCACGGTCGTCTTGCCCTGCGTCCCCGTCACCCCCACGGTGAGCATGGACTCGGCGGGCCGGCCGTAGACTCGGGAGGCCAGCGCGCCGAGCAACGACCGTGGCCTGTCCGCGACGAGCACCGGCGTGTCCGCGGGGAGCCCGGCCAGGGCCACCCCCGCATCGTCGGTGAGCACAGCCGCCGCACCCTGCGCCACGGCGGCCGCCGCGAAGCGAGCACCGTGGGTACGCACTCCGGGCAGCGCCACGTACAGGTCGCCGGGCCGTACGGCGCGGGAGTCGAGCGTGACCCCACGGACCTCGACACCGGCCGGGCCGGTGAGCCGCCCTGCCGGACTCGTGGCACCCGGGCAAGGCCCCGGCTCAGCCACCAGGTCAGCGAGCAGGTCGGCGAGCCGGACCGGCTCGACTCGCGCCGGACGGGGGTCGAGGACGGGCTCGGTGGTCACGGGACGGAACTCTCAGGGATCCTCGATGGAGCGGCGGTGGGCCGTCGCACGCTACCGGCACACCGGGGCACGCCAGCAGGGAGGTCGGTCTGTCCACCGGCCCCCACTGGCGCGCACCGCTACCAGGTCAGCGGGATCTGGGGGGGGCGCGTCGATGATGGCGCCACGGCGTAGCGACGGAGCACGTAGGACATGACGTCGCGAAACACCGGCGCAGCGGCGGTGCCTCCGTAGCTGCCGTCCTTGGGGAAGTCGATGACGACGTAGGTCATGAACTGCGGATCCTCCACCGGGGCGAAGCCGGCGTAGGAGATCACCCGCTGACCGGGCGCGTACTCGCCATCGACGACGCGTTGCGACGTGCCGGTCTTGCCCGCGACCCGGTACCCCTCGATGCGTCCGTTGACGCCAGTGGCCTGCTCGCGGGTCACCGTCTCCATCATCAGCTGCAGCCGTTCCGCGGCGCCGACCGAGATCACCCGGTGTGCCTCGGGCTGCACCCGGTCGCCCAGCTCGCCGTCGGTCACGACACCCTGTACGAGCGACGGCTGCACATAGACGCCGTCGTTGGCCACCGCGTTGACGGCCGCGGCCAACTGGATCGCAGTGACCGACAGACCCTGGCCGAAGGCGATGGTCGCGTGCTGGATGTCGGGCCACGTCGTGTGCTCGGCCAGCAGACCGTCGGACTCACCGGCAAGGCCGACCCCGGTGGCCTCGCCCAGGCCGAACGACCGCAGATAGGCCTCGAGCTCGCCCGCAGGCAGTCGCATGGCGGCCCGGATGGTGCCGAGGTTGGACGAGTGCGCGAGGACGCCGGACGCGGTGTAGCGCAGCGGGCCGTGGCCCCAGTCGTCGTGCACGGTATGTCCGTCGAAGGTCAGCGACGGTGGGACCCGCAGCCGGGTGTCCGGCTCGACCAGACCCGCATCCAGCAGTGCCCCGAAGGTGAGGACCTTCTCGACGCTGCCGGGCTCGTAGACGTTCTGCACGGCGCGGCTCCCACGGTCGTCGCGCGCCGTGGCGGCCGGCCGGTTGGGGTCGTAGGACGGGTAGTCGGCCAGCGCGAGGACCTCGCCGGTGTCGACGTCGATCGTGATCGCGGTGCCGGACTCGCCGCCCGTCTCCTCCACCGCCATGCGCAGGCGCCGCTGCGCGTACCACTGCACGTCACGGTCGATGGTGAGCTGCAGGCCCAGGCCGGGGGTCGGCTGCTGCTCGGCGCCCGGGCTCAGCGGGATCTGTTCACCGCTGGGCGAGACCGTGTACGTGGCCTCGCCGTCGCGTCCGCGCATGAACAGGTCGAAGACAGACTCGAGCCCCTGCAGGCCGACGCCGTCCTGGCCGACGAAGCCGATCACGTTGGCCGCCACGTCGTCGGCGGGATAGACCCGCAGGGGGTCTCGCTCGGGATAGACACCGGCCAGGTTCGCGGCGGACAGCTGTTCCAACGCCCGGTCCGCCCGCCACTGCGGGACTTGCCTGGCGAGGTAGGCGAAGCGTGTGTCGGGAGTGCGCAGCGCCTCGACCGTGGCGAAGTAGTCCAGGCCGAGGACGCGGGTCAGCACGGCCGCGATCTCGGGGGCCTGGTCGCTGGTCTGGGTGGGGTCGGCGGCCAGCGCGACGGCGTCGACGCTGGTGGCCAGCTCCGCACCATCGCGATCCAGGATCTGCCCACGAGCAGCGTGCAGAGTGACCGTGCGCGTGGACTCAGCCTGGGCCATCGAGGCGTAGGCCGCCGCGTCGACACCCTGCAGCTGCACTAGCCGCGCAGCGAACATCGAGAGCACGAAGCCGACCAGGAGCAGCGCCACCCGGACCCGGGTCTGCAGCCGGTGCCGGCGACGGTCGGTCCCGCCGCGGCGTCGGGCCGAGCCACCCGCGGCGCCGGAACGGCGCGCTCGAGGAGTCATCGATCGTTCCGCCCTTCCCCGGCCCGGTCGGCCTCGCGGTCGGGCTTGGGGTGCGGTCCGGGGTCGGGCTTCGGGACGCGGTTAGGCTGGCGGTCAGGCTTCGGGACGCGGTTGGGCTGGCGGTCAGGCTTCGGGGCGCGCTTGGGGTCGGCGGACCAGGTGGGCGGGTTCAGCAGCTGGACCCCGACACCGGCGACCGCGGGAGCCGGGTCGCCGATGATCTCGCCGCCGGGCAGCTGCAGGAACGCCGAGTCGGTCATCGCCACCATGCCGAGCTCGGTGGCACGCTGGCCCAGCACCTCGGGGCTGCGCATCCGGTCGATCTGCAGGTCGAGCACCTGGCGGCGTACCTCGGTCTCGGCGGCCGCGACCTCGAGCGCCTCGAGCCGGAAGGCCGACCGCTGCATCGCGGTGTTGAGCACCAGCAACCCGACCAGCCCGGCGGCGAGCACCCCCACCAGCAGCACGACGAAGGCGCGCCCCGGGCGGTTCTGTTGCTCGGGCACCACCCGCAGCGACGACCGGGGGGCGGCCTGGCCACCGGACCGGCGGCTGGGGCGGTCAGGGGCCCTGGAGCCCGCCCG
>JACCWP010000006.1 GCA_013697585.1 Nocardioidaceae bacterium
TACACGGCGGCGACGTCGGTGTGCCACATCGCCAGCGTGGCGGCCAGCAGCAGCCGGACCAAGTCGGCGCCGAGCATCACCTGGACCCGCGGCAGCCGGTCCACCAGCGGACCGGCCAGCGGCGCGAGCAACAGCACCGGCGCGATTTCGGCCAGCACCACGCCGGACACACCGACACCCGATCCGGTCAGCTCGAAAACCAGCAACGCCACCGTCGTGAACTGGGCGATGTCGCCCGCCTGGCTGACGGTGCGAGCCGCCCACAGACGTCGGTAGCCGGGCTTGCCCAACACCGAGCGGAGGCCGGGCTCAGCAACCGGAGGCATACCTCATCGTCGCCGAGATGTCGCCCAGTCCGCCCGCATCACCGCGCGCCCCTGACCAGACCGCCGGGCCTTGTCGTCACCTTCCCGCCGTTTGCCGCAGCCAAGGCAGCGCTGCGATCGGGCGACAGCGCCGGAGCCGGCGCCGCCGAGCGGACAAGACCAGACTGGCGGTGACGGCGGTGACGCCGAGATAGAACGTGACCGAGGCCGGACTGGTGTTGGATCCAGCCGCGCTCATCTCGCTCATCGCCGCCCCGTCGGTCCCCATGTCGTCGGGCACCACATACATGCCCACGAACAGCAGCCCGACTCCGACGGCCGACAGCAAGGTGGGAACGGGACCGCAGCGCCAGCACCCCACGACCAGCATCACCGCGGAGACGGCGAACATCGCTCCCGCCGCGGGCGCAAGAACGCTGGCCAGCGCGGCCCACGGCCCGGACCCAGTCTGCACTCCAACCGCGGCAAGCAGCGCACCGAGCGCGCTCGGGAGCATGGCAATCATCGGAAGACAACTGACCGCACCCACCACCACACCACCGACCCGAAGCAGGCGACTGAGCCCACCGAAGCCCAGATTGCCCTGCCGACTCATGGCCCCGACCGTACCTGCCCTGTCCGCACTCAGACCGATGACGGTTGTGCCAGTGGGGCAGAGATCCTGACGGCGTTCAGTCCCCGGCGTGCATGGTCGAGAAGCTGGCGCCGGCGTCCGTCGAGCGAACCACCGTTCCGCCTGCCAGCGCCACGAACACCTGGCGGCCGACTGCTGTCAACGCCTCGGGCTGACCCTCGACGCTGGCCCGCAGCTGCCACGACTCGCCGTCGTCGTTGCTGAGGTACGTCGCCCCGTCCGGTGCGACGCCCACGAGCACCGAGTCGTCCGTCCAGCTGACCAGCTGCAGCAGCGGGGCGCCTTCCATCGGTGCGAACGACCGGCCGCCGTCGGTGCTGAGCGCCAGGCCCTGTTCGGTGGTCGCGACCAGCGTGTCGGGGTCGGAGGGGCTGACCGCGAAGTCGGCCAGGGGCAGGGAGCCGCGGGTCTCCCAGTTCACGCCGTCGTCGCTGACCATCAGTGCGCCCGCGTTGTAGCCGTACACAAGGTTGTGGCGGGCCTCCAGCGCATGGAAGTCGGCCTCGCCCTCCAACGACACGCTCGCCCAGGTCTCACCGCCGTCGGTGCTCTCGATCAGTCCGAGGTTGGCCGGCCCGTCCTGGTCTGCGCCGGGGTGTCCGCTGGCCAGGTAGTGCTCGGACCCGACGACCGTGAACCCCATGAAGTCCTGCACCCGATCAGCCACCAGGGTCGCCGTACCATCCTCGTCGATACGGATCAGGCCGTAGTGCGTGCCGGCGTACAAGGCTCCGTCGGCCGGATCGACGCCGAGTCCGTGCACGTGCTCGAGCCGGACCGGATCACCGGCCGACGGTGCGTCCGCGCCGACGATGACCTGGACGACGAAGAGCGCCCCCACCACGAGCGCGGTCACCCCCGCAAGGATGACGACAAGCAGCACCCACGGGCGCCGGCGCTGCGGTGCGCCCGCACCGTGGGTGTCGGTGTTCGTCCGGCTCCTCCGGCCCGCAGACGATCCGTGGTCGTGCCTGCCCGAGGCGCCCGGACGTCGGGACGGACGCTGCGTACGAGGCGGCCGAGAGCTCATGCGGATCCTTGCTGTGAACGGGGGCTCAGATCATGGTCAACTAAGTCAAATAGTATCAAGCCTTGGTTTCGGCCACGGCAGACAGGCCGCCTGGACCATTCGTGGGGCTACTATGCGGCATAGAACTGGACTATCGGGTTGCGGCGGATCGGGAACGGAGGGGCTCGCTGGTGCGCCAACTGGGACAGCTGGAAGCCGTCGTCATGCAGCGGCTCTGGTCGTACGACCGCCCGGTCGCCGTGCGCGAGGTTCTCGAGAATCTCCGGCAGAACCGGACGATCGCCTACACGACGGTGATGACCGTGATGGACAACCTGCACCGCAAGGGACTCCTCACCCGCGAGCTGGTTGGCCGCGCCTACCGATACGAGCCGGTGCAGACCCACGAAGAGCACCAGGCCGCCGTGATGGGAGAGGCGCTGGCAGGCAGCAACGACCCGGCGTCCACCCTGCTGCGATTCGTCGAGCAGATGCCACCTGATGAGGTGGCCCGGCTCCGGCAGGTTCTGGCGTCTCGTGCGCCAAAGCGCAAGAGCCGCCGCCGGTGACCGCCCCGATCACGCTGGCTGCGTTCGCCGTGGTCGTCGCAACGCTGGGTCGGTGGCTGCTGGCGCGGTCCGCCTGGCCAGATCGCTCTCCCCGGCTGGGAATCCTGGCCTGGCAAGCGCTGAGCTTGTCGATCCTCGTGTCGGTGGTGCTCGCGGGTCTCGCGCTCGCGGTCCCGGAGATCCCCTTTAGCACCAACGTCGCCGCACTTGTGTCTGCGTGCACCGTCGCCCTCCGTTCCCAGTACGCCACCCCGGGGGGCGCGGTCTTGAGCGTCACCGGCGGGATGCTGGCCGTCACTGTGGTGGCCCGAGTGGGGTTCTGCCTCCTGGCCGGACTGGTGACCTCACGCCGGCAGCGGCGCCGCCAACTGGAGGCGCTGACCCTGGTCCCTCGTGGCCATGAGGGTTGTGGCGCGCGGGTGGTGGACCATCCCGCCGCGGCGGCGTACTGCCTACCGGGACGCCGCGAACAGATCGTGGTGACCACCGCCGCTGTCGCTGCTCTCGACCCCGACCAGCTGACAGCCGTCCTCGCCCATGAACGCGCGCACCTGCGCGGACGACACGACCTGATGCTGGCGGCCTCGGACACCCTGCGCCGAGCCTTTCCCCGAGTCCAAGCCTTCAGCGACGCGCACCATGCGACGGTGCGTCTGGTAGAGATGCTCGCCGATGACGTCGCCGCCCGGCGCAACGACCGGCTCACGATCGCCACGGCACTCGTCCGGCTGGCTGAGGCCCCGGCTCCGGCTCCGGCTGCCAGTCTTGGTGCCGGCGGAAGCACAGCACTGGCTCGGGTACGCCGACTGGTCGCCCCGGCGCACCCGCTGAGCGTTACCGGCTCAGCGATCGCCGTACTGGTGGCCGCTGCCCTGCTCGCCACCCCGGTCGCCGTCGTGGCGGCCCCCGCAGTCGTGGCGACGGCCGCGGATCTGTGCCCCATCAGCTTCTCGGGGCAGATGCCGTCCTAGCCGCGCCGTTGGCCATCGCGGTGCTGGGCGCGCAGCTGATCGACCTCGGCGCGCAGCGCGGCGACCTCAGCATCACTGCCCGACCGATGAACTGACCGCTCGGCCGGAATGCTCACCCCGGACCGCTTGCCGCCCCGCATCATGAACCACATCATCAGGCCCATGCCGACCGGGCAGGCCAGGACGGCCACGGCGTAGAACGCGTCAGGCATGTCGCTCTCCTCGGGCAGGGTCAGCGGGTCGACTCGGACGAAGACTCGGCGTCTGGCTTCTCGGCCATCATCTGGGCGTGCATGAGGGCCATGTCGGTGCTGTGGCCGCCCATCATGCTGTGGCCGCCCATCATCTGGTCGTGCATATGGGTCATGCCTGGTGCCGGCGCCTCCTCGTCAGCCTGGGCCAGAACGGGCGTGGCCACGGCAGCGGCGAGCAGCAGCCCACCGACCGCGATCGCGATGGACCGGGTGGTTAAACGCACGAGCGCCTCCGAAGGTGTCTACTAGATATCGTAGTACGCTAACGGTCGGCGCTGATCGAATGTTCCCCACGTGAGGATCAGCCGACCAGCCGGGTCAGGTCGGCGGCGTAGTCGCTGGGGGTCTCCCCGCCGGTGTAGAGCAGGGTCTGGCCGCCCGGTCCGAACACGTACACCGTCCCGG